>CACGJX010000004.1 GCA_902573465.1 uncultured Pelagibacteraceae bacterium
TTTTCTGTCCACAGATTAGATAAAGATACATCAGGTGTTTTTTTAATGGCTAAAAACAGAGAGACAGCACAATTATTAACATCATTATTTAGATTAAGAAAAGTGCATAAAACTTATCTAGCTATATGTCATGGTGAACTTGAAAAAAATTCAGGAGAATGGAATTATGATTTAGTGCGTTATGATAATGGGAAAAAAATTATTGAAAAAGCAAAAACAATTTACAAAGTCATTGATAAAAATTCGAATTCTAGTCTTGTTGAGATGAAACCTATTACTGGTAGGAAACATCAATTAAGAAAACAACTTTTTAATATTGGTCACTCAATATATGGTGATAATAAATATAAATCTTTCACCAAAATGATTGGTATTAACAAGGAATTAATGCTCCATGCTTACGAAATAAAGTTCATGATCAAAGACAAAAAATATACTTATAAAGCTTTATTACCTGATTATTTTAAAAAATTATTAAAAATTAAAAGACTTACTTATTCAAATTTGAAATAAAGATTTCAACTAGCTTTTTGTCTAATACTTTATAATCTTGATCGTTAATTTGTTTTAGATTTGTGACTCCTTTATCTTTAATACCACATGGAATTATCGCTTTATATTTATCTAAATTGTTATTAATATTAATTGAAAAACCATGATAAGCTATCCATTTACTAATTCTTACTCCAATCGCAGCTACTTTTTTTGTTTGTTCATGATCTTTGTACCATATTCCAATATTTTCTTTATCTGAAAAAGTCTTTATATTAAAAAATTGTAAAGTATCTATTATTGTTTTTTCTATAATTGTAATAAAATTTCTTACATCTTTTTTTCTTTTTTTTAAGTCTATTACAAAATAACAAATTAGTTGACCTGGTCCATGATAAGTAATTTTACCCCCTCTATTAGTCTCTAAAATCTTAATTGATTTATCTAAAATATCGCTTTCATTATAGCTTGTCCCAGCTGTATAAATGTCCGGATGTTCTAAAGTCCAAATTAATTCATTTGATTTATTTTGATCCACATTTAACAATCTTTCTTCCATTATCTTTTTAGCGTCCTCATAAATGATAGGTTTTTCAGACTTTTTAATTTCTATATTCATTTAAAAATTGTAATCTTTTGATTATGTATTAAAAGATCGACCTAAATAATAGGATAATTTATGGCTTTAATTAAAAAAATCAAAGATAAAAAAGTCAATTTTGAATTCAATAAAGAGTACATAAAAGTAGTCACTGATAAAATTTCAAATAATGATGCAACTTTTATTACAAATTCCTTTAAAGAAATGCACCCTGCTGATGCAGCTGATATCATAGAACACTTAGGGCAAAATGATAGAGAAAATTTAATTAAACTTAATAATTTTAAAATAGATCCTGAAGTTTTTGTTGAGTTAAATGAGTCAGTTCAAACTGAAATTATAAAATATCTCTCCTCAGATGCGATAGTTAGAATATTGAAAAACTTGGAGTCTGACGATGCTATAGCTATACTTGAGAATGTAGATGAAAAAAATAAAAATTCTATTTTAAGTTTACTACCACCTAAAGATCGTTTTGCTTTATTGGAAGGTCTTAGTTATCCTGAGGATAGTGCAGCTAGAATTATGCAGAGAGAATTTACTGCAATACCTAGTAACTGGTCTGTTGGTCAAACTATTGATTATTTAAGAGAAAATAAAGATTTACCGGAACAATTTTTAGAAATTTATATTGTTGATGAAAATTTTAAACCTATTGGTGCTGTACCATCATCTAAAGTTTTAAGAACACCAAGGGAATCAAAGATGTCATCAATTATGGATGACTCCATTTTTTTAGTTCCTGTGGATATGGATAGAGAAGAAGTTGGTAATTCATTTGAAAATTATAATTTAAATTCTGCTTGTGTTATTGATAAAAATAACAAGTTGGTTGGAATGATCACTTCAGATGATGTTTTAACTGTTTTAAAAGAAGAAGCTGAGGAAGATGCATTAAGATTAGCAGGTGTAGGTGATGAAGAAATTACAGATGGAGTGATAACTAAAACTAAAAGACGATTTAATTGGTTATTATTAAATCTTTTCACAGCGTTTTTAGCAACATATTGTATAAGTTTATTTGGTGCAACAATTGAACAAATGGTTGTTCTAGCTTTTTTGATGCCAATAGTTGCATCTATGGGTGGTAACGCTGGAATGCAAACACTAGCTGTAACAGTTAGAACTCTTGCCACTAATGATTTAACAAAAAATAATTTTAATCAGAATATTTTTAAAGAATTTAATATTGGGATTTTAAATGGGATTATTTTTGCAATTATAAGTTCTTTTATCGTTCAATTATGGTTTCAGGACATTACACTCTCTTTAATAATTTCAATTTCAATGATTTTGACAATGATTGTTGCAGGTTTGTTTGGAATATTGGTACCTGTCACATTAAAAAAGATGAATATAGATCCAGCTATAGCATCAAGTGTTTTTGTAACAACTATAACTGATGTTATCGGGTTCGTATCATTTTTAGGTGTTGGAGCTTATTTCTTGTAAATATTAAAAGTTATCAATAAGTCTTACCTTATTAATATAATATGCTATAAAAATTTTGGCATTTTTAATTTTATCAGTCAACTTAAGATTCTTTGTATTTCTTAATTCAAGATAATCTATTTTAATATTATATTTTTTTTTAAGTTCATTCTTTTTTTAAAAACTAAATTTTTCAAATTTTTCTTTTTAAATAATTTTTTTTTAAAGTTAATAAGATTCTTTGTTATTTTTCCTGCTTTGTTTAAATTATTCTTATTTAAAAGAATATTTCTAGAAGATAGTGCCAATTGATTTTTATCTCTAATTGTTTTGCAATTTATTATTTTAGATTTGAAATTTTTTTCAACAAATCTTTTTACTAATAATAACTGCTGAAAATCTTTTTCACCCATAAATATTTTTGATGGATTCACTATTTTTGTTAAACGAGTCATTACGTCAATCACTCCTTCAAAATGACCTTTTCTATACTTGGCACACAGTATTTTATCTTGTTTGTTGAGTTTAACCTTTATTTTGTTTTTAGCTTTATAGATATCGTTGATTTTAGGTAAATAAACATAATCCACTTTTAGTTTTTTTAAAATTTTCAGATCTTTTTTTATATTCCTAGGATATTTCTTGTAGTCTTGTTTGTTATTAAATTGTTTAGGATTTACGAATATACTTACAATGGTTTTATTGGATAGTTTTAGAGATTTTTTAATTAATGAGATATGACCATCATGAAGGCTGCCCATAGTAGGTACAAACCCAATATTTGAATTGCCAAATAATGCCTCATTTAAATCAATATTGTTTAATAAAGTTTTCATTTGTATAAAACATTTTAATAAGTAAAACATTTAAATGATTAAACAAGCAATTATTCCATTAGCTGGTCTAGGTACAAGGTTATTACCTTTAACCAGTATATTTGCCAAAGAACTTCTTCCTATAAATGGAAAACCAGGAATTGAGTATATTTTAGATGAATGTGCAGATGCTGGTATCAAAAAGATAATTTTTATAATTTCAAAAAAAAAACAAATGATAAAAGATTATTTTTACAAAGATAGCTTTTATCAAAAGATAATAAAAAAGAAAAAAGATCCTAGAGTCATTAAAGAATATAAAAAAATTTTAAAATATAAAAAGATGATTAAATTTGTTTACCAAAATAAACCTTTAGGAACAGGCGATGCAGTATTAAAAACAAAAAAATTTATCACTGATGATTTTTTTCTTATGCTACTCCCAGACGATCTAATAATTAGGAAAAATTGCTCGAAGTCGATGATTAATTTACATAATCGATATAAATCATCTGTAATGGCAAGCATTAATGTCCCGAAAAAAACTGTCTCAAGATGGGGAATTTATAAATTAGGAAAAAAATTAGATAAAAATAATTACGTTATAAAAGATGTTATTGAAAAACCTTCAATCTCAACAGCTCCATCAAATAAAGCTGTAATAGGACGATATATTCTTCCAAAAAAAATATTTTCTAAATTATTAAATCAAAAACCAGGTAAAGGTGGTGAAATTCATATTACTGATGCGATACAATCATTGATACAAAACAATGAAAAATTTATTGCTCATAATTTTGCTGGGAAATATTTGGATTGTGGAAGTATGAATGGTTATATTAAATCATCATTAGATATAGCTAAATCATGAAACTTTGTATGATAGGAACAGGTTATGTAGGTTTAGTCAGTGGTGTTTGCTTTGCTGATTTAGGCAATAATGTAATTTGTGTTGATAAAGATTTAAAAAAAATTGATCTGCTTTCTAGAGGAAAAATTCCTATTTATGAACCTGGACTTACTGAATTAGTAACTAAAAATTATAAGAATAAAAGATTAAAATTTTCATCGGATTTAAAAAAATCAATAAAAAATTCTGATATAATTTTTATTTGCGTTGGAACACCAACCAAAAAGGGAGGTGGTGGTGCAGATCTAAGTCAAATTTTTCAAGTTGCAAAAGAGATAAGTTTATCAATTAATAAATTTAAGATAATAGTCACTAAGTCAACAGTACCTGTGACAACTGGTGATGAAATTGAGAAAATTTTACTAAAAAAAAAGAGTAATAAGAATAAATTTTCTGTTGTATCAAATCCAGAATTTTTAAGAGAGGGTGAAGCTATTCGAGATTTTATTTTTCCTGATAGAATAGTTGTTGGATCTAATGATAAAAAGTCTAACCGAGCAATGAATAGTTTATATGCACCTTTAATTTCTAAAGGAGCTCAATATATTCACACATCAAGAAGAGCTGCAGAATTAATCAAATATGCATCCAATGCTTTTTTAGCTACGAAAATTACATTCATTAATGAAATCGCAAATTTGTGTGAAAAAACAGGAATAAATGTGGAAGATATTTCAATTGGGATGGGTCTAGATAAAAGAATAGGGAGTCGTTTTTTAAGAGCAGGACCTGCATATGGTGGGTCATGTTTTCCAAAAGATACTAAAGCCATAACTTCTACAGCTGACAAATTTAAAATAAATCTTTCTGTTATAAAATCTGTCATAAAATCAAATGAGAGTAGATCTAATTTTTTACTTAATAAAGTCTATAAAATATTGGACAACAAAATTAAGAATAAAAAAATAACTTTCTTAGGTGTCACATTTAAAGCTAACACAGATGATATGAGAGACTCCTCTAGTTTAAAAATGATACCCGCATTGTCAAAAAAGGGTGCTAAAATAAATTATTTTGATCCGACAGGTCAAAAAAAAGAGCTCTCAAAGATAAAAAATGTTTTTTATATTGATAATATTAAAGATTCTGTACAGGGCTCAGACCTTGTGATTATTCATACAGAATGGAATGATTTTAAATCAATTAATTTTAAGAGTCTAGTAAGAGATAAAAAATTTATTATTTATGATATGAGAAATATATACTCTCCAATGAAAATTAAAAAACAAGGTTTTAAATATTATAGTATTGGGAGGTAAATTTTAATTTAGCTCAAATATAGCATCAACTTCAACAGCAACACCCAACGGAAGACTATTAACACTTACAGCTGCTCTTGTGTGCATTCCTGCCTCTCCAAAAACAGATACGATTAAATCAGATGCGCCATTTATTACTTTAGGCTGATCCTGAAAATTATCAGTAGAATTAACAAAACCTGTAAGTTTTATGCAAGATTTAATTTTTGTAAGATCATTTTCACAAGCTTTCATTATTTGAGAAATTATGCTTAATGCACATCTTTTGGCAGCGTTATATCCAGATTCTACATCTAAATCTTTTCCAACTTTTCCTTTTATTAATTCACCCTTTTCATTAATCGAAATTTGTCCAGACACAAATAACATTTTTCCAGAAATTTTAGTTGCAACATAATTTCCTACTGGAGCTTTAGCCTCAGGTAACTTTAGACCTAATTTAATTAAATTTTCTTGATAATTCATTTTTTATAAATTTTTATATTATATTATTTAATTTTTATCTGTTGACCATTCTTTCTTCTGAAAACTTTTTGTATCATCTACAAAATTTTTAGTTTTAGATATTGCTTTTTTTTTAACAGAATTAGCTTTACATTTCATATAATCTACTGAAAGTTTTTTAAATTCATTACAATCAATTTCGCTGGAAAAAGAGTAAGTATTTAAACTTAAAGAAAACAAAATCACTATAAAAATTACATTTTTCATTTTTTCCTTTTTTTCTTTTTTGTTTTATCGTATTCTTTTCTTTTCTCAATCAATATTAATGCTTCTTCCATTGTGAGTTCTGTTGGATCCTTTTCTTCAGGTATTGTCGCATTTAGAGATTTATACTTGATATATGGTCCGTATTGTCCCTTCATAATTCTAACTGGTTTTTTATCTTCAGGGTGTTCACCTAAATCTTTGATCATTGAAGAGGACATTCTACCCGGTTTAGCCTCAGCAATTAATGTTATCGCTCTATTTAAACCAATAGAGAAAATTTCTTCAATGTTTTCTATTCGAGCTGATTTATTTTCACACTTTAGGTAAGGACCAAATCTTCCAGTGTTTAAAGTAATTTCTTTTTGATTATCAGGATTTATTCCTAAAGATTTTGGTAGTGAGCATAAAAATTGTGCTTTTTCTAAATTTATACTGTCTAGTTCCAAACCCTTTGGAATAGAGACATTTTTTAATAGTTCATTTACATCCGATTTAAGTTTTTTTGTTTTCTTTTTTTTCTTTAGTGTTTTTTCAATCTCTATATCTTCAGAAATTTTTTCATATTGTAAATATGGACCGAATCTTCCATTTTTAAGATATATATCATTACCGTTCTCATGTTTTCCAATAAATTTTGGTTCAGCTAACTGCGCTTGTGCCGCTGCTTTTGCTTTAGACAAAGGTCTTGTGAATTTACATTCAGGGTAATTTGAACAACCAATAAACGCACCACCCCTAAAGCTATTTTTTAAGCTTAGTGTCCCCGAATTACATAATTGACACTTTCTTACAATATTTCCTTTATCATCCTTATCGAAAACCAAATCTCCTAAACTATCATTTAAAAGATCTAAGACCTCTCTTGTTCTTTTTTCCTTTACTTCAGCCACATTGCTATTGAAGTCTTTCCAAAACATTTCTAAAACTTTTAACCAGCTTTCTTTACCAGTTGTAATTTCGTCTAATTGATCCTCTAAACCAGCAGTAAAGTTATAATCTACATATTTTGAGAACAATTTTTCAAGAAAAGCTGAAATAAGTTTTCCTCTATCAGTTGGAAAAAATCTTTTATTTAATATCTCCGCGTAACCTCTATTTGCTATTGTAGAAATTATACTTGCGTAAGTAGAGGGTCTTCCAATTCCTAATTCCTCTAGTTTTTTAACTAGGCTAGCCTCAGAATATCTAGGAGGGGGTTGTGTAAAATGCTGTTCATCTATTAAGGACTCAATATTAACAAGTCCTTTAGATACAGAGGGTAGAATGTTTTCGTCATCATCCTTACTTTGATTATTATATATCTTCAAAAATCCATCAAATTTGAGAACTGATCCACTTGCTTTGCATATTGTATCATTATTATTTGATGTGATCGTTATAGTATTTCTATCAAATTTAGCAGATTGCATTTGAGAAGATAAAGCTCTACTCCATATTAAATCATAAAGTTTATTTTGATCTGTGCTTAGATACTTTTTTACACTTTGGGGTGTCCTGATAACATCTGTGGGTCTTATTGCTTCATGTGCCTCTTGTGCATTTTTTGCCTTTTTACCAGAGTAATTTAAAGCACTCTCAGGTAAATATTCATTACCAATTTCTTTTTTGATATATTCTCTAAAAGCCACAACAGCATCTTTTGACAAATTAGTGCCATCTGTTCTCATGTATGTTATCAAACCAATAGTTTCTCCTTCAATTTCAACACCTTGATAAAGCTTTTGAGCAATTTGCATAGTTCTTGATGCACCAAACCCTAATCGACTTGAAGCTGTTTGTTGAAGAGTTGATGTAGTAAATGGTCCTGATGGATTACGATTTATCACTTTACTTGATATATCAGTAATACTAAATTTTTTTTGATTGATGCTTGATATAGCTTTATTTATATCATCTTTATTTCTAAAAGAGAATTTTTCAATTTTGTCGTTATCTAGTTGACTAATACTTGCAAAGATATTTTGATTTTTTTCATCTTTAAATTTGACACTTAAAGTCCAAAATTCTTCTGGTTTAAAGGATTCAATTTCATGTTCTCTTTCAGTTATCAATTTTAAAGCTACTGATTGAACTCTTCCTGCCGATTTCGAGCCTGGAAGTTTTGTCCATAATATTGGTGAAATATTAAAGCCAACCAAGTAATCTAAGGCTCTACGAGCCATGTAAGCATCAACTAAAAGCGGTTCAATTTGTCTTGGATTTTCAATTCCATGAATTACTGCTTTTTTTGTAATTTCGTTAAAAACAACTCTTTCTATTTCTTTATCTTTAAGAAGTTTTTTTTCATTTAGATACTCTTTTACATGCCAAGCTATTGCCTCTCCTTCACGATCAGGATCGGTAGCTAATATAATTTTTGAAGAATCTTTGGCTGCTTCAGTAATTTCTTTAAGATATTTTTTTGAAAAGCTATCGATCTCCCATTCCATTTTAAAATCTTGATCTGGATCAACAGAACCATTCTTAGAGGGTAAATCTCTAATATGGCCATAACTAGCTAATACTTTATAATTATCACCTAAATATTTATTGATAGTTTTGGCTTTAGCTGGACTTTCTACAATGACCAAGTTCATAAATAATAAACTACCTAAAAGAGTTAGATAGTCAAATTAATAAATTTTTGTCTTAGTTTCTTCTTTATTTTTCAATCTTTTAATATTTTCTCGATGGGTAAAAAATATTAACACAAACATGATTATAAAAAAAAATATATCTTTGAATTGACCCGTAACCAGTAAATAAACAGGAACTGATACAGAAGCAACTAATGAAGATAAAGATGAAAATTTTGTTATAGCAAAAATTACAAACCAAGATAAAGCAAAGATAATTCCAAAATAAATATTTATAGCGAATAGAATACCAACGTATGTTGCAACACCTTTTCCTCCTTTAAATTTGAGCCATACAGGAAATACATGACCTATAAATGCACATAATGATCCCAAATATAAATAATCAGTGTAATAAATTTTAACAAATATTACAGGGATAACAGCTTTTAAAATATCAAGAGATAACGTGATGAAACCAACTGTCTTGTTACCAGCTCTAAGTACATTTGTGGCTCCGATATTTCCAGATCCAATATCTCTTATATCTTTTTTCAAAAAAATTTTTGTTAGTAACAATCCAAATGGAATTGAACCCATCAAATATGAAATTATACCTATGATTAAAATATCCATGCTATAGCTTAAATAATTCTTTACCGTTTACAAATGTATTTGTAACTTTGCCTTGAAGTTTTTTATCTTCGATTGATGTATTTTTTGATTTTGAGATAAGTTTATCTTTTTTTACAATCCACGGTTTATCTATATCTACTATACAAAGATCGGCATTATTACCAATAGATAGGTTCCCTTTATTTATCTTTAATATTTTAGCAGGGTTTGATGTTAATGCTTTTATAATTGTCTCTAATTTGAGTGATCCGTTATGATATAATTCTAAACTTAGAGACAGCAGAGTTTCTATACCTGACGCACCAGTTGCTGCTTGAGCAAATGTTAATCTTTTTGACTCTTCATCTTCAGGTTTGTGGTCTGAAACTATTACATCAATTAAATCGTCCTTTAAACCTTGTACTAAAGCTAGTCTATCTTCTTCTCTTCTTAATGGCGGAGATAATTTCAAAAATGTTTTGAAATCTCCTATGTCGTTTTCATTTAAAGATAAGTTATTAATCGAAACACCACATGTGAATTTTACTATTTCCTTTCTTGATTTAATTACATCGACAGACCTTTGTGATGACAATTGAGAGATATGATATCTACATTTAACCTTTTCCAGTAATGTTAAATCTCTCTCGATCAGAATACGCTCAGCGATTTCAGGTATACCAGATAGACCTAATTTTGAAGCAATTATTCCGGAGTTAATCATACCATTTTTTGCTAGCTCATAATCTTCAGCGTGCTGCATTATTAAACTACCCAAATCTTTAGCAGAGTTCATTATTCTAGACATCAATCTTGGATTTTGAATTGTTTTAACGCCATCCGTGAATGCAATTATTCCTTTATTTTGTAACAAACCAAATTCAGTCATATTTGTACCTTCAGTATTTTTTGTTAAGGAGGCACATGGAAAAATATTTATCTTTGATTTATCTCTTCCTCTTCTTTTTAGAAAATCGACTATAGAAACATTATCAATTACTGGATCTGTATTAGGCATTGTTACAACTGAAGTGACACCACCTGAGAGTGCCGCGTTACTCAGTGTTCTAAAATTTTCTTTATACTCATAGCCTGGTTCACCAACAAAAACTCGCATATCGACTAATCCAGGGAAAATATACTTACCCTTTAAATCAATTGGCTTCTCTCTACTTGGTAAATTATTAATATTTACTTTTTTTCCTATGGCCTCAATTTTTCCATCTTCACTTATAATCAGACCCCCATTTTCATTCATGGAGTTATAAGGATCAATTATATTTGCATTTATAAAATATTGTTTTTTCATTATGTACAAAATATTTTAAGACAAGCCATTCTCACCGCGACACCTAATTCAACTTGCTCTTTAATCAAACTTTTGTTGATATCATCCGCTAACATTGTATCTATTTCTATACCTCTGTTCATTGGACCAGGATGCATTATTAAAGCATCAGATTTGGCATGTTCTAATTTGTCAGTAGTTAATCCATAATATTCATAATATTCTCTATTGGATGAAAGATATGAACTTGTCATTCGTTCATTTTGTAATCTCAACATCATAACAATATCACAATCTTTCAATCCTTTTTTCATATCTGTAAAAATGTTCACACCAAATTTTTCAATTTCTTTTGGCATGAGATTTGTTGGAGCAATAATGTTCACCTCTGCTCCTAACATACTTAGTAAATAAATATTTGATCTAGCAACTCTTGAATGAAGTATATCTCCACAGATTGCTATTTTTAATCCTTGTATTTTTTTTTTACGAGTAATAATTGTTAATGCATCTAACAAAGCTTGAGTAGGGTGTTCTCTTCTTCCATCACCAGCATTAAGAACTGCACAGTTTACTTTTTGTGAAAGTAGATTACATGCTCCAGAATCTTGATGTCTAATTACGATAATATCAGGATGCATAGCATTTAGCGTCATTGCTGTATCTATCAACGTTTCACCTTTTTTAATTGCTGAGTTGCTGATATTCATTGACATAACATCAGCCCCAAGTCTTTTACCGGCTAATTCAAAAGAGCTTTGAGTTCTAGTGGAAGGTTCAAAAAATAAATTAATTTGAGTTTTACCTCTTAAAACATCAACTTTCTTATTTTTACTTTGATTTACTTTAATAAATGAATTTGCTTCATCAAGTATTAAGTTAACATCATTAATTGATAAATCTTGAATTCCTAATAGGTGTTTTTGAGAAATTTTAATAGCCTGATTTGATTTAATTGCCATTAAAACCAACTCTATAACTATAAACCTCTATAATAGCAAGTATTAATTATTCAAAAAATCTAAAGCTCCTTGTAATATAAAAGCAGCAGCGTTTTCGTCGATCTTTTTTTCTCTTTTACTCACATTAATATCTAACTGGCTAGACAGATTAAATGCACCAACAGTTGAGAGTCTTTCATCCCAGAGACAAATTGGAATATCCAAGTTTTTTTCAATATTTTCAGTTGTATCTTTTACAGATTGAGCTGACCTACCTGAGGATCCATCCATATTTAAAGGATTTCCAATAATAATTCCTTTTATATCATTTTCATTAATGATTAATCTTAGTTCATCAACTAGATCTTTTAACGAATTTCTATTTATTGTTTTTAATGGAGTGGCTATTAGTTGTTTGTCATCACAGATTGACACACCAATTCTTTTAGATCCAAGGTCTAAACCTATCAATCTACACTTATCTGAGTGTTTTTTTTTAAATTCCTCTAAAGTGATCATATTGTATATTTTAAACTTAAGTGATACTTTGCCTCATATTTAAATAGCATATGAGTATAGATCTTAAAACAATAAAACATATATCTAAATTAGCAAGAATTTCAGTTGACCAGCAAAGAGCTGAAAAATTAGCCGGTGATTTAAATTCTATTTTTGATTTTATTGAAAAACTTAATGAATTAAAAACTGACAATGTAGAACCATTAACTTCTATTGCAGAAACAACATTAAAATTAAGATCTGATGAAGTAAAAAGTAAAAATATACGAGAACAAATTATTAAAAATTCTCCTCAAAATAATGAGGACTATTTTGTAGTACCCAAGGTTATTGAATAATGTCAGATATTACAAAACAATCCCTTACAGAACTTGTTGAAAATATTAAAAATAAAAAACTTTCTTCAACAGATGTGACCAAAGCATTTATTGATAGATCTGAAAAGTCAGTGGAATTGAATGCTTATATTACAAATGACTTTACATCAGCTCTAGATAAAGCAAAAAAATTTGATCAAAAACCTAATTTTAATTTAAAACTGCCAGGTATACCAATGGCAGTTAAGGATTTATTTTGCACAAAAGACATTAAAACAACTGCTGGTAGTAAAATTTTAAATAATTTTGTTCCAACTTATGAGTCAACAGTAACAGAAAATATTTGGAATGAAGGTGCAATACTTTTAGGTAAGTTAAACTGCGATGAGTTTGCAATGGGTTCATCAAATGAAACAAGTTTTTTTGGCAATGTTCAAAGTCCTATTGATAAAAATTTAGTTCCAGGTGGATCATCTGGTGGCTCAGCTTCAGCTGTAGCTGGACAATTAACTCCTGTTACAATTGGTACTGATACTGGTGGATCAATTAGACAACCAGCTTCTTTCACTGGAATTGTTGGATTGAAACCTACATACGGAAGCTGTTCAAGATATGGAATAGTTGCTTTTGCTTCATCATTGGATCAAGCAGGACCAATGGCACAAAATGTCAAGGATTGTGCTTTATTGCATGAAGTGATTAGTTCTTATGATCCTAAAGACTCTACTTCAATAGAATTTAAAAGAAATCATTACAGCAAAGAACTTACAAATAACATAAAAGGAAAAAAAATTGGAATACCAAAAGAATATAGAGTCGACGGTATGCCAAAAGAAATTGAAGATCTCTGGCAAAAAGGTATTCAATATATTAAAGATTGTGGTGCTGAAACTATTGATATTTCTCTCCCAAATACAAGTTATGCCTTACCAACATATTATATAGTTGCTCCAGCAGAGGCTTCATCAAACTTAGCAAGATATGATGGTGTAAAGTATGGATTTAGAGCAAAAGGTGAAAATTTAATCGATATGTACGAAAAAACTAGATCAGAAGGTTTTGGAGCTGAAGTTCAAAGAAGAATTATGATTGGAACTTATGTTTTGTCTTCTGGGTATTACGATGCGTATTATCTTAAAGCTCAAAAAGTAAGGAAACTTATCAAAAATGATTTTGATGAGGCTTATAAAAAAGTTGATGCAATTTTAACTCCATCAACACCTAGCTCAGCATTCAAAATAGGTGAAAAAACGAATGACCCAGTTTCAATGTATCTTAATGATATATTTACAGTGCCTGTTAACTTAGCTGGACTTCCAGGCATCTCAATACCTGCAGGACATGACTCAAAAGGTTATCCTTTAGGTTTACAAATTATTGGCAAAGCTTTTGATGAACAAAATATACTGAATATAGCTTACGCTATGGAAGAAAAGATCAATTTTAAAAACAAAATTACCGATTGGTGGATAAAATGAGTAAAAAAGATTCAGAATATTTGATCAATCGAAAAGATAATCAGTATGAGGTAGTAATTGGTTTAGAGGTTCATGCTCAAGTTTTATCTGAATCTAAATTATTTTCTACTTCAGCAACCAAATTTGGAGCGGAACCTAATACACAGGTTAGTTTAGTTGATGCTGCATTTCCAGGAATGTTACCAGTAATAAACGAATTTTGTGTCAAACAAGCAATTAAAACTGGCATTGGCCTTAACGCAAAAATTAATAAACGTTCAGTATTTGATAGAAAGAATTATTTTTATGCTGATTTACCTCAAGGATATCAAATATCACAATTTAAAGATCCTATAGTAGGTGAGGGAAAAGTTATTTTGGATATGCCTAATGGTCAAAAAGAAATTGGTATAGAAAGATTACACCTAGAACAAGATGCTGGAAAAAGTATACATGATCTTGACCCACAAAATACCTTTGTTGATTTAAACAGATCAGGGGTAGCTTTAATGGAAATAGTGAGCAAGCCTGATCTAAGATCCCCAGATGAGGTTAATGCTTACATTAAAAAATTACGATCTATAATGAGATATTTAGGAACTTGTGATGGAAATATGCAAGAGGGCTCTTTAAGAGCTGATGTGAACGTTTCTGTAAGACCAAAGGGCTCAAAAGAATTCGGTACTCGATGTGAAATTAAAAATGTTAATTCAATTAAGTTTATGCAAATGGCGATAGAATATGAGGCTAATAGGCAAGTTGATTTAATAGAAGAGGGCAAAACTATTGATCAAGAAACAAGGCTTTTTGATACGAGGAAAAATGAGACAAGGTCAATGAGATCAAAAGAAGACGCTCATGATTATAGATATTTTCCGGACCCTGATTTATTACCTTTGGAGGTTTCGGAAAAATTTATTGAAGAACTTAAAAATGATATTCCAGAACTTCCAGATGATAAAAAGAAAAGATTTATTGAAGAGTTTAAATTGTCTTCTTATGAAGCAAATATTTTAGTGTCTGATATTGATACTGCAAAATACTTTGAAGAGGTTGTAGCTAAAATGGGTAAAAACAAAGATATTAAGTTAGCAGTCAATTGGATTACAGGAGAACTATTTGCTGTTTTAAATAGCAAAGGTTTAGAAATTTCTCAAAGTCCAGTGAGCGCTAAGAATTTCGCTATTTTGATAAATCTTATTAAGAATGGAACTATCTCAGGAAAGATAGCAAAAACTGTTTTTGAATTGATGATAGATGGTGATAAAGATCCTCAAAAGATTGTGGAGGAAAAAGGATTAAAACAACAAAGTGATCCAAAAGCTTTAGAGGCATTAATTGACAAAATAATTAACGACAATAGAGAAAAAGCCATTGAATATAAACAAGGTAAAGAAAAATTATTTGGTTTTTTTGTTGGTCAAGCAATGAAGGCCTCAGGTGGAAAAGCTAACCCTCAATTAATAAATGAGATCCTAAAGAAAAAATTATAAGGTTATGGGTTCAGACCTTAATATCACAAAACATTTACAAGATTATATTCTAAAGAATGGTTTGAAATTACATCCAATTCAAAAAGAAATAATAGATTACAACCTATCTCTTGGTGATTCAAAAAGAATGCAAATATCTATTTCTCAATGTCAATTTCTACATCTGATTATTAAAGTTTCTAAAATTAAAAAAGTCCTTGAGATAGGAACTTTTACAGGTTTAAGTACATTATCCATGGCTTTAGCCTTACCAGATGAAGGCAGTATAATTGCATTAGATAAAAATGTGGAAACAACCAAAGTTGCACAAAGCTTTTTTAAAAAGGCCAATCAAGATCATAAGATTAAAACAATGATTAAACCAGCATTAGAAACTTTAATGAGTATAAGAAATGAAAAATTTGACTTAGTTTTTATAGATGCAGATAAAATGAATTATAAAAAATATTATGAAATTTCTTTAGATTTATTGAATAAAGAGGGTTTAGTGATAATTGATAATGTATTATGGCATGGGGAAGTTGTTAACAAAGATATAAATGATAAAATTACAAAAAGTATTAGAGATTTGAATGATTTTATCTCTAAGGATACAAGGATTGAAAAGGTCATGGTACCTTTTGGTGATGGAATGACTGTTTGTAGGAAGATTTAATGTTCACTGTATTTGGTTTTTATAAATTTCAAAAAATAAATGATTTAAAAAAAAATCAAAAAATATTGAGTAATCTTTTAACTAATAAAAATATTAATGGATCAATTATCATATCCAAAGAAGGTTTAAATGGATCTATTTCTGGAATGAATAAAGATATTAAAACTACAATTATTAAATTAAAAAAAATTTTGAATATTAAAGAATTTGATAGTGTCAATAATTCAATAAGTAAATTTAAACCTTTTCATAAACCTAAAGTGAAAATTAAAAGTGAAGTTGTTCCAATGGATCTTAAAATCTCGAATATGATCGCAAAAAAGAATACTCATATTGATCCAACAAAATGGAATAAATTAATTGAAAAAAAAGAAACTCTTTTATTAGATGCAAGAAAACCTTTTGAACATAAAGTTGGTTCTTTTAAAAAATCAGTAAATCCAAATATAAGTAATTTTAGAGATTTCCCTAAATACTTAAAAAAGTTAAAAAAAGATCAGCCAATAGCAATGTTTTGCACTGGTGGAATTAGGTGTGAAAAAGCCTCTGTATTTTTAGAAAGAAAAGGTTTTAAAAATATTTATCAATTAAAGGGTGGAATTTTGAATTACTTAAAAAAAATCAAACCAAAAAAAAGTTTATGGAAAGGCGAATGTTTTGTATTCGATAACCGAGTAAGTTTAAAACACGGATTAGTACAAGGAACCTATTCAATTTGTGGTGGATGCAGACAACCAATCTCGATTAAAGATAAAAAATCTAAAAAATATGAGGAGGGTGTAACTTGTCCTAATTGTTTTGATAAACTCTCAAAAAACCAAAAATCTCGTTTTAGAATGAGACAAAGTCAGATATACAAGGCAAAGCTATCAGGAAAAAAATATAATTTTCAAAAAGAATTTAACTAAGGATTTATTTGTCACAATCTTTCAAATTAACTAAAGATCCAATATGGTTTTTATTGAGAAAAGTTACTATTCCAGCAAGTGTTGGTTCATTATTTCAAACCTTTTACAATCTAGTAGACACATGGTTCGCAGGAAGAATATCTGCTGAAGCAATAGCAGCGATCGCAAAATCTTTTCCAATTTATTTTACTATTATTGCAATAGGTGTTGGATTAACTGCTGGAACTAATACTTTAATTGGAAATAATATAGGGGCTAATAATAAAAAGAAGGCGTCATTATTTGTTGCTCAATCAATTATTTTTGCAATCTTTTTATCCATACTAGTTACTTTTTTTGGTTTAAATGTTTCAGATTTTTTACTTTCTCTTATGGGATCAGACCAAGAGGCAATTATATTAACTAGAAAATATCTAGATGTAATTTTTTATGGAACTATAATTGTTTTGATACAAATCTCTTTAAATGGAACTCTAAATGCGCAAGGGGATACAAAAAGTTACAGAAACGTTTTAATTTTTAGTTTCTTTTTAAATATTATTCTAAATCCATTATTTATTTTTGGTTATGGTTTTATTCCAGCATTTGGTATAGCTGGACTTGCAATAGCTACTGTAGTGGCTCAGTTTGTTGGTCTTTTGTATTTAGCATATAAAGTTTATTGTTGTGAATTAAAACAATATCTTAAGCCTGAGTGTTTTATTCCAAAATTTGATCTTCTTGGTGAACTCTTGTATCAGACGATTCCTGTGATGTTTAGCATGTTGTTGATTGGTGTTGGTTTGTTCAACATCCTTTACTTCATTGGTCAATTTGGAGATTTAGCTACTGCTGGTTATGGTGCTGCTCTTAGAATTGAACAAGTTTTTCTACTTCCTGTAATTGGATTAAATACAGCGGTATTATCAATTGGGGGACAAAATTTTGGTGCAAAAAATTATGATAGATTGAGAGAATTATACAGAAAAGCTTTAATGTTTGGATCATCTTTTATGATATCTGCAGGAATAATAATATTTTTAGGTGCAGAGTTTTTAGTTTCATTATTTACTGATAACCAAGAGGCAATAAAGCATGGTGCGATATATTTAAAAGTTGCTGCATTAATTGGCCCAATTTATCCTGTTTTTTTTATAACCACTGCAGTATTCCAAGCAGTGAAAAAACCATTGTACAGTCTTTATCTAAGTATTCTTAGATTAACAGCTCTCCCATTTTTAAGTTTATGGTATGTAATTAATATTAAAGGAGGGGATTATGAGGATATTTTTTATACGATTTTAGTAACAAATTGGTTTATGGGAATTGCAGTTCTAATGTTTATTGGGTATTTTTTGAATAATGTTTTCAAACAAAAAAAAAGTCTTTTTACTTACTAGTATTTGTCTAATATTTTTCTTTGTTACATACCTTGATGTAAAATCTAGTGAAATAAAGGTTATAGACGGAGATACCATTCATTTAAAAAACGAAAAAATTCGTTTTAGTGGGATTGATACTCCTGAAATTAAACAAATTTGTAATAAGAATAATGAGGTTATCAAATGTGGAGTTCAAGCAAAACAATTACTTATTAATAAGATAGGTAAAAACAAAGTAAGATGTGTCAAGGAGGGTATAGATAGATATAAGAGAATTTTAGCTGAATGTTTTGTAAATAATCAAAGCCTATCTAAGTATCTTGTTCGAGAAGGTTATGCTTTTGCTTACAGGAAATATTCAACAAAATATATTCCAGATGAGAATTATGCCAAAAAAAATAAAAAGGGTATGTGGGCAATGACTTTTGAATATCCTTGGGACTATAGAAGAAAAAATTAATCTTTTTGTAATTTTTTTTCTAATTTTCTTACAAGATAAGAAACAATTAATATCAAGACTAAATATTCTAGAATTAGAAATGTATATATTTCTAATGGTCTATAGGTTGTCACAACCAATTCGTTTGCTTTTCTAGTCAGATCTCCAATACCAATTATCGATACAAGAGAGGACATTTTAAGCACATATACAAATTGATTACCAATAGCTGGTAAAATATTCTTTATTGCTTGAGGTAGAATTATTAATCTTAATTTCCTAAAAAAACTTAATCCTAAAGAACTTCCAGCTTCCCATTGTGATTTTTTTATTGAATTAATTCCTGCTCTAAATATTTCTGCTTGAAAAGCACTTTCGCTAATCGACAGCGCAATGATACCAGAAACGAATGGGCTAAAACTTATACCCGTCATAATTGGAAGACCATAGTAAATCCATAAAATTAAAACCAGTAAAGGAATTGCTCTTACAATCTCAACATAGCCAATATTAAGGTAGGTTAAGAATTTACTTTTAGCCAGTGATGGAATAGCAATTAAAAGACCTAGAATAATTGAAATAATGATTGAGACTATACTAATATAAATAGTAGTTGTTATACCACTTAATAAAAACTTCAGATTAGTTAATCCCTCAATATTGTTTGGTGACAAGATTAACCAGTTTAATTCACTTTTACCACATGACGTTAATGGAAAAATTAGAATTAGTAATAAAAGATTTTTCACTCTTTAAGTTATAAAGAATAAAAAATTAATTACTAATTTTTTATAAGCTCTTTAGATTATATTTAGCTAATAACTTGGCGAAGAAGCCTGATGATTTTTTGTCTTTAATCCATTTATTAACATAATCATTCCACTTAGTATCACCCTTTGGTACCATCATTGCTAAAAATGCTGGATTTTTTCCACCATCTGGAACGATTGCTAACTGAGGATATTTAATGACCAATTTATTTGCCTCTGTTGAACTTGTAATATTACCATCAGCTCTACCTGCCAAGACTTCTTGGAAGTCTCTTGCTGGTGCTTCAATTGAGTTTAATTTTGATTTTGGGAAAAATTCTTTTGCCTTTTCCTCTTGAGAAGTACCAAGAGTAGTTGCGATTGTTACATTTGAATTATTAAGCGAGTCCCAAGTTGGAAATTTTTTTAAGTTCTTTTTGAGAACAAGTGGCACTGTAGCATATTTGTAATAGGTATCGGTAAAACCAGCTACTTCAGCTCTCTTTGGCGTTTTTGTAACACTAGTTGAGATATCATATCTTGCAGATGTTATTCCTGAAACAATAGTTTTCCATTCTGCAGGTACAAACTCAATTTTTACACCCATATCTTTAGCTAATTGATTCATTACATCGATATCGAAACCTTTATATTTGTTGGTTGCAGGATCTTTGACTGTCATAGGATCCCAATCTCCAGTGGTACCAACTTTAAGTACTCCAGAAGACAAAATTTTATCTAGATTAGATTCTGCATTTAGTGAGAAGGGTAAAAGAGCAAATAATGCTACTAAAAATAATTTTTTCATATTTTTTATTTAACTTATTTGAGATCTAAATGTGACTATAATCTTGACGCACTATCATTCATCCATGCGAATAAATGCTCAGAAAATGAGCGTCTTACAAACAAATTCACTTCATTTTTATTTTGATTATGAATGATTACATCTATTTTTGTGAGAATTGTTTGGGTCACTGAGCCAATTTTACCTTTAAAATCATTAAAATTAAAAGGAGAGCCTGTTTGAAACAAATCATATATCTTATCCCCTTTGAGATTAATCCTCACGAATTGATCTGTGACATCCACCACAGCTCCTAAATTTAATTTAGATATGTTTTTATTCAAAAGTGTTTCAGTTTCATAAGAATTTGTATTTTCTTTAACAACGCCATTTGAAAAAATCATCCATTCATCAGGACTCAACCATAGAGCAGTCAATTTTTCACTTTGAGTGGAAGTATTTGCTTTTGTAGGCAAAACCATATTTAAAGATTTACCAACAGCTGATAAAAATTCTCTTTTTTTACCTCTTACTATCAATTTCATAACAGGTTTAACCTCGTTCATTTGTAGACCTTGATATGATTTTTCCTCTTTAATTGTATGATTATAATTTAGCATTTAATCTTTCACCTTCTTTATCTAAAAAAACTGGATCAGCTACAGTTACATTAATATTCTTATTTTCCATTGGTATGATCAATTTTTGCCCCAACATATTTTTTCCACCTTTTACAACTCCTAATGCGATCGACTTTTTTAAATTTGGGCTGTAATAACTTGAGGTTACATGGCCAAGCATTTCAATAGGTGATTTTTTTATATCAGCAACTATCTGTGCGCCTTCTTCTAAAACTTCCTCAGGATTTTCTGTCAATAAACCAACTAATTGTTTTCTATCTTCTCTTATAGTATCAGATCTATATAATGATCTTTTTCCAATAAAATCATATTTCTTTTTGCTTACTATCCAATCCATCTGTAAATCAATTGGTGTTAGTGTTGCATCAGTGTCTTGACCAACTATTATAAAACCTTTTTCTGCTCTTAATAAGTGCATCGTTTCAGTTCCATAGGGCGTAATATTAAAATCTTTACCTGCTTCCATACATTTTTCCCAAACAGATTTACCAAAGTTTGCTTGGATATTAATTTCATAACTATGTTCCCCAGTAAAACTAATTCTCATTATTCGACATTTAATGTTGTCTATTTTTGAATTTTTGAATGACATATGTGGAAACTTTTCATCAGAAAGATCTAAATCAGGAACAACTTTTGAAACAATTTTTTTACTATTAGGTCCACAAACACTTATTGTGGCAAAATGATCAGTTACAGAAGATAAATAGACATCTAATTCAGGCCATTCTGTCTGAAGATAATCTTCAAGTTTTCCTAACACGTTAGCTGCACCACCAGTAGTAGTGGTCATGATATAATGATTTTCACCCAATCTAGTTGTAACGCCATCATCATAAACCATTCCATCTTCATTTAACATTAAACCATAACGACATTTACCTATAGCTAGTTTTGACCAAGCGTTAGTATAAACACGATTTAAAAATTCTGAGGCATCAGTACCTTGAATATCAATCTTTCCTAATGTTGATGCGTCTAGAATACCCGCTGAGTCTCTGGCAGCTTTACTCTCTCTTTGTACTGCTTGATGCATATTTTCATTATCCTTTGGATAGTACCAAGCTCTTTTCCATTGACCAACGTTTTCAAATTCAGCGTTGTTGGCAACATGCCAATCATGTATTGGAGTACGTCTAAATATATCAAAAAATTCTCCTACATTTCTTCCAACAATAGTTCCAAAAGTGAGAGGTGTATAAGGAGGTCTAAAAGTTGTAGTTCCGTGTTCACCCATTTTAGTTCCCGCTGTTTCTGAGATAATTCCTAAAGCATGCATATTACCGAGTTTACCTTGATCAGTTCCCATACCTGTAGTGGTGTATCTTTTTACATGTTCTATAGATCTAAAACCTTCTCTTAGAGCTAATTTAATATCTTTTGCAGTTGCATCGTTTTGATAATCAACAAAAGATTTAGTTTTCCCTATGGATTTATCAGATGGTAATAACCAAATATTTCTCTTTGATTGATTTAAACCAGAGATTGTTTCAACAGTTTTGTATTCAGAATTGTCAATATCAAGAAACTTTTTAATAGAAGACAAGGTATTCTTTATTATCTCCTCTAAACCAAAGTCTCCATTACAAGATCCAATACTTATTTGATCTGAGGGATAAACATTAGGTATAAATACTTGATCTTCTTCTCTAAATTTTAATTTACCTCCTGATTGTGTAAACAAGTGTACTGCTGGGGTCCAACCACCAGATACACCTAAACAATCACAATTCAACTTTGTTTTGTCACCAATGACTGTTTGACCATCTTTTGAAAGTTTCATGATGGATATTTTATTAATTCTTCTATATCCGTAAGTATCAACGACAGTATAACCTTTATAAATTTTAATATTATTTTTCTCAACTTCGTATGAAATTTTAGAGTCAATTTGTTCTCTATTATCAATTATTGCATTAATTTTAATTCCTCTTTGAATTAAACTCATGGCTGTTTCATATGCCGTATCGTTATTGGTAAAAAGAATATTATTTTCACCACATGCCACACCATACAAATCAATATATCTTTTAATTGCTGAAGATAACATTATCCCTGGACGATCATTATT
Source organism: uncultured Pelagibacteraceae bacterium (assembly GCA_902573465.1). Classification (GTDB taxonomy): domain Bacteria; phylum Pseudomonadota; class Alphaproteobacteria; order Pelagibacterales; family Pelagibacteraceae; genus Pelagibacter. The sequence continues at coordinate 23,016 of CACGJX010000004.1, forward strand.
ATCAAATATTAAAGGTCTTTCTATAGAGCCAGTTGCTGTGATTACTTTTTTAGCTCTAATTTTTAATAATCTTTGTCTTACTTTATTTTCTCTTTGATTAATCGGCAAATGATCAGTGAGATTTTCACGAGCCAATAAAAAGTTGTATCCATGGAATGCTGCAACGCTAGTTCTTGTTTTTATTTCTAAATTTTCTAATTTAGATATTTCGTTGATTTCTTTTTCTAACCATGAACTTGTTATTTGATTATTAATTTTTGAAAATTCTGAGTTATCATAAATAGAAGATCCCCCCAAATAAGATTTTTCATCAACTAAAAGAGTCTTAAAACCATTTTTAGCTGCCATTTTAGCTGCCATTATTCCTGATATACCTGCTCCAATAACCAAAACATCACAATGAATATATTTATGTTCATATATGTCTGGATCAGCTACTTTAGGTGATTTACCTAAACCCGCAGATTTTCTAATAAAGTATTCATACTTTTCCCAGAAACTTGCAGGCCACATAAAAGTTTTATAATAAAAACCTGCAGGTAAGATAGGGGATAATAGATTATTAATTCCACCAATATCAAAATTAACGCTAGGCCAACAATTTTGACTAGATGCAACTAAACCTTCATAGATTTCGACCTCTGTAGCTCTTACATTTGGTTCAGTTCTTGAGGAATTATCATGCAATTGAATAATTGCATTAGGTTCTTCAGAACCTGATGTCATAATTCCTCGAGGTCTATGATATTTGAAACTTCGTCCAACAAGATGAATTCCATTAGCCAACAAAGCTGATGCTAGAGTATCACCTTTAAAACCGAAATATGTTTTGTTATTAAATTTAAAAGAAACTCGATAAGTCTCATCGATAAATTTACTTGTTTTAAATCTTAAATTATTAGACATTCTATTTTACTGGTGGCTTTTCACCCATTTTGTAAACAGCTTTTATTTGGTCGTTTGATGTATCTCTAACCATATTGAACCATTTTCTACAACCATGAACATGGTTCCATCTTTCAAATTGAACTCCTTTTATGTTTTTTCTCATGAACAAATATTCTGCCCATTCATCATCACTTAGTTCTGTAGGTTGTTTTGGCCTTACAATATGTGCTTCACCACCAGCTTTAAATTCGCTTTGTTCTCTCTCACCGCAAAAAGGACAATTAATTAAAAACATTAGTGTGCAACAGCGGCTGCACCATGTTCATCAACTAGATCACCACTTACAAATCTATTTATATTAAACGCAGCATTTAATTTATGAGGTTCGTCATTTGCAATGGTGTGAGCAAATAAATCCCCTGAGCCAGGTGTAGCTTTAAAACCTCCAGTTCCCCAACCACAATTAAAGTATAAACCCTTAATTGAAGTTTTACTTATGATTGGACTTGCATCAGGACATATATCAACTATTCCACCCCACTGACGAAGCATTCTTATTCTACTAAATATTGGATATAGTTCTAAAATTGCATTTAAAGTTCCTTCCACAATATCATGACTTCCTTTTTGAGAGTAAGATACATAATCATCAGTTCCTGCCCCAATAACTAATTCTCCCTTATCAGATTGGCTGACATATGCATGAACAGCGTTAGACATTACAACTGTATCTATTATTGGTTTTACTGGTTCAGACACTAAAGCTTGAAGTGGTTTACTTTCCAAAGGTAATTTCAATCCAGCCATATTCGCTATTACACTGGAGTGACCAGCTGCTACTACTCCAATTTTTTTTGTTTTGATAAATCCTTTAGTCGTTTCAATTCCTTCAACTGTATCACCATTTCTTTTTATACCTTTTACTTCACAATTTTGAATTATATCAACACCCATTTCATCAGCACCTCTTGCGTATCCCCAAGCAACAGCATCATGCCTAGCTGTACCGGCTCTTCTTTGAAGAGTTCCACCTAAAACTGGATAACGAATATCTTGCGAGGTATTTATGATTGGACAAAATTTTTTAACTTCTTCAGTATTTAAATAAACTGCATCAATACCATTCAATCTATTAGCGTGAGTTCTTCTTTTTAAATCTCTAACATCTTGCAAATTATGTGCAAGATTCATAACTCCTCTTTGACTAAACATAACATTATAATTCAATTCTTGAGATAAACCTTCCCAAATTTTAAGAGCATGGTCATATAAACCCGCACTTGCATCCCATAAATAATTAGATCTTATTATTGTAGTATTTCGACCAGTATTTCCTCCTCCTATCCAACCTTTTTCCACAACAGCAATATTCTTCATGTTATGTTTTTTTGCTAGATAATAGGCAGTTGCAAGACCATGTCCTCCACCACCAACAATTACTGCATCATATTCTTTTTTAGGCTCAGGATCTTTCCAAGCTTTCTCCCAATTTTCATGATAAGAAAAAGCGTTTTTAATAAGTGAAAATATTGAATACTTATTTTTCATAATTATTGAATAATTACTTTATAAATATTGATTATTCAATACAATCAGAAGTGACAAATTTATTGGAAGAGTGGGTGAGAGGCTGAAACCAGTCGTTTGCTAAATGACCGTGCGAGGAAACTTGTACCGAGGGTTCGAATCCCTCCTCTTCCGCCATTTTTAGTATAAAGGATCATCCTTAAAGAAATTTATCATTGTAACTGGCTTTTGAGCTAAAATATAACGATAGACGTTGTAGTTCTCCAGTACTCTTTGCACATAATTTCTTGTTTCTTTAAATTTGATTAATTCAATCCAGTTTACATAATCAATTTGGTTCTTTTGTGGATTTTTATTTATTTTTTTCCAATATCTGACTCTTTTAGGTCCGGCATTATAGGCCGCTATTGCAAAGGGATAAGCACCATCATATTCTAAAATTAGTCCAGCTATATAGTGAGAACCTAAATTGATATTATATTCTGCATCTCTTGTTAATCTAGATTTTGAATAAGGAAGTTTTGCTTGTTTAGCAACTACTTTTGCCGTGTAAGGCATGAGCTGCATTAATCCTTTTGCTCCTGCGTGACTGTTAGCACTTAAATCAAATTCACTTTCTTGTCTTATTATTGACAGTATAAATGCAGTATCAGGAATTTTTCTTCCATTTATATAATTTGGAGTACTTATAATTGGATAATTATATTTGTTATGAAATCTTTTTTCATATGATGCAATTTTTGCTATTTGAATAGCAAAATCAAATCTATCAATGCTTGTTGCTAATTCTGCTGCTAAAACTTCACTACCATTATTTATATCATCATTAGCCAAATGTCTTAAAATATGTTTTGTATATTTATCTTCGTTCAGCTCATCAAGAAGATAAACTGTTTTGACTAATTCTTTTTTAAAAAAGTAGTCTCTATATTCTTTTGATACTTCAATATCTCTAGATAGTTCAAAAGGCTGATTGGGATTTAACTCCATAAATGCTAACTGACCATAATATGTAGTTAGAAAATTAGATGCTTTACCAAACCATTCATTAGCTAATTCATTTTTACCAAGTTTCTGATAAGTTTTAGCTAACCAATAGGCTCCTCTCGAAGTACTTATCGGGTAACCAACATTATTATAAAAATTTTCAAAATGATCCTTAGCTAACAAAGGATCATCTAAGAAACTTAATGCTATCCATCCACTCATCCATTCCGCGGCCGCATATTCGGGTCCATCAGTCAAAGCATGATTACTTGCAATTTTATAAGCTAAAGCATATTTCTTTTTATAAATTAATGATCTTGAAATGATTTCTCTTTCAAACCACCACTTATCTGGTCTGACTAAATAATCTTTGGTATTTTTAATTTTTAATAAAATTTCAACAGAACTATCAACCCTTCCTCTTTTTCTTCTCCATTTTAATCTGTCGTAATTTAAACCCGCATCGTTTTTAAATTTTGCTGGAACTTTAGAAATAGCATTATCTACACCATACGATTTACTCATTAACAATTGACGTGCTGTATAAAGCAACTCATAATCTTTAGGTAAATATCTTAATAATCTTTTTAAATCCCAGTATTTATTATTCCAAGCCAAGTAATCTGCTCTTTTAATATAATCATCCGCATTGAGATATTTTTTGAATTTTTTTCTATAGAATCTTAATTCAGATTTGCTTAATTCGGCAGTAATCCATCCTTCTTTAATATATGAAATGCCTTTTTGTGTATTACCATTGAGAATTATACTTTCTCCAAGTATCATTTTTCCAAAACCACTTAAAGGTTCATCAACACCGAACCAATCGATAATTTTTTTGGGTGAAATAGTGTCTGTAGAAAGTTTATGCTCTGCTAAATATTTTACTCTTCCCAATCGTGGATAATCCTCATTTTTGTCTATAAAAGTTTTATAATCGTAATATGATGCTTTATTTCCTTTAGTTAGTAGATGTCTCCATTGTATGAAATTATAGACTGATTTATCTCTTGCTTTTTTTGCTGTTTTCAATGCGGCAGGCCATTTTGCTTGTTTCATTTCTGAAATAGCCTTTTTCGCAATTTCGAAATCTTTCTTGTTATAATATTTGGATTTTTTCGCTGTATCAGTTTTTTTAGTTCCAGCTATTAAAGGTTTCTTTTTTGGTAGAATAATACCTAAGTCTTTTTCAGCTTTTAACTTTATTTCACCTTCAGGCTTTTTTTTAATTTCCTCTACTATTTTTTTGGGAATTGGTTTTGGCAGAGGCTTCATTACATCAATTAATAACTTCTGGTCCTTTTCTGCTTTAGTTTGGATCGGTTTCTTTAAAGGTATTATTTCAGTAGAAAACAAAATAGTAATAGTAGAGAAGAAAAATAAATTGATAAAAAATATGAATTTTTTTAGCATAATCTTTTAGTATATGAATTCACAAACTATGTTATAAGTATTTATGTTCAAAGGATCAAATGTTGCTTTAGTCACTCCGTTTAAAAATGATAAACTTGATGATGAAACTTACATTAAGTTAATCCATTTTCATATTGAAAATGGGACAAATGGTTTGGTTCCAGCTGGAACAACTGGTGAGTCTCCAACTTTAAGCCATAATGAGCATGAAAGGGTAATTGATTTATGTGTTAAAGAGAGTAATGGAAAATTACCTGTATTTGCTGGTACTGGGTCAAACTCTACTGAGGAGGCTATTTCATTGACTACTCATGCTGAAAAAATGGGAGCAGATGGAGCTTTAATTGTAACTCCTTATTATAATAAGCCTACCCAAGAGGGACTTTATCAACATTATAAAGCAATAAATGATAAATGTGGAATTCCAATTCTTATTTATAACATTCCTGGAAGATCAGTGATTGATATGTCAGTTGAAACGATGGCAAGATTATTTGAATTAAAAAATATTATTGGTGTTAAGGATGCAACAGGAGATTTAACAAGAGTAGATAAAACATTAAAAAAATTAGGTAAAGATTTTATACAATTAACAGGAAATGATGATAACGCTTTAGAGTTTAATAGAAAAGGTGGAGTAGGTGCTATAAGTGTAACAGCTAACATTGCCCCAAAACTTTGCTCTGATTTCCAAAGATTTTCAAAGTCTAACAATGATAATGAAATTAAAGAGTCTGAGAGATTAAATGAAATATTGCAGCCTGTTCACCATGCTATGTTTGTTGAAAGCAATCCTAGCCCAGTAAAGTACGCTGCAAAATTATTAAATTTATGTGATGACGAAGTAAGATTACCATTAGTAAAAGTAACAGATACTACCAAAGAAATTGTTAAAAAGGCTCTTCATACAGCTAAATTAATTTAATGAACAAAAAAACCAATTCTGGTTTAAAAATAATATGTTTGAATAGAAAGGCTACTTTTAATTATTTTTTTGAAGATTTATTAGAGGCTGGGATTGTCCTTAAAGGCTCTGAGATTAAATCAATAAGAGAAGGAAAAGTAAATATTGCTGATTCATATGCTGTTGAAAAAGATGGTGAGTTGATTTTAATTAATTCTCATATAGCATCTTATAAACAAGCTAGTTATTCTAACCACAATCCAACAGATGAAAGAAAGTTACTTCTAAATAAACGGGAAATAAATAAATTAATAGGAAAGATTCAAAGAGATGGTCTTACCATTGTTCCTACTAAAATGTATTTTAAAAAAGGAAAAGCAAAAATTGAACTTGCTGTAGCAAAAGGAAAAAAACTGCATGATAAAAGAGCAAGTAAAAAAGATAGGGATTGGAATCGTGACAAATCAAGATATTTTAGAAAATCAAGCTAATCGTATTTATTTAGGTATTGGCTCAAATTTAGGAAACAGAAGATATAAAATCGAACAAGCTAAGTATGAATTATCGTTAAGAAATATTAGACTTGTCAAATCATCAAATTTTTATGAGAGTTTATCATGGCCAGATGAAAGTAAACCTAAATACTTAAACATAGTATTGGAAGTTATTTCTGATTTAAAACCTTTAGAACTACTTAAAGCATCCAAAGACATTGAAATCAGTCTTGGTCGCAAAAAAAGGTATAAAAATGCCCCTAGAGAATGTGATATAGACATAATTGATTATAAAAGTAAAAAAATTAATCAAAAAATCATTTTACCTCATCCAAGAATGCACAATAGAAATTTTGTCCTTTTTCCATTATTTGAATTAAATAAAAATTGGAAACACCCAATTTCCAAAGATCACATTAAAAAACTCATAATATCATTACCAAATAGAGACATAAGATCTATTAAACAAATCTGAATTAATGATATAATAAGGTGTATGCTTAATTCAGATGATTTAATAAATAAAGTAAAAGGATATAATAAGTTTTTAAATCCAGATAGGTTAAATAAGGCTTATGACTTTGCGGTTAAGGCCCATAGCAATCAAAAAAGAGCCTCAGGTGATCCATACTCAGTTCATCCAATTGAAGTAGCAAATATATTAACTGATTTAAAATTAGATAGTGCAACCATAACTACGGGTTTATTACATGACACAATAGAGGATACATATGCAACTTATGAAACTATCAAAGGTGAGTTTGGAGATGAAGTTGCAGATTTAGTTGACGGTGTTACAAAGATTTCTGCACTTGAAAATAATGCATCATCTAATTCTAAAGCAGAAAATTTTAGAAAATTAATTTTAGCTACCTCAAAAGATATTAGAGTTTTATTAGTAAAAATTGCTGATCGACTGCATAACATGAGAACTATAAAAGCAATTTCAAAAGAGGAAAAAAGAAAAAGGATTTCTCAAGAAACAATGGAAATTTATGCCCCATTAGCGGACAGAATGGGAATGCATAGAATTAGGGATGAGTTAGAAGATCTCTCTTTTGAAATTTTAAATAATGAAGCTAGGTTATTAATTCAAAAAAGACTTGATGAGATAAAATTAGATAAAAAAGATATTTTTGAAACTTTATCAACTGAAATAAAAAAATTATTAGATCAAAATAAAATTTCCTCAAAAATTTATGGAAGAGAAAAAACACCTTTTTCAATCTGGAGAAAAGTTCAGAAAAAAAGAGTTTCTTTGGAACAAATTACCGATATCATTGGATTTAGAATTATTTTGGATAATGTTGATGACTGTTATAAAACTTTAGGAATAATTCACAAAGAATATAATTGTATACCTGGGAAATTTAAAGATTATATATCTTCAGCAAAAATTAATGGTTATAAATCAATTCATACTGCAGTTATTGGATCTAATAGAAAACCCATAGAAATTCAAATAAGAACTAAAGAGATGCACGATTTTGCTGAGAGAGGAATAGCTTCTCATTGGCAATATAAGTCCTCAGAAAAATTTAACTCTCTCACCTGGAAAGAATATGATTGGTTGAAAGATTTAGTTGAAATTATAGAAAAAAATGAAAATCCTGAACACTCTTATGAATACACTAAACTTCAAATGTTTCAGGAAAATGTTTTTTGTTTTACTCCCAAAGGTTCAGTAATCAAATTACCCAAAGATGCAACAGCAATAGATTTTGCTTATGCCGTACATACAAAAATTGGTGATACTGCAGTTGGATGTGAAATAAACGGAAATAAGAGTGAACTTCAATCAATTTTAAGAAATGGTGATAGAATAAAAATAATTACTTCAAAAAATCAATCACCATCACTTCACTGGATTCCAACAACAAAAACTGGAAAAGCCAGAGCTGCTATAAGAAGATATTGGCATGATAGGGGTGAGGAAAAGCAGGAAAGAATAAAAAAATATAATACCACTTTATGGATTTCATTACCTGATAAACCAGGTCAATTAGGAAATGTAAGTTCATTAATAGGTGAACATAAATTAAATATTTCAAATTTAGTAATGGCTGGAAAAAAACCTGACTATATCAATTTTAAATTTCAGCTGATAATAAGAGATTTGAAAAATTTTACTAATTTTATTGCAGAGCTTAAACAAAAGGGTATAAAATTTAAGATAATTAGACACGAAGATAAAAGAAATGCTTTCACACAAAAAATCCTTAGATATTTTAAGAAAGACTAATGCTTTATTAGAAGGACACTTCATTTTATCTTCTGGATTACATTCTTCAAAGTATATCCAGTGTGCTAAACTTTTAAGTTATCCATCAAAAGCAGAAAAAATATGTAAATCATTGGCTTTAAAAATCAAAAAAAATTTTAGAAAATTTGATTTAATTTTGGCACCGGCCATTGGTGGTATTGTGATAGGTTACGAAATTGGTAGGATTTTAAAAAAAGAGACGATTTTTTGTGAAAGAGTTAAAGGCAAATTCACTCTAAGAAGAGGTTTTAAAATTAAAAGAGGCTCTAAAGTTATTATTATTGAAGATGTAATAACCACAGGAAAATCCAGCATGGAATGCGTAAAACTAATAAAAAAATCTAATGCAAAATTAGTTGGTTTTGCAACAATTATTGATAGATCATCAAAGAAAACATTGAAAATTAAAAAAAAAATAATTTCACATCTTAAAATTGAAGTACCAACTTATAAATCAAACAAAATACCAAAGGAATTAGACTCAATTCCCATTTCAACACCAGGAAGCAGATTTATTAAGTGAAACGGTTAGGTGTAAATATTGATCATGTTGCGACAGTTCGAAATGCCAGAGGTGAATTTCATCCTGACCCATATAAAGCTGCATTATTTGTTAAAAAAAAAGGTGCCGACTCTATTACAATACACCTTCGAGAAGACAGGAGACACATACGAGATTTAGACGCAAAAAAAATTTGTTCAATAAAAAAATTATTAGTAAATTTAGAAATTTCAACAAATAGGAATATTGTTAAGAATGCTTTGAGAATAAAACCAAAATTTATTTGTATTGTACCTGAAAATAGAAATGAAATAACAACCGAAGGTGGTTTAAATTTAAAGAAAAATAAAAATAAAATTAAAAAAATAATATCACAATTTAAAGAAAAAAAGATTAGAACGAGCTTATTTGTAAATCCAAATATAAAAGATATTTATTTGTCTAAAGAAATAGGTGCTGATTGCATTGAAATACATACAGGACATTTTTCAAATCTGATAAAATCGAAAAAATCTTTCATTAAGGAATTTTTAAAGATTAAGAAATGTGCAATATTAGCATCAAAAATTGGTGTGGAGGTACATGCTGGACACGGTCTGGATTTCAAATCTACTAAAATACTAACCAAGATAAATGAAATAGTAGAGTTTAATATTGGGCATTTTATTATTGGTGAGTCCATTTTTTATGGTTTACCATTTGTCATAAAAAAGTTTAAAAGAATTATCAAAAATTAGAATGAAAATTTTAGGTATCGGTGTAGATATTGTTGAAAATAAAAGGCTTAAAAATTCTATTAAAAATAAAAGTTTTATCTCAAGATTATTCACTTTACTTGAAATTAAAAATTCTAGGTTGGTAAAAGATAAATCTATCTATTTTTCAAAAAAATTTGCGGCAAAAGAATCATTCTCTAAAGCGCTTGGAACTGGATTCAGAAAAGGGTTAAATTTTAAAGATGTTGAAATTTTACATGATAATTTAGGTAAACCATATTTTAGATTAAATAACAAAACCAAAAAAATTATAATGAAAACATTAAAAGTTAAAAAGTTTGACATATTTCTTTCAATATCTGATGAAAAAGAATATTCAATTGCATTTACTATAATTCAGGCCAAAAATGTTTAATAAAAAATTTTTTATAGAAAACTTTAAGACACTTTTTTATGCTTTTATTATAGCTATAATTATTAGATCCTTAATTATTCAACCATTTTATATTCCATCTTCATCCATGGAACCTGGTTTATTAGTAGGAGACAGACTTTTTGTAACAAAATATTCATATGGTTATAGCAAGCACTCATTTCCATTTAGTCCACCTATTTTTGAGAATAGAATTTTTTCTAGCAAGCCAAATAGGGGTGACGTAATAGTTTTTAAAACCCCTGCAGATAATAGAACAGATTATATTAAAAGACTTATTGGTCTACCGGGTGATAGAATTCAGTTTGTGGATTCCAATTTATATCTAAATAATAGTGAAATTCTCAAATCGAAAGTTTCAGAAAGAGATACAATTTATTGTGGGGAAAAGACTATTAATGTTTTTACATTTGAGGAAAAATTACCAAACGGAAAAATTTACAAAACCGTCTATCTCAAAAATTTCACTTTTGATAATTCTGACGTTTTTACTGTTCCTGATAACCATTACTTCTTTTTAGGTGATAATAGAGATTGTTCAAAAGATAGCAGGTATTTAACCAGCGTGGGTTATGTTCACGAAGATAATCTAGTTGGTAAAGCAAGATTTATTTTTTTTTCATCTGATAGGTCAGTTGGTAGTATTTTTGCTTTTTGGAAATGGAACAAATCTATTCGATTTGACAGATTTTTTAAGAAAATTATTTGATGAAAATTGATTATTCTAAACTTGAAAAAAAAATAGATTATAAGTTTAAAAATAGAAATTTACTTGTTCAAAGTCTTACTCATAAAAGTTTTAATAAAATGAATAATAATGAAAAAATAGAATTTTTAGGAGACAGAGTTTTGGGTTTAGTTATCGCAAAAAAACTTTTAGAGATCTATCCAGAGGAAAAGGAAGGAATTTTAGATAAAAAATATGCTTCATTAGTAAATAAAAAGACATGTTTGGAAATTGCTAAAAGTATTAATTTGCAAAATTATATTTTAATTTTTAATCCTAGAAATAGATCAGTTACAATTGAGGATAAGGTGATATCAGATAGTTGTGAAGCTTTAATTGGAGCTATTTATCTTGATAGGGGATTTAATATAACAGAGAAAATTATATTAGAATTGTGGAGAGAAAAAATAAAAGAAAGTGTGATTACTCAAATTGATGCAAAAACCAAACTTCAAGAGTTTTCATTGAAAAAGTTTAAAAGATTGCCTATTTATAAAATAATCTCTAATACTGGTCCAAGACACAAGCCAGTATTCAGAGTTGCTGTAAAATTACAAAATACAAAATTTTATAATGGTGAGGGAAAGTCTAAAAAAGAAGCAGAACAGAATGCAGCTTTACTTTGCTTAAATGATAATTTGATTTGATGAATTGGGACGATACAGGTTTTTTACTTTCAAAAAATAGATATAACGAAAATTCTCTTATTTCTGAATTTTATACTAAAAATCATGGAAAAATATCAGGCATCGTTTTTGGTGGTACTTCAAAAAAAATTAAAAATTATCTTCAAATTGGCAATCAACTATATCTAAATTACAACTCTAAATCTGAGAATAAATTAGGATATTTTAAATTAGAAATCCAAAAAGTTTATTCACCTATATATTTTGAAAATTCTCAAAAACTTTCATGCATTAATTCTGCAATGAGTTTAATTCGTTTACTAACAGCTGAGTCTCAATCTAATATTAAAATATTTAACCTCATTGAAAAATTTTACTTGATACTCTCAAATGATGACTGGTTAAAAGATTACATTTTTTGGGAATTAGAATTACTTAAGACCATAGGTTTTGATTTAGAATTAAGTAATTTTGCAACTAAAGAGTTATTAGATGATAAAATAATATATGTAGTTAAATCTAAAAATGAAAAAAAGATAATACCAAATTTTCTAATTGATAAGAAAATTGTAGTTAATGATTTGAATATACTTTTAAATGGATTGAAATTAGTAAGTGATTTTTTAGAAAAAACTATATTAAAACCAAATAACTTAAACTATCCAATTAGCAGAACTCAGTTCATAAATTCACTGAGATAATTAAGGTAAAATTTCATTTAATCTATCTGCGTAATAAGTTACTATTGCGTTTGCACCAGCTCTTTTAAAACTCATTAAATTTTCAAATATCGCATCTTTATTTATTATTTTTTTTTCTACAGCATTGGATAACATGCTATATTCACCAGAAACTTGGTAGGCAAAAACTGGAATTTTAAATTGATTTTTTATTGATCTGATAATATCAAGATAGGGTAACCCAGGTTTTACCATGACCATATCTGCACCCTCTTTTATATCTAAAGCCACCTCTCTTATTGCTTCATCATAATTCCTAAAATCCATTTGATAAGTTTTTTTATCCCCTTTTAGGGCAACCTTAGATCCTACAGCATCTCTAAAAGGGCCATAAAAGTTAGAGGCATATTTAACTGCGTAAGAAAGAATTTGAGTATTTTTGAAATTTTCTTTGTCTAGAGCTTTTCTAATTTTACCAATTCGTCCATCCATCATATCTGATGGTGCTAACACATCACATCCCATTTGAGCTTGTAATAAAGATTGCTTAATTAAGATCTCTATAGTTTCGTCATTCATTATATTGTTTGATTTGAGAATTCCATCATGACCATGTTTTGTATAAGGATCCAGAGCTACATCACACATTATTCCAATTTTGTTTTTGTATCTTTTTTTAATGTATTTTATAGCTTTACATACTAAATTATCTTCATTTATAGCTTCACTTCCTAAATCATCTTTTAATTTAGGTGATGTATAAGGAAATAAAGCAACCATAGGTATTTGATTTTTAATAGCTCGATCTAAGATTATTGACAATCTATTAATAGAATATCTATATACACCTGGCATAGATTTAATTGGTTGGGTCTTGTTTTTACCCTCAATCAAAAATATGGGAAGTATAAAGTCATTAGGTGATAAATTGTTTTCTGAGACTAGTCTTCTTGACCAGCCGTTTTTTCTATTTCTTCTTAGTCTCAGACTAGGATATTTTCCTGTAATCATATTTAATTTTATTTTAAAAATGCGACAAATGTAATATACACATATATAGTAAAAAGGGTACAAAGCAATCACGATGACAGTTGAAAATACAAAGATAATAAATTTAAATGTAAAAAAAGAAGAACGAGTTTTAGATTTTAGCGACTTCCAAAAACAAGAAATAAAATTTGACATCTCAAAACTTCAAGAAGCGTATAATCAAATTATTCAGACTAAAAAGTTTGAAGACGCAGGTGTTACTCATTTTGGTGCCATATCTTTAACGCAAATTCCTGGTGACCCAGATTCTATCAAAGGAAATAAAGCAAGAGGTCTTTATTGGACTAAACCTGACAGATCTGGCAAAGAAGTAATGAGGGAAGGGGCGATAAATGAATCTGCATATAGTGAATTTGTTAAAGATTACGATAATACTTACTTTAAACATGTGTATGATGTTTTGTCCTCAAAGTATAAATTAGGTAGGATGAGAATTTTACTTAAGGAACCTCGATCAACTTTAAGTTGGCATAGAGACCCAGAGCCTAGATTGCATATACCTATAATCACGAACCCTGGTTGTATTATGGTTATAGATAATGTTGCTAAACACATGCCAGCAGATGGATCGGTTTGGATTACAAATAATACAAAATACCATAACGCCTTTAATGGCGGTGAAGAAAATAGAATACATCTTGTTGCATGTGTTTTAGATTACAAGTTCAACTAATTTGAAAAAAATTTTTATTTCCTCAGATCACGCCGGATTTAAATTAAAAGAGGACATAAAAAAACACCTTAAAAGTTTAAAATTAAATTTTAATGATCTCGGACCTGTAAATGATAATAGTGTTGATTATCCTGATTACGCACATAAATTAGCAAAAAAAGTCAAAATTAGTAAAAATAATGTTGGAATCTTAGTATGTGGTTCAGGTACAGGAATGAATATTGCGGCAAATAAGCATAAAAATATACGTGCAGCTCAGTGTTTTAACGTGAAATCTACCAAATTATCCAGATTGCATAATGATGCAAACATCATTACATTAGGTTCTAGATTAATTAGTAAAAAAAATGCTTTCAAATTTATAAAAATTTTTTTAAATACTAAATTTGATGGTGGCAGACATTTGAGAAGGGTTAAAAAAATTTAATTATGTCTAGTGAAAAGAGTTATTTAAATGATAGCTATAAAAGTTTTTTTGAGGATGGTTTATCCGTAAAAGATCCTGAGTTATATAAAGCTATTAAAGATGAACTAATAAGACAGCAACAACATATTGAGTTAATTGCTTCAGAAAACATAGTTTCTCAAGCTGTATTGGAAGCCCAAGGTTCAGTATTAACAAACAAATATGCAGAAGGCTATCCAGGTAAGCGTTATTACAACGGTTGTGAACATGTTGATGTCGCAGAAAATCTTGCAAATGATAGATTAAAAAAATTATTCAATTGTAAATTTGCAAACTCTCAACCTCACTCAGGTGCACAAGCTAATGGTGCTGTATTTTTAGCTCTATTAAGTCCAGGTGATACATTTATGGGAATGAGTTTAAATTCTGGTGGACATATAACTCACGGTTTAAAAATTTCAATGTCAGGTAAATGGTTTAATGCAATCAGTTATGATGTTGATAAGAAATCTGAACTCATAGACTATGATAATGTTGAAAAACTTGCTTTAGAACATAAACCAAAATTAATTATAGCTGGTGGAAGTGCTTACTCAAGAGTAATAGATTTTAAAAGATTTAGAGAAATTGCTGATAAAGTTGGTGCTTATCTCATGGTTGATATGGCACATTTTTCTGGCTTAGTTGCAGGAAAAGGGTATCCAAACCCATGTGATCATGCCCATGTTGTTACATCAACAACACATAAAGTTTTTAGAAGTGCAAGAGGTGGAATAATTTTAACTAATCATGAAGATCTTGCGAAAAAATTTAACACTGCAGTTTTTCCAGGATATCAAGGTGGTCCGTTAATGCACGTTATCGCAGCTAAAGCCGCAGGTTTTCTAGAAGCTCTACAACCAGAATTTAAAGATTACATAAAGTCAGTCCTAGCGAATGCAAAAATGTTAGCTGAAACTTTAAAAAATAATGGTTTTAAAATTTATTCTAACGGAACTGATACACATTTAATGTTGGTAGATTTGAGACCTTACAATGTTAAAGGTAATCTTGCTGCTGAAAGTCTTTCAAGAGCAAACATTACTTGTAACAAAAATGGAATTCCTTTTGATACTGAGAAGCCAATGATTACCTCAGGTATAAGATTAGGAACTCAAGCAGCTACAACACGTGGCTTTGGTTTAAATGAATTTAAAACTGTTGGTGAATTAATTACAAAAACTTTAAAAGGATTATCCGAAAATCCAAATGATAACAGTAAAGTAGAAAATGAAGTAAAAAACGAAGTTATTTCTTTAACTTCATCATTCCCGATATATAAAAACTTGTAGTAAATGATTTGTCCTTGTGTAAAAAAAGGTGAAACCTCGGTTGTGGATTCACGTCCAACCGAAGATGGTACTGCTATTCGTAGAAGACGATTATGTGTTTGTGGTGAAAGATTTACGACTTTTGAAAGAATTCAACATAGGGAATTAATGGTAATTAAAAAAAGTGGTCGAAAATCATCCTTTGATAGAGATAAACTTGCAAAATCAATTTATATAGCTTTAAAAAAAAGGCCATTAGATACGGAAACAGTAGAAAAATTTATTAGTAAAATCTCAAGATCAGTTGAGGATCTTGGGCAGAATGAAATTTCATCTAATACTATAGGTACTATGGTTATGGACGGATTAAAAGAACTAGATCCTGTTGCTTACGTAAGATTTGCATCTGTGTACAGAAATTTTAGAGAAGAAAAAGATTTTGTACAATTCGTGGACAAACTTGATGTCTACAAAAAAAGATAAATTTTCAACTAAAGATAAATTATATATGGAGATAGCCTTAAAACTGGCTAAATCTCGATATGGTCATACAGGATCAAATCCTTCTGTTGGATGTGTGATTGTTAAACATGATAAGATTATTTCTATTGGTAAAACTTCAATAAATGGTAGACCCCATGCCGAGTCTAACGCAATAAAAAATTCAATAGATAATTTAAATGGATCAAAAATGTATGTCACCTTGGAACCTTGTTGTCATTATGGTGTGACACCACCTTGTACAAATTTAATCATAAAATCTAAAATTTCAGAAGTAATTTATTCAGTTTTAGATGTTGACACTAGAGTTAAGAATAAAAGCTTTAAAATTCTAAAATCGAAAAAAATTAAAGTAAGAAAAGGACTCTTAGAGGAAAAAGTTAAAAATTTTTATTCAACATATTTTTTTAATAGAAAAAAAAAATTGCCATATGTTACTGGTAAGATAGCAGTTTCAAAAAATAATCTGATTTATAGTAAATTAGATAAAAAAATTACAAACACTAAGGCTGATAAATTTACCCATTTATTGAGATATAAAAATGACTCATTAATGATTTCATATAAAACATTAAATAATGATAATCCAAAATTAAATTGCAGATTAAATGGGTTAAACAAATATTCTCCAAAAAGAATTATTTTAGACAGTAAACTTAATACTAATATTGACAGTTTTATTATAAAAACTGCTAACAAATCTAATACTATTATTTTTTACAATAAAGCAGGTAATTCACAAATTTTAAGTTTTAAAAAAAAGGGGATAAATTTAATCAGATCTAAAATTGATAATAAAGGAAGATTTGATATCAAAATTATATTAAAAAAATTATATAAATTGAACTGTAGAAACTTATTAGTAGAAGGAGGGGATGAGTTAACAAATTATCTTTTAAGGAATAAAATTTTCAATAAATTTTATTTATATAAAAGTGATAAAAAACTCTCAAAAAAAACTGAGTATTTGAATTTTAATAGTTTAAATTTATTGAAACAAAAATATAAAAAGAAAATAGACTTAAAACTAGATTTAGGAAAAAATAAAATAACATTATATAAAATTTAAAATGTTTAATGGAATAATATATAATCAGGGTATAATTAAAAAAATCGTCAAAAGACCTAAAGGTATTAATATTTTTGTAAAAAGTAATCTTAAGGTATCTAAAAAGGATATTGGATTATCGGTAGCCTGTGATGGTGTATGTTTAACATTAATTTCTTATAAATCACAATTGATGGAGTTTTATCTTTCAAAAGAAACAATAATTCGATCTAAATTTAAATATATAAAAAATAAAGATATAATTAATTTAGAGCTACCATTAAAGTATGGAACAAAAATTTCAGGACACATTTGCCAAGGTCATGTTGATACAGTTGCTAAAGTTTTAAGTATAAAAAAAATTGATAAATCATTTATTTTTGACTTTGAGATACCTAAAAAAGAGAGAAAACATCTTATTGAAAAGGCTTCAATTTGTGTAAATGGAATATCACTTACAATCTCAAAAGTAACTAAAAAGGGTTTTCAAATTTGGATAATTCCACATACCTTTAGAGAAACTAATTTATCCAAACTCTATAAATATGATTTAGTAAATATTGAGATAGATATCTTGTCTAAATACGTTAGAAATTATTTTTATGAAAAAAAATAATTTTGCACCTATAGAAACAATAATAAATGTCGCTAAAAAGGGAGGTATGTTCATATTAGTTGATGACGAAAAAAGAGAAAATGAGGGTGATTTGGTGATTTCATCATCAGACTCAACAGCAAAAAATATTAATTTCATGGCAAAACATGGTCGTGGTTTAATTTGTTTAGCACTGGACAGTTTACAAGCTAAAAGATTGAATCTATCCTTAATGTCTCCTGTAAATCAATCGAGAAATAAAACAGCTTTTACAATTTCTATAGAAGCAAAGAAGGGGATTACAACAGGTATATCTGCTAAAGATAGAGCTAAAACAATTAAGATCGCATCAAAAAAAAATGTTAATAAAAAGGATATAGTATCTCCTGGTCACATTTTTCCAATTATTGCTAAAGATGGAGGGGTTCTTGTAAGAGCAGGTCATACAGAAGCCTCTGTTGATATATCAAAATTGGCAAAAAAAAATAATTCAGCAGTCATTTGTGAAATTATGAACGAAAATGGCACAATGGCCAAAGGTCAAGATCTATTTGATTTCGCAGAAAAGCATAATCTTAAAATTGGAAAAATAGAAGATTTAATAGCTTATAGGTTAAAAAAAGAAAAACTAATAAGGTTAAAAAAGCAAAGTCAAATTAGTGTCAAAAACCAAAAATATAAAATTAGAATTTATGAGAATTTATTAGATGGCGCAGAACACTTTGCTCTTGTAAAGGGTAAAATCAAAAGAGGTATCACTCCAAGAGTAAGAGTAATTTCATCAAATATTGTTCAAAATTATCTAATAAACCAAAAGTTACCAAATTCATTTAACAAAACTTTAAATTATTTTAAAAAATACCAGAATTGTGTTTTAGTATTTATAAAAGACTCAAATTTAAGTTCTGTAACACAGACATTAAAAAAATATAAGAACAAAGAATTTATCAAAAAGGGAAATGATAAATCAATTAAAAATTATGGAATTGGAGCTCAAATAATTAAAGATCTAAAAATTAAAAATATGATATTAATAACTAGATCTTTAAAAAAAGTTATTGGACTTGATGGTTATGGAATTAAAATTAAGAAACAGGAATTGATATAATGAATAAAAAAATTTTAATTGTTTTAGCTAATTATTATAAAGATATAAGTAACGGATTACTAAAAAGCGCTTTAAAAAATATACCCAAGTCAAACCATGTAAAGATTATTAGAGTACCAGGTGTTTTTGAAATCCCTATTACAATTTCAAAAAATTCGAAAAAATTTGATGCATTTTTGGCTTTAGGTTGTGTAATAAAAGGTCAAACACCTCATTTTGATTTTATTTCTCAAGCAACCACTAATGCAATAATGGATATATCTGTAAGTCAAAAAAAACCTGTTGGAAATGCTATTATTACTTGTTTAAATATGAGACAAGCAAAAGCAAGAAAGAAAAAAGGCGCTGAAGCTGCAAATGCTGTGTTTTCAGTATTATCACAAAAATGAAGACTTACTTTAAGCCTAAAAATAATCCTAGAGTAATCATTATTCAAAAACTTTATGGGAAATTTTACAATGAAGATAATGATTTAGATTTTCCTAAACATCGGTTTAAAAAATTTATTAAAGATATTGTTTTGGGCACTATTGAAAGAAATGATCTTATTTTAGAAGAATTGAATAACAAACTAGGGGATCAGTTTATTTTTAAGAAGTTAGATAAAATTTTTCAAACTATTCTTAAAGCTGCAACTTATGAATTTATGTATAAACCAAATTTATCAATTAACATCATTATTAAAGAGTATCTGAATTCCTCTAATTTTTTTCTCGAGGACTCTCAAACAAAATATCTTAATGCTCTATTAGATGATTTAGGAAAAAAATTGAGATCTAAAAATGGAAGAATTTGAATTAGTAAATAATTTTTTTTCTAAGTTATCTAAGCATAACACATCTGCTCTTGGTTTAAATGATGACGTTTTTTTTGATAAGTCAAAAAAAACAGTTATTTCTGTTGATACTTACAATATAAATACTCATTTCGTTGATTTTGAATCTCCTGGTCTTGTAATTAAAAAGATCCTGAGATCATCAATATCAGATTTAATTTGTAAAGGTGTTAAGCCAAAATTTTACTTTATTTCTGGTTCTGGTAATAAAAAACACTTTTCAAAAAAAAATTTATCAAAAATTTCAAAGTCACTTAAAAAAGAACAAAAAAAATATGATATTAGTTTGTGTGGAGGAGATACAACTTTTTCAAATAAATTAAGTTTTACAATAATTTCATTAGGTTATTCAAAAAGTATAGTTTACAGAAATAGATCTCGATTAAACGATGATATTTATGTAACTGGAAATTTAGGTGATAGTTTTGTTGGTCTTCAAATACTTAAAGGTAAAATAAAAGTAAATAACAAAATATCTAAATATTTTATTAAGAAATATTATGAACCTGATCTTCAATTAAAATTTATAGATAATTTATTAAAACTGGCGAATACTTCAATTGATATTTCAGATGGATTAATTGATGATTTAAAAAAGATGATTAATAGACAAAGTGTTTCCTTTCATATTTTTGAAAAAAATATACCTACATCAAACACTTTAAGTCAATTGATTGAGATAAAAAAATTAAGAAAAATTGATATTACTTCTAGAGGTGATGATTACCAGATACTTTTTACAGCTAATCCTATCAAATCAAGAATCATAAAAAGAATATCAAATAATACAGGTATTAAGATTACCAAAATTGGTAAGATTATATCTGGTAAAAATAAATCTATGATTATAAGCATAAAAAATAAGCAAATTGAGGCTAAAAATAAAGGTTATATTCACCAATTCTGAAAGTTAATCGTTGTCTTTTTCATTCTTTTTTGTATTGTCCGGCTTAAAAATTTAACAACCAATAACTTAGGGTTTATATGAACACAACAGCAGAAACTATTTTAGTATACACAATTTTAGCAGGTTTATTATCGATCGTTTATGGATATTTAACTGGAAAGAATATTCTTAATTCAAGTGCAGGAAATTCAAAAATGCAAGACATTGCTTCAGCCATTCAAATTGGTGCAAAAGCATATTTAGCAAGACAATATAAAACTATAGCTATTGTTGGTGTCGTTGTCTTAGTA
Organism: uncultured Pelagibacteraceae bacterium; assembly: GCA_902573465.1. Lineage (GTDB taxonomy): Bacteria > Pseudomonadota > Alphaproteobacteria > Pelagibacterales > Pelagibacteraceae > Pelagibacter. Next base: position 43,899 of record CACGJX010000004.1, read on the forward strand.
ATTGTTAGTATCGCTTTTAGTCCTCTTGTTGGTCTTGGTTATTTAATTGGTGCTGCTTTATCAGGGATTGCTGGTTATGTTGGTATGCTAGTTTCTGTGGAAGCTAATGTCAGAACCGCAGAGGCATCAAGAAAAGGTTTAGCAGAAGGTCTTTCCGTTGCATTCAAATCTGGTGCTGTCACAGGAATGTTAGTTGCAGGTTTAGCTTTATTAGCAATAGCAGTTTATTATTTTTTATTACTAAAATTTGAAGTTGATGAAAGAGATATTGTAAATGCACTTGTTGCATTAGGTTTTGGTGCATCCTTAATCTCAATTTTTGCAAGATTAGGTGGTGGAATTTTTACAAAAGGTGCTGATGTTGGTGCGGATCTGGTTGGTAAAGTAGAGGCAGGAATACCAGAGGATGATCCGAGGAATCCTGCTGTTATTGCAGATAATGTTGGCGATAATGTTGGAGATTGTGCTGGTATGGCTGCAGATTTATTTGAAACTTATGCCGTTACTATTGTTGCGACAATGGTTCTTTCATCTATTTTTTTTATGGGAGATCTAAATATGATGGTTTATCCTTTAACTATTGGTGCTGCGTGTTTGATTACATCAATTATAGGAACTTTTTTTGTAAAACTTGGAAAAAATAAAAACGTTATGAATGCTTTATATAAAGGTTTCATAGTATCTGCTATAACTTCATTATTAATACTTTGGCCAGTCACCGACTATGTGATTGGTTTTTCAAATGAATATACAATAAATGACAAAACTTTTAATGGTAAAGATTTATATTATTGTGGTGTGATTGGTCTTATAATCACAGGTTTACTGATATGGATCACTGAATATTACACTGGAACAGGATATAGACCCGTCAAATCAGTGGCATTATCATCCACAACTGGACATGGTACTAATGTAATTCAAGGATTAGCTGTATCTATGGAGGCCACTGCAATACCTGCTTTAATTATAGTTGCAGGAATTTTAATTACAAATTCAATTGCAGGACTTTTTGGAATAGCTATTGCCGTTACAACAATGTTGGCATTAGCTGGAATGGTTGTTGCTTTAGATGCATATGGACCAGTAACAGATAATGCAGGAGGTATTGCTGAAATGTCAAATCTCGACAAGAAAGTTAGAAAAACTACTGATGCCTTGGATGCAGTTGGAAATACTACAAAGGCTGTAACTAAAGGTTACGCTATTGGTTCTGCAGGTTTAGGTGCGCTAGTTTTATTTGCTGCTTATACAGAGGACATAAAACACTTTTCTAAGGAGGCAGGATCTGCGCTAGAAGGTATTGTAGTTACTTTTGATTTGTCAAACCCTTATGTTGTAGTTGGTTTATTAATTGGTGGTATGTTACCATACTTATTTGGATCAATGGGAATGCAGGCTGTGGGTAGAGCAGGTGGTGCTGTGGTTGTTGAAGTAAGAAGACAATTTAAAAAATACCCAGGTATAATGAAAAGGAAACAAAAACCTGACTATGCTAAATTAGTAGATTTATTAACTGTTGCTGCAATAAAAGAAATGATTATACCATCATTACTACCAGTTCTTTCCCCTGTAGTATTATATTTCATAATCCTTTCAATTGGCGGTCAAGTTGCAGCTCTTGCAGCTGTTGGTGCAATGCTCCTTGGTGTAATTATCACTGGTCTCTTTGTTGCTGTTTCCATGACAGCAGGAGGTGGAGCTTGGGATAATGCTAAAAAATATATTGAAGATGGAAATCATGGTGGCAAAGGTTCTGAAGCTCATAAAGCAGCAGTTACTGGAGATACTGTAGGAGATCCTTACAAAGACACAGCTGGTCCAGCTGTTAACCCAATGATTAAAATTACAAATATAGTAGCCTTATTATTATTAGCTGTAATAGCTGGGTAAGTTATTTATTTATTGATCCTCTTTTTTTTCCAACGGGATCATTAATTTTTGTTCTTAAATTAGATAAGGCTCTGTATATAAATGATTGTTTTCCAATTTCCACATTTGTATTTTTTTTAGAAAATTCGAGTTTATTGATATTATATTGATCTAAAAACTTTTTTTCTACCAATATTCCTTTATTATTGATTTCTAACAAAAGTACATTGTTAGCAATTAATTTTTTTTTCCCAAATTTATGTAACTTTGAATTTGACGTTTTTCTTTCTAAATAAATTAAAATATTATTATCAAAATAACTTTTTGATGACGGTGGACCTAAAAGAGCTCTAATTTCGTTTATATTCGACTTATTTATAACTAACTCTTTACTTTTACTTTCTAAATTGTGTATCCCATGATGGTTTACAATTTTATTCAATTTACAACTTGTTAAAAATATTGTTAAAATAATTATTAGAATTTTCATTAGATGAATTACATTAATTTCTATAACAATTTGATAAAATTGACTACAAATAAATACCTTTATAAAAGCCATATTAATCAAGACACTTTTAATGATCGACTTATCATTTTTCATTTTCATTTTGCTTTTTTCTTAAAAAATTTTAAAAATCAGAAAAATGAAAAAAAACTTCAAGAAATATATGATTTTAGTTTTAGACAATTAGAATTAAGTATAAGAGAAATTGGTTATGGTGATCAATCAATTAATAAAAAAATGAAAGATTATATAAATGTTTTTCATGCAATAGTTTCTGATATTCATTTTTGGAATGACTTAGATATTGATAAAAAAAAAGTAATTTTATCGAAATATTTAGTAAATTTCATAAATATCGATGAATTGTTAGTATATTTTGATAATTATTCTGAAGATTTATCAAAAAAAACTTTGAATTCTTATTTAAAATGTGTAATTAACCAATAATTATGGCTGTACCAAAACGTAAACAAACACCTTCAAGAACGGGTATGAGAAGATCGCAAAATATGAAATTTTCATCAAAGAACGTTATTGAAGATAAAAAAACTGGTGAATATAGATTATCCCACCATTTAGACTTGAAAACAGGCATGTATAAAGGTCGTCAAGTTATAGACCCTAAAGATTAATTACCTTAATATCTAGAATGAGTGATTTAGTAAAAATTGCAGTTGATGCAATGGGTGGTGATAATTCACCTCAAAAAGTCATTGATGGAATTATTCATAACCATAAAAAGATCAATAATAATTTTTATAAAATTTTTGGAGATAAAAACAAGATTGAAAATCTTATTAATAAAAAATTAGATAAAAACTTTTATGAAATTAATCACACAGAAAATTTAGTACTTAGTTCAGATAGTCCTTTAGAGGCAGCAAAGAAGGGAAAAAATACAAGTATGTGGCTAGCCATTGAAAGTGTAAAAAAAAAAGATGCAGACATAGTTATATCTGCTGGAAATACTGGTGCATTATTGGTTATCTCAAAACTTAATTTAGCAATGTTAGATAATATTGATAAACCTGCTTTATCAGCATTATGGCCTAATAAAAAGGGAATGAGTGTTGTTTTAGATTTAGGTGCTAATATTGAATGTAGTTCTAAGAATTTATTTGATTTTTCAATAATGGGAGCATCTTTATACACTTCCTTATATCCAAATCAAAAACCAAATGTTGGATTGTTGAACATTGGATCAGAAGAACTCAAAGGAAACGAAATAATAAAAGAAACATTCAAGATTTTAAGCAGTAAGAAAACTGACAACTATAACTTTGCTGGATATATTGAAGGTAATCAAATAATGGATGGTGAAATTAATGTAATTGTTTCAGATGGATTTACGGGCAATATTGCACTTAAGACTGCTGAAGGAACAGCGAACTTTATTGTTAAAGAATTAAAAAAAACTATGACAAATTCATTAATTGGTAAAATTTCATCAATCTTAAATTTTTCTAATCTTAATAAATTTAAAAAACGTTTAGACCCAAGACTATATAATGGCGCAATTTTTCTTGGTTTAGATTCTCCAGTAGTTAAAAGTCATGGAGGAACAGATTATATTGGTTTTTCAAACTCTTTAGAAGTTTGTAATAAAATTGTTAGTGGAAATTTGATTGAAAAAATTAAACAAAATATTTAAATATGAGAATAAATTTAACTAAAAAAGATTTAGTTAATCAAATTTATATGCAATTAGGCTTTTCGAAACAAGTTTCTGAAAATCTTTTAAATGATTTTTTATTAACAATAATTTCTAACATTAAAAACGAAAAGAAGCTTAAATTATCTAAATTTGGAACTTTCACAGTTAGACAAAAAAAATCTCGTATTGGAAGAAATCCTAAAACGAGAGAAACAAAAGTAATTTCAAGTAGAAAAGTTATTCAATTTAAACCTTCAAAGGAATTTAAAGAATATATTAATCTTAAAAATGAACAATAAATATCTGAATGCTTACAAAACTATTGGAGAAGTTGCAAAAATACTTGAATTAAAATCAAAAAAAAGTGGCTCATTTTCTACCCACACCATCAGATTTTGGGAAACACAATTTAAGCAAGTTAAACCACAATTACTAAATTCAAACAGAAGATATTATGATCAAAAAACTATCAATATATTAAAAAAAATAAAATTTCTTCTAAAGGATCAAGGTATGACAATTAATGGAGTTAAAAAAATCCTGGATAACCCAAATAATAACGATACTTTAAATCTTGACGAAATTTCAAATAATTCTATAAGAACAGACAATTTTAAAAATAAAGTTTTAAAAATTTCTAAAATTGTTAAAAATTTAAAAAACTATAAGTAATGGCAAAAAAAACACACGTAAAAGTTAGATTGGTTCCAGAAAGTAAACCAGATAGTTCTTTTTTCTATTATGTAAAAAAACCAGCAGGTGGTGAAAAAGCAAAAGTAAAACTTTCAGCGCGTAAATACAACCCAAGTACCCGTAAACATGAAGTTTTTGTTGAAAAAAAACTTCCACCTCATAGTAAATAATTATTTTTTTTTAAAATTTCTTTTTTCGTAATCGATATATGACCAAATCATATTTTTCCATATACGATTAGTAATCTTAGGATCTATTTTATTTGCGATAGATTTTTTTCTTATATTTTTTAAAATTATTCTAATTCTTTTATTATCAACTATTTCTTTTTTTTTATCCTTTAGTTTTAAAACATGGTTTACAAGGTTAGTTCTTTGTTTTATTAATTTGATTAATGAATTATCTAATTTATCTAGCTTCAATCTTATCTTATTAAGTTTTTTTCTTTTTAAAGGCGACATTTATATATTTGGATAATATGAAAATTATTATATTTATCCTCACATGTATACATTAAATCCAAAAATAAATAATTTGTTATCAGTTTGGTTAATTATGATGTTTTGGATTATATCTTTTATGATAATAGTTGGTGGCTTAACAAGACTTACCGACTCAGGTCTTTCAATAACTGAATGGGAATTATTTTCTGGTTTTTTTCCACCTCTTAATCAAAATGATTGGATTGTTTATTTTAATCTTTATAAACAAATTCCTGAATTTAAATTACAAAACTACAATATGACTTTGAGTGAGTTTAAAGTTATTTTTTGGTGGGAATGGGCCCACAGATTTCTTGGAAGACTGATTGGTCTTGGCTACTTAATACCACTAATTTATTTTTCTTTTAAAATTAAGATTACTAAATTATTAAATCTATATTTCATTTTTTTTCTTATATGTTTTCAAGGTTTCATTGGCTGGTATATGGTTAGTAGTGGATTAGTTGATAGAGTAGATGTAAGTCACTTTAGGTTATCTTTACATTTGCTTATTGCTTTTTTTATTTTATCTTTAATATATTGGAATTATTTAAGAATAAACGTACTAAGAAACGCAACAAACAAACTGAATACATTTATTCCTTTATCGTTCTTAATTCTAATTTTTTTACAAATTTCAATTGGTGCCTTTGTTTCTGGTATGGATGCAGGAAAAATCTATAATACATGGCCTCTAATGGGTGGTTCATACTTTCCTGATGATAATAATTTTAATAATTTATTTAAAGTTGCGGCTCTAAGCGATCCCTCATTAGCACAATTTATTCATCGTAATTTAGCTTACTTGATAGGAATTTTTTATATTTTAATTTTCTATAAGATTTATAGAAACAAGATGCACAATTTATATAAATCTATTAACTATTTGGGAATATTTATAACTCTTCAAATTATATTAGGTATTTTCACAGTCTTATATGGTGCACAGATTTATGTTGCATCTCTACACCAAATAAGTTCAATTTTTTTAGTTAGCTCAAGTATTTATTTTTTTTATTTAAATACAAAATTTAACTAACTGCTTTTAAACTTCCTTTCGATGACTTGTTCAAAGCTTGATCTAAATCATCAATAATATCATCAATGTGCTCAATACCTATACAAAGTCTAACATAACTCTGGGTCACACCTGATGCTGCTAATTCTTTTTCATTTAATTGACTATGAGTAGTGCTAGCAGGGTGTATAGCTAAACTTCTTGCATCTCCAATGTTTGCTACATGATAGAACATCTTTAAAGACTCAATAAATCTTTTACCAGCTTCAATACCACCTTTAAGTTCAATACCAACCATTGGTCCATTTCCACCTTTTAGATATTGTTTAGCTCTATCAGCAATTTTCTTTTCATGTTCTGTTGAATATATAACTTTAGTAACTTCTTTGTGCTTTTTTAAAAAATTAACTACTTTTTCAGCATTTTCACAATGTTGCTTCATTCTTAGAGCTACTGTTTCAAGTCCTTGGATTATTGCAAAAGCATTATCTGGTGCTAAAGCTGAACCTAAATCTCTAAGTAAACAAACTCTAGCTCTTACCGCAAAAGGTACATTAGCTCCTGTTAATTCTGGTACAGCTTTTCCCCAAACTACACCTCCATAACTTGCATCTGGCTCATTAAATAAAGGTTGTCTCTTAGGATCCGCTGTCCAGTCAAAGTTACCACTATCAACTATGCTCCCAGCAACAGCAGTTCCATGTCCTCCAATATATTTTGTTAATGAATGTATAACAACAGCCGCTCCATGTTCTATTGGTTTACATATCACTGGCGCAGCAGTATTATCCATAATTAGTGGAATGTTGTATTTTTTTCCAATATCAGAAACTTCTTTTATAGGAAACACTCTCAAATATGGATTAGGTAATGTTTCTCCATAAAAAGCTCTGGTCTTGCTATCAATTGCCTTTTCAAAATTTTTAGGATCACTTGGATCAGCATATCTAATTTCTATTCCAAGTTTACTCAATGTATGTGTAAATAATGATACTGTCCCACCATAAAGATCTGTAGAACTAACAATATTATCACCAGATTGAGCAACATTTAAAACTGCAAAACTTGAAGCGGTTTGTCCAGATGAAACTGTTACACAAGACAATCCACCTTCCAATGCTGCAATTCTTTTTTCCAAAACATCATTAGTAGGATTCATTATTCTAGTGTAGATATTTCCAAATTCTTTTAATGCGAACAAATTTGCAGCATGTTCAGTACTTTGAAATTGATATGATGTTGTTCTATAGATTGGCACAGCAACAGCATTGGTTGCTGGGTCACTTCTGTAATCACCGCCATGTATGGCTATGGTTTCAGGATTATTTCTTTTTTTACTCATTTTACTCCTTTTTTAGTGCTTTAGCATTATGCAAGGCGCACAATATAGTTCAAATACCTACCGATTATGTATAATGATTTCCTTTTTAGCTGTAAGCCCGCAATAGGAACAAATCGGCAATATCAATATAACAAAAAAAAAGCTTAAAACAATATAAATATCAATTTGACTTTGATCATATTAATAGTATTAATCCTCGCACAATGACAAAATTCCTTAAAAAAGATCAATTATCATCTAATTGGTATGAAATAGATGCTAAAAATGCTGTAGTTGGCAGACTAGCAACTGTTATATCAAAAATCATTAGAGGTAAAAATAAAGCAACTTTTACACCGCATATGGATGATGGTGATTTTGTAGTTGTAAAAAATATAGAACAGGTGAAATTTACTGGTAATAAATTTCAAAATAAAAAGTATTATCGACACACAGGTCATCCTGGTGGAATAAAAGAGACTACACCTGAAAATCTTGCTAAAAAAAAACCAGGCGAAGCTCTAAAACTTGCAGTAAAAAGAATGCTTCCAGGGGGAGTGTTGGGGAAAAAACAGCTTACTAAATTGAAAATATATGTTGGAAATGATCATCCTCACTCAGCTCAAAATCCTCGTGTTATACAACTGGATAAATTAAACTCTAAAAATATAGCAAGAAACTAAAATGGAAAATACTCAAACATCAGCTAAAGCCCCAAAGGTGAAACTGGACTTTAAAGACAGCAAATATGCCACTGGAAGAAGGAAAACATCAATAGCTAAAGTTTGGCTGAAAAAAGGTTCAGGTAAAATTTATGTAAATGGTAAACTTTTTAGTGATTATTTTTCAAGTGAAAATCATAAAATGCAAGTAGTAAGACCTTTTGAACTCATAAATCAAGCAACGGAATATGATGTGAAATGTAGTGTAAAAGGTGGAGGTCCAACAGGACAAGCAGGAGCAATGGTACATGGCATTTCAAAAGCTTTAGTTTTATTTGATGAAAAACTGAAATCTACACTTAAAACTGAAAAATTGACCACCCGAGACTCCAGATCTGTTGAAAGAAAAAAACCTGGACGTAAAAAAGCTAGAAGAAGCTTTCAATTTTCTAAAAGATAATTCTTTTTTAACTTTTAACTGTTATAATATTAAATGCCTAAGCTTAATGTACTAATTGCTGGATCAACTGGATATATTGGTGTTCAATTAATTAAATTATTAATTAAACATAAGAATATTAATATAAAATATCTATGCGGAAATTCCTCAGCTGGAAAAAAAATTTCATCTTATGATATTTCGTTAAAGTCAAAAAAGTTACCAAAAATTACCAAGTATAATAAAAAATATTTGGTTAATGTTGACATTATATTTACTGCATTACCAAACGGAGAGGCTCAAGCTATCTCAAAAGATTTATTAAAAAAGAATACTTTAATTGATTTAGCTGCAGATTTTAGACTAAAAAAAGGTTCTGATTACTTAAAATGGTATAAGCAAAAACATAAGGCATTAAGTAATATTAAAAATAGTATATATGCTTTGCCAGAAATAACAGGAAAATTAGTAAAGAAATTTAATATTATTGGTTGCCCGGGTTGCTACCCCACATCAATACTTTTACCACTTATTCCATTAGTTAAAAAAAGATCAATTAACTTAAATAATATCATTGTAGACTCGAAATCTGGATATTCTGGAGCGGGTAGAGGAGTACACAAAAAATTCAAAAACAAAAATTTATACGAATCTCTCAGTGCATATGGAGTAGGATTTCATCGACATAATTCAGAAATTCATCAAGAATTAAAAAAAAATACATCTTCAAAAATTAATTTTACATTTACACCTCATATTATTCCAATGTTTAGAGGTATATTAAGTACAATTTATTTGGACTTAAAACCTGGTACTACTTTAAATAAAGTACAAAATATTTTGAAAATATTTCATAAAAAGAATAAATTTGTAAAGATAAAGAATATTAACTCTTTTTTGAGCACAAATGACGTTATGAATACTAATTATTGCTTTATTTCTGTCTGTAAAACCAAATTTAAAGATAAAATAATAATTTTATCGGTCATTGATAATCTTATCAAAGGAGGAGCAGGTCAAGCAGTTCAAAATATGAATTTGAAATTTGGTTTTAAAAATAATGAGGGATTATTATGAAAAAATTATCATTATTAATTTTCTTTCTAGTTATTTCTTGTGTCCCTGTACAAAATGAGAAAAAAATTAATTTTTCAAAAGATCTAACTTTTGAAGAATTTAAGTCAAACTTAAAAGTTTATGTAGATAATAGTGATTATCCAAATATAGATGAATAAAATAGTAAACATTGCAATTGTTGGTTTGGGTCAAGTAGGCATTTATCTTTACAATGAATTAAGATTAAAAAAAAAAGAAATAGAAATTAAAACAGGAAAAAAGATAAATATCGTTGCAATTTCTGCAAAAAATAAAAATAAAAAAAGGAAATATAATATTAACAAAAAGATTTTTTATACAAATCCTCTTAAGATTCTAAAAGAAAAAAAAATTGATATTTTATTTGAGTCTATTGGTAAATCTGATGGAATTTCAAAAAAAATTGTTGTGATGGCGTTAAAGAATAAGATTAATGTTATAACACCAAATAAAGCTTTGATTTCAAAACATGGAAATGAATTAGCTAAATTAGCAGAGAAGAATAATGTAAATTTAGAATTTGAAGCTTCTGTTGCTGGAGGAATTCCAATACTTAGAACAATTAAAGAGGGTTTGGCTACAAACAAAATAAAAAAAGTTTACGGAATTTTAAATGGAACAACTAATTATATTCTAACTGAGATGGAAAATTCAAATGAGACTTTTGATAAAGTCCTAAAAAAAGCCCAAGAACTTGGTTATGCTGAACCAGGTAATCCTAAATTAGATTTGAATGGGTTTGATGCGTTTGCAAAAGTAAGAATTTTGTCAGCTCTTGCATTTAATAATCAAATTTCAAACCACAAATGTATTATGGAAGGCATAGAAAATATTGATTTAAAAGATATTAAAATTGCAAATCAATTAAATCTTAGAATTAAGTTACTTGGTATATCTGAAATGATAAATAATCGATTATTTGAAACTGTTCATCCGTGTTTAGTTAGTAAAGACACATATATAGGAAATGTAAATGGTGTCATGAACGCTGTTATTACTGAAGGAAAACCTGTAGGAGAAAGTATACTTCAAGGGGAGGGTGCAGGACCAGGACCTACTTCATCCTCTTTATTATCTGATTTATTGTCTATTCTTAGAGGAAATATAAAATATCCTTTTGGAATTTCCTCAAACAAAAGAAAAGCTATAAAGGCTTTTAATAATGATGACTACTCAAATTCTCTATATTTAAGATTTGAAGTTAAAGATAAACAAGGTGTTTTATCTTCTATAACTAATCGACTGGCTAAATATAAAATATCTGTAAAAAGAATAATACAAACACCTGATAAAAAAAGAAATTCAGCTACTATTGTTATAATTACCCACAAAACATCAGAAAAAAATGCTAGAAATTGTTTATCAATATTTAGAAAAAACAGAAATATTTTAAAATTTCCAACATTAATTAGACTTTATAATTAATGGAAATTTATATTAAAATTTTTGAAGTTATTTTTCCGGTTTTTTTTGTTATTGGCGTTGGTTATTATCTTGGTAAAAAAAACCCTAAATTCGATACTAATTTCATAACAAATTTTGCTGGCAATATTGGTACACCAGCAATGATTTTTTATACAGTAACAACAACTGGAATTACTTTAGATATTTTTATTCATTATTTTATTTATGCTATAATAATGATTGCTGGTTTTGCAATTGTTGGACTTTTACTTCTTTTTTTGCTTAAAAAAGATTTAAGTATGGAGCTTCCTCCATTAATTCTACCAAATACCGGTAATATGGGTGTTCCAATTTGCCTTTTTGCGTATGGTACTCAAGGTCTTGGTGTTGCTTCTGCTATAGCTTCTGTCATAATTTTGTTCCATTTTACGCTAGGTGTTTTTTTAGCAAAAAAAAGTTTTTCTTTTGATATTTTGATTAAAAGTCCACCTGTGTACGCTATTATTATATCTGTTTTCTTTTTATATTTTGAAATTGACACACCTTTATTTCTTGAGAACACAACATTCCTTTTAACATACGCAACAATTTTCCTAGTTTTAATGTCATTAGGTATTGCTCTTACTAAATTCAAATTTTCACTAAAAAACTCAATTATTTTATCCTTATGTAGGGTAATAATAGGACCTTCAATAGCATTTGCTGTGATTTATAATTTTGATTTGTCTGGATTGGCTGCAGGTGTTTTGCTCATACAAAGCGCAATGCCCAGCGCTATATTGAATTATCTAGTTGGTAGCATGTATTCACCAAAAAAAATTGTTGATAGTGTTGCTAGTACAATAGTTGTTTCAACCTTAATGTCTTTTATAACTATTCCAATTGTTGTATTCTTTGCTTTAAAATACTTCAATTAATCTATATCTATCTATAATGAAGGCTATCATCTTTAATCTTTTGGCCTGGGTAATGCTTCCAATAATGGATGGATTTGCAAAATATTTAAGTGCAGATCTTCCTGTATTACAAATTACATGGGCTAGATATTTTTTTACAGTCGCCTTTACTCTTCCATTTATGTTTTTCTTTTTTCGAAAAAATCTAGTTTGGACAGAAAAACCAAAATTACAATTTATTAGAGGATTAATACTTTTAACTGCGAACATTTGTTTTTTTTATGCAATATCAGTTATTTCTCTTGCAAAAGCATTAACCTTGGCTTTTGTTGCACCTTTAATTGTTACAGCTTTTTCTCCAATTTTTTTAGGAGAAAAAGTTGGTTTTAGAAGATGGTCTGCTGTAATTATTGGATTTATAGGTTCATTAGTAGTTATAAGACCTGGTTTTGTGGAAATTAACTTAGCTAGTATAGCGGCTCTTGGAACCGGAATAATGTATGGTTTCTATTTAATTATTACTCGTAAATTAAGTGTTTCAGACAACCCTTTATTAACTCTATTGTTAACAGGTGTAGTAGGGGCCATAATCGTTTCTTTAGTAATGCCATTTGTTTGGGTTAAGCCCACTTTAAATCAGTGGTCCATGATGGCTGCAATTGGTATATTTGCCTGTATAGGGCATTTATTTTTAATATTATCACTTAAATATGCTGATGCTTCTAAATTAGCTCCATTTAGCTATTTTGAGATCATTACAAATATCATTATAGGTTATTATTTCTTTAGTGATTTTCCTGATAATTGGACTTTCTTAGGATTATTTATTATTGTATTAAGTGGTATCTATATTTCTAGGAGAGAGAACATAGTTAAAAAAGTTAAATAATAGGTATTATTTATTTACTAATACCTAAAGTATTACTTTAATTATACTATGTAAACTATTGTATTTATTAGATATTTATATAATATAAATTTTTAAGATAAGTTAACTAAAACTGATTTTATTTAATTAAAAAAAAATTATTTTTAGCTAAATTTGTAAAATTTGTATCCAAATCTTAAAAATATTAAATTATCATTAAAAATCAAGGCATTTTGGACATCAGGAAAATTAAAATCATGAATAAATAGGGTGGTCTAAAAGCGTTGATATAGTTGAATAGTAGAGCGATGCACTAATTGAATATGCCTTTTAAACGTCCATAGAGGGGTCAATTTTTAGTGCAGGCTTATATTTGGTACAACTGAAGGGTGAATTCAACTATTTTGCTAATACAAAACTAAAATCATTAAAAAACGTTGATTTTATTAGTTTTTTTAAGACAAAAAAGGCGTAGTATAACCCTAAATAGCTGCTTTTTCAGATCTTAGTAATTTAAGCTTTTTCTTGGTTCCACCTATTCCAGAGTAACCTCCAAGCCCTCCATCTGACCTAATTACCCTATGACATGGTATTTTAGGGGCATATGGGTTTTTAGCACAGGCATTAGCTACAGCTCTAGCTGATTTAGGGCTTTTTATACCAATAGCCACCTGTTTATAGGTTTTTACCTTACCTTTTTGAATGGTTTTGAGATATTTCCAAACTTTTAATTGAAATTTTGTGCCTTTAAGTTTCATTATTGGCTAAAAACCCCTGTTTCCTTGCACTTTTAAGGGTGCAAAGAACAGTTGTTTTGGCACGTCGTTGATGCGCTACCGCCATGCCTCCCGCTCCACATGTTCAGCGATGCTTTGTGAAGCTTTCTGCCCCCTGGAATTGTACCTCTCGGTTTTTCTCCAATTGGCCAGTTAAGAGTTGCCTCTTAATTCATAATTAACATAACAAATAATGATTTTTAAATGTATCACTTTTTAGGTGATTCTTTAATTCTTCCTACTTTCTTGTGAATAGTGGGGATAAATTAAGTTTTAAAAAGCAATATAAAATAGCTAAACAAAAATAAGATAGCCATTATGCTTAAAAATATTGTGTTAATGCTTTTTCCAGTATTTCTATATTGAATATAGCTCAAAATTATAAAACCAATCGAACTTATCAAAAACCATACTGCAGGAATTTCACCATCTATAGAACCCATAATTATTAAATTTAAACTATTGACATTAAAAATCACTTAATATATTATTTCCGATAATTAATGGTTATCGGAATAATTGATGAATAAATTAATAACAGACGTTAAAAGCTTAGAAATAGAAACTCTAAAAAATTTGAAAAATTCTAAGGCCGGAAATACATTGAGAGCTTATCAATCCGATTTTAAAGATTTTTCATTATTTTGTAACAAAAATGGTTTTACATCTTTGCCAACACAGCCAAAAATTATTGCTTTATATATAACCAACCTTTCAAAAACTTCAAAATTTAGTACTTTAAAAAGAAGAATTGCTTCTATAAGCGTAATTCATAAACTTAAAGGTCATTATTTAGATACAAAACATCCAATAATTACGGAAAACCTTCATGGTATTAAAAGAACTTTAGGGTCAAGACAACAAGCAAAAAAACCGATATTAATCAATGATTTAAAATTAATAATTAAAGCTATAGATGAAGAAAAAAACAAAACTAAAAGTTTTGTAGAAAGCAAAGTTAAAGCAATTTCGAAATTAAGAGACAAAGCATTAATATTAGTTGGGTTTGCCGGTGGATTTAGACGATCAGAACTAGTCAATATTGATTATGAAGACATAGAATTTGTAAATGAAGGTGTAAAAATACTAATAAGAAGATCAAAAACAGACCAATCAGGAGAGGGAATTATTAAAGCTATCCCCTATTTTGATAATAAAGAATTTTGTCCAGTTAAAGCACTTAAAGAATTTATAGAATTAAAATTTGCTAAAACTAATAAAGGTAAAATTTTTGAAGTTTCAGATAAATTAGTTGCTTTAATAATAAAAAAATATACTCAAAAAGCAGGTTTAGACTCCTCTAAATACGCAGGTCATAGTTTAAGATCAGGTTTTGCAACAACTGCAGCTGAATTTGGTGCTGAAGAAAGATATATAATGGCCATGACAGGACATAAAACAAATCAAATGGTTAGAAGATATATTCATGAGGCAAATTTATTTAAAAACAACGCATTAAACAAAATTAAGATCTAAACTCATGAATTAAGAATTTTTTTCCAATAAAGTGCAATTTGCTTAATTCTGTATCTTTTAGAAAAATTGTAACAATAATAAGTATAACGTTTTCGTTGATTTTTATTCATATTTATAATTTTAAGAATAGTTTTATCAAAATCATTAAATTCGAATATTTTAAAAGAGTTTTTATCATTTATCAACTCATCAACAGCTGTTAAACCGAAAGTAATTATAGGTAGACCACATGAAAAAGCTTCTATGGCATTAATGCAAAACGTTTCGTCATAACCTAAACAGATCATACCCATGGAAATATTATAATGAGTTTTTAATATTTTTTTAGAAACTCTACCCTTTAAAATGATATTATAATTTAAAAAAGTTTTAATATCTTTTTTAGTAAAAGACTTTTTATCTATACCAAAAACAAAAAGTTTTGCTTTAGAATTATATTTAAAGATTTTTTTAATCCATATATTCAGAATTTCTTTTAACCCAACTTTTCTTTGAACAGACCAAATGAAATATGGTTTTCTATCTATTTTAGTTTTAATATTAGAAAATGTAGGATCTAAAAAATTTGAAATTACAAATTTATTTTTAAAGTTATAAATATTTGAAGTTTTTTTTAAAAGGTAATTACTTACAAAAATAGCAGATATTTTATTTCTGATAATTGAAAAAAATTTTTTTTTTCTTATAGCTTTTTCTAGAGGAAGTTTGTTATGTATCCATAAAAAATTTTTAGAATCTTTTGAATGATTGAAAATTGATGGATCATTTGAGCTAATAATTTTATCAAATTTATAACTTGATATATTTTTTAATAAAAGATTTATGGGGATATTAATTAAATTTTTTTTTTTAATAATTTTCTTACAATTGGTAGCTAAGAAAATTTTGTAATGTGATTGAGATAGATATTTAGATAGTTCTAAATTTAAACTCTCAATACCACCTAAAGATTTTATATTTGGAGAATTAATATCAAAATTAAATGGACAATAAAAAAGAATGTTCATTTAGTTTAATAAGAAAAACTTTTCTTTATCTTGCAAATTATTAAATTTAAAAAGTAGCTTAATGATTTACTAGGCTCTTTTAAAGGACCATTATATGAAGACCCTGTTTTCAAATAAAATTTAAAAAAAAATTTAGGCGTTATACCCCATTTTTTTAGAAAGGTTTTTGTACCATTATTCTTTTTTACATCTTTTTTTTTTCTCATTGATATAGATCCAAAATGATAAACCTTAAAGTCATTTAAACCTTTAAATATTCTTACACCACAGTTCCATAATTTCATATTAAGATCAGAGTCAGATCCATCTCCAGGATCAAATTCTTCACTAAACCCCCCTACTAAATTCCAAATTTCTTTATGTATTAGGTGTGGCGCCCAATGTGATCCTTGATGATCATGCATATTTATGTTTTTATAATTGTCTAACAAGTATTGTTCATCAAAACTTTTAAAATCTATTCCAGCATCTAATATCAAATCGGCTCCTTTTTTTTGTATCATTGTGCCAGATAGATAAAAATATTTACTATCTAATTTTTCAATCTCCTTTTTTAAAATAATATCCCACTTAGGAAGAAAATACATGTCATCATGTGAATATAATATATAATCCGTTGTAGCTAATTTAGCAGCTCTATTCACAGATCTACATAGACCAATGTTTGTTTTTGAATATGTATATAATATTTTATTTTGTTCTAAAAAGTTTTTAGTACCATCTAAATTTTCATTTACATGAATAATTATTTCATGTTGGTTAACAGAATTTTTATTTATACTATTAACTAATATTTTTAAATAATCTAAATTATTCAACGTAGGAACAATTATTGAAAATTTCATTAAATTAATTTAGCATTATTACCTATAGAAATATCTATTATATATTTAGTAATTTTCATTTCGTTAAACAATTTAAAATATTTTTTTTTTCCATTTTTCGCAATTTTTTTTCTAACTTTCGAATTGATTTTATAAAATCTAATTTTATCTGATAAGTCATTAATATTGTCATATAAAATTATTTCATCTTTATTAAAAAAATCACCTAGTTGTGTTTTTTTATCTATAAAAGTAAGAAGACCATTTCCAATTAATGATGCTATTCTATTACTAGAATAATATTTGGTCGGCAATCCTCTACTTAAATTTAATCCCATTTTTGAATTTACTAAAGCTTGATAAAAATTGTTTCCCCAAATTGGTTCTTTATTCTTAAAACCATAAAAGTCACAATTTATATCATTTAACTTTGCGGATAATTTGTTCAAGAAAATTATTCTATTGTCAATTTTGTCTGTTTTTAGAGATGCTCTATTTACACCATGACTCATCGCATAAAATAAATCCATAGATGGATTGGTATTAAAAACATCAAAACATTCAATGTTTTTATCGACTGGCACAAAAAAAAAATTTATATTTGTTATATCAAATCCTTGTTTCTTAATAATACTTGGATCTGTAGTGATAAAATTATGGTCTACTATATTACTATATATTGAAATATTTTTTAAATTTCTTTTAGAATAATCTAGACTTGGCATCACGGGATCTTCGTTCCATTGAGTAATGATAAGATTTTTGTTTTGCTCTCTAATTTTTTTAATTGTGTCAGGTTCAATATTTTTAGTGTGACCAAATATAAATAAATCAGGATTATAATTTTTAAAGGTTTCAATTAAATAATTTTGGAATTTTTGATTTGAATTTAAACTGAAAAATCTATTTTGACGTATAAAGTCTCTATCGCTTATTTCAAGAACGTCATGACCATTCCTAATTAATCCATTTGTAAATTTTTTTCCAATAGAAATGTTATAAAGTCTGTGATTTAATTTTTGCCCAGTGTTATATAAATTTATAATTCTTAATTTTTTGGTGATAAAATTTAAATTAAAATTGTGAATCAATTTTGATCTTATTTCATCTATAAGTTTTGCATTAGATTTAATAGTATGTTTGACATTTTTGAAACCATTGAGTTGAAGGTTTTTTCTTAATTTAGAATTAGTTATTAGTTTTTTAATATTTTTATATAAAGTGTCTGAATTCAAATTTTTAAGTACCAATGAATAATCAGTTGTCTCAGGTAAACCGCCTTTGTTTGATATTATTGTAGCACATGCTCGAGAAGAAGACTCAAGTGCTGTACGCCCAAAAGGTTCCTCCCATCTGGATGGTACAACAGCTATTTCTGATTTATCTAAAAAATTCAAAACTTTTTGATGTTTTAAGAATCCAAGCTCAAAATGTCGTTTGTGATTAATATAAGGTCTATCTCTATTCTCATCTCCTATTGAATATGCCTTCCAGGCTTTGTATTCATTCAAAATTCTTATGATAGCATCTTTATAGATATCATAACCTTTTGACTCATTTAATTTTCCAACAAAAACAATATTTTTATTTTTTTTGAATATTTTTTTACTTTTATGAATACTCGGATAAACAACATCGGTTTTATCCAGAAGTTTTCTATCTAAATCTTTAAAAAATCTTTCCTGGGTCCATTGACTTACAAAGATGATTTTGTCAACTTTATCTAATAAAGATAAACGTTGAGAAGTACTTTTTGATCCTTTCATACTTAGAGGATCATTATGAAAATATAAAATAAATTTTTTATCTAATTTTTTTTTAAGAATAGTAAAAATTTGTGGTCTATTATGAATTTCTATAATTTCGAAATTTTGATTTTTGATTTTCGAAATTAAATTTTGGCAATATTCGATGGTGGTACTAGAAAATCTTGATTTCTTATTTTGTATTGGAATGTTGATATAATTATCTGTTAAATAATCTTTATTTTTTGTATTTCCAAATATGTAATTATTTTTATTAAATTTTGAATATTTAAAAAAATCACAAACCCATATTGCTGCAGCTTGAGCTCTAGAAAAAGTATAATTTTCCTTATAAGGTAATATTGTTGCAATTTTAATTTTCTGATTTATTGAAATCATCTAATATAAGTTTTCTTTTTTTTCTATCTTTCTTAAGTTTGTATTCGAAAGATAAAGCATTATTTTTTTTAATAAATTTTTTTCTATAAATAATAATCCAATTGTGACCTTTTGTTGATTTTGCCCCCTTATTAGTATTATGTTTTTTAAGCCTATTTTTAAGATTATTTGTAAATCCAACATATGTTTTAGATTTTATCCTACCGATACTTTTAATCATATACACATAATAGGACATAAATTTTGGCGGTCCCTAGGGGAATCGAACCCCTCTTTCGAGGATGAAAACCACGTGTCCTAACCGATAGACGAAGGGACCAAATTTGGATCTTTTATTGTATAAAATAATATTTATCAAGTTTTTATAGTGTCTTCTCTTGTAACAATTTTACACTTATTTGAACCTTTATGCGTAACTAAAGTTTCTGTAATATATCTCCCATTATTAATATTAACACCTTTTACTAAATCGCCATTCGTGATTCCGGTTGCACAAAATATTGTGTCACCTTTAATTATTTCCTCTAAATTATATTTTTTTCTTAGGTCTTTAATTCCCATTTTTTTTGCTCTTAAAATGTCGTCATCATTATCAAAAATAAATCTTCCTTGAAATTTACAATTGTAAGCATCAATAGCAGATGCTGCTAAAACACCTTCGGGCCCTCCTCCTATTCCTAAAAAAATATCCACATTATATTTTTCATCTGTCACCATTAAAGCTCCAGAAACATCTCCATCGGAAATCAATTTCATTTTGACTTTCATACCATTGAGTTTATCTATAATTTTTTGGTGTCGAGGACGATTTAATAAACAAACAGTAATATTTGAGATATCTTTATTTAATGAATCGGCTATGTTCTTAATATTTCTTTCAATAGGGTAATCAAGATCTGTTGCATCAAAAGGAACTTTATTTGATACTGCAAGTTTATCCATATAAGTTTCTGGAGCATTAAAAAGATTTCCCTTTTCAGCAATTGATATTACAGATAAAGCACCAGGCAAATTTTTGGCTACAAAATTTGTTCCTTCAAGAGGATCGACAGCAATATCTATATCTAAACCTTTACCAGATCCTAATTTTTCACCTATGTATAACATTGGTGCTTCATCAAGCTCACCTTCACCTATAACTACCTCACCATTAATTTCTAATTTATTAATTTCATTTCTCATTGAGTCTGTAGCAGCTTGGTCAGCATTTATTTTATCATTTTTTCCAATAAATCTATGACATGAGATCGCTGCCTTAGTAGTTACATTTATAATCTTATCAATTAATTCAATATTTAATGGCACTAAATTTTTTCTCTAGATATTTTTTCAGTATTAATCTTAAGTTTATTTTCAAATTCATTAAGCCTTTTCCAAACAGAGATTAATTCGACAATTATTGGCCAACTTCGTACTAAATATTGCAAAGATGTTTCAACTCTTCCAAATGCTCTAATAATTTGTTGAACAAATCCAAGAGTAATTGCCCCTGTTACGATTGTAGGTGCTAAAGCTAAATATGGAACAATTACCATTCCTTGCAAATAACTCCACTTTACAGCGTTAAAATATAAATAATGAAAATACATTTTATAATGTATTTTTCTAACTCCCCCATATAAATCATTTATTTTTACAGGCTGAGCACTTTCTTTAAAGTCTTCACCTAGAACTAATTCTTTTCGATATGCTGCTTCTTCTTTTTGGATATCATATTCAATACCTGGTAATTTAATACCCACTGTTGCAAGTATAAATGTTCCACCTAAAGCTGAAACAATTGCAACCCAAACTAGCGCATGGTTGACCTCCCCAATCCAAGGTAAAACAGTTATACTTTTTGATAAACCCCACAATATAGGTGTAAATGCGATTAATGTCATAATACTTCTTAAAAGTTCTGCACCTAAACCCTCCATAATTCTTGCAAACTTAAGTGTGTCCTCTTGTACTCTTTGAGATGCTCCCTCTATAGATGAAGCAAGATTCCACTTATCATGATAAAAATCAGCCATAGCTGTTCTCCATCTAAAAGTCCAGTGACTAGTAAAATAATCACTAAATATAACTACCAATATGTAAATTGCTGCAATTTTTGCAAACGTAAAAAGGTAAGCAATAAATTCTTTCTCTGTCACAGCACCTGGTTCAGCTAAAGCTTTCTGTAAAGTATCATAAAATTCACCAAACCATTCGTTAATTCTAACATCTAATTGAACCTGATACCAAGTTGCAGCAAGTATTAGCAATGTTCCTCCTATACTCCACAAATGCCATCTTTTATCTGTAAAAAATTTAAACATAAATTTAATTTAAGAAATTATCTGCATAGGATTTTTTTACAATTTTTCTTTTTTTTGGCTCAATTAACTCAAAGTCAATTTTCTTTTTTTTTGCGTAATTAATAGCTAATTCTTTTGTTGAAAATTCCAATTTAAATACTGAGTAGGTATCTGTTGAACTCTCCCAACCCATTAAGGGGTTTGTTGAGGGATTTTCGCTTTCATATTCAAGGACCCATTTGTCAGTTTTACCTAATCCTGACTGCATTGCTGTTTTATTAGGTTTGTATATTTTTGCTTTTTTCATAATGGTGGTCGGAGTGGCAGGATTTGAACCTGCGACCCTCTGGTCCCAAACCAGATGCGCTACCAGGCTGCGCTACACTCCGGAACAAGTACTAATACAGTACTTATTTATTTTTTCAACGTATAAAGATGCGTAAAACAAGGGATTTTTAATTAGAATCTGTTATATAGAGCTTATGATAATAACTTGTCCATGTGGTGAAAAAAAATTTGAAGTAGACGCAAACTTAATACCTGACAAAGGCAGATTATTGAAATGCGGATCATGTGATCAAACTTGGTTCTTTAATAAAAATATTAGTGAACAAATTGAGCATTTAATTGAAAAACCTACTAAACAAAAAAAGATTTTATATAAAGATGAAGATATTAGTAAATCGGTATCCAATGCACCTATAAAACCAGGTTCAGAATTAATAAAATACAAACCAAAGTACAATTTTACCTTAATAAAATTTTTGAGTTATATATTTGTATCTATTATAACTTTTATTGCAATCATAATTATATTAGATACATTTAAAGATCCATTAAGTAATATTTTTCCAAATTTAGAACTGATATTATATAATTTATTTGAAACCTTGAGAGATTTGATACTTTTTGCTAAAGATCTGAATTAGATGATTAATTATTTATCAAAACCCTTTATTTGGTTTTTTAAGCTTGAAGCCGCTAGTGGTTTAGTTTTATTATTTGCAGCAATAATTGCATTAATAATAAGTAATTCAGGTTTATCAGAATTATATTTTTCAACTTTAAATCAATATTTATTCATCGGTATAAACGATTTTGGATTAAAATTATCAGTTCTTCATTGGATAAATGACGCTTTAATGGCAATATTCTTTTTTTTCGTTACTTTGGAAATAAAAAGAGAGTTTTTGCAAGGTGAACTTTCTAATATTAAACAAGCATTACTTCCAATAATTGCAGCAGTTGGTGGAATGTTAGTGCCTGCATTATTTTATGTATTTATCAATTTTGGAGATAGTGAAACTATGAATGGATGGGCAATCCCATCCGCAACAGATATTGCTTTCTCACTTGGAGTATTATCTTTATTAGGAAAAAGAGTACCATTATCATTAAAAGTCTTTTTAACTGCTCTTGCAATAATAGATGATTTGGGTGCAATCGTAATTATAGCTTTATTTTATTCAGGAGACTTAAGTGTTAAATATTTAAGTCTTATGTTGTTGGCATTTTTAATATTGCTAGTTGTAAATAAATTTAACATTAAAAAATTCTTACCTTATTTAATTATTGGTATTTTCCTTTGGGATTTTACTCATAATTCAGGAATACATGCAACAATCGCAGGTGTTTTGCTAGCGATGACAATTCCTCATCGAAAAAAAGAAAAAGATTTTTCTTTATTAATCAAAATTGAACATGCAATAAGCCCTTATGTTGCATTTGGCATAATGCCATTATTTGCATTTGCAAACGCCGGTGTTTCACTAGAGGGTTTATCTTTTGGCTCTTTACTGGATAAAGTACCGTTAGGTATAGTTTTGGGGTTATTTTTAGGTAAGCAATTAGGTGTTTTTGCTTTTTCATATGTTGCTATAAAAACAAAAATAGCGCAAATGCCTAATAACACAAGTTGGTATAATTTTTATGGTGTAGGTGTGTTAACTGGTATTGGTTTCACAATGAGTCTATTTGTCGGGAATTTAGCTTTTGTTGAAAATATGCAATATATGGATGGAGTAAAAATCGGAGTATTAACTGGGTCATTATTATCAACTTTATTTGGTTACTTTTTGATATTACTCACTCCAAATAAGTAATTTATAATAATGAAAAAAATTGCATTCATAGGATTAACTATAATCATGTTTTTTTTTAAAAATTCAGCAACTGCAAATTATGATAAAATTTTTTTTGACTTTAAGATAAATAGTATCACTGGAGAGGTTATTGATTTAAATGACTATAAAGATAAAGTTGTTTTGATTGTAAATACAGCTAGTTATTGTGGTTTTACAAAACAATATGCAGAGTTACAAACACTTTGGGAGAAATACAAATCCAAAGGTTTTATTGTTTTAGGTATTCCCTCTAATTCTTTTAACCAAGAAAAAAAATCAAATTCTGAAGTTAAAGAATTTTGCGAAGTAAATTTTGATATAGATTTTCCATTGACATCAATTACTGATGTAAAAGGTGAAAATGCTCATGAAATATATCAGTGGGCAAAAGAAAATTATGGAAAATCAGCAGTTCCAAAGTGGAATTTTTATAAAATTCTAATCAATCGACAAGGAAAAATTGAAGATACTTTTTCATCCTTAACAAATCCAATGTCTCAAAAATTAACAAATATAATTGAAAAAATCTTATAAATTAATCGTTAATCCATCATGAGCAGGAATAACATTCTTTGGTAAAACCTTTTTAAGCTCATTATAATCTAGCACAGGAGATAAGTTCGTTAAGATTGCTTTTTTGGGTTTAAATTTTTTTATTATAGATAAAGATGATTCTAAATTGAAATGAGATGGATGTGGTTTGTACCATAAACAGTCAATTATCAAATATTTAAGACTTTTAAAATATTTGTAATCTTTGTTATAAATTTTACTTACATCACTTATATAGGCAATTTTTTTATTTATAATAAAACAATTAGATTTGACTTTTCCATGATCAACTTTGATTGATCTTATCTTCATGATCTTATTATTATTTCTAAATAATAAATTATTTTTTAGTTTATGTAATTTCAAAGTAGCTGGATACTCTCTTGAGTAACTTTTGAAAATATATGAAAAAGTTTTTTTTAAATAATCAGAGGTATCTTTATCAGCATACACACTTAATTGTTTTTTTGTATTAATATAAAATGCCCTTAAATCATTAATACCGTGTGTTTGATCACCATGCATATGTGAATATAAAACTTTATCTATCCTTTTTATTTTATGTCTTAATAATTGATGTCTTAAATCTGGGGATGTATCAATAAGAATATTTTCATTAGAGGTCTTTATAAAACCAGAGCACCTTGTTCGATAATTTTTTTTGTTTTTAGGATCACAATTTCCAAAGAAACCATCTGGTCTCGGCACACCCATTGAACTACCACATCCTAATATTATAAATTTCATAATGTTTAATTAAAGAATAATTTATTAAAATTGTTCGAAGTGAAATCTATAAGATCTGATTTGGATACATCCTTAATTTGTGCTAATTTTTCTGCTGTAAAATCAATGAATGATGGTTCATTTTTTTTTCCTCGATTAGGAACAGGTGCGAGATACGGACTATCGGTTTCTATTAAGACTCTATTTAAAGGTAATGATCTAAAAGTTTCTTGTAAATCAGTCGAGTTTTTAAAAGTTATAATTCCACTTGCTGAAAAATAAGAATTCAATACAAGAAGTTTTTCTGAAAATTTTTTTGATCCAGTGAAACAGTGCATCAAAATTCTTGGGTTATGTCCTTTATACTCATTGAGTATATTAAAGGTATCATCTTCTGCATCTCTTGAATGTATGATAATAGGAACATCACACTCTATTGCTGCTTCAATATGTGTTTTAAAACTAGTTATTTGTTTCTCTTTATCACTGTTATTATAGTAATAATCTAATCCAGTTTCTCCTATTCCAATTATTTTAGGGTTTTCTTTAAGACTTTTAACTAATTCATTTTTAGTTATTGTATTAGTATCACTTTCATGTGGATGTATGCCTACTGTTCCATATATAATTTCATCTTTATTGACTATATCTTTAATTCTAGAAAAACTCTCAAAAGATGTAGATATAGTTAATAACTTTTTAATACCAACATCTTTGGATCTTTTAAGCACATTTGAAAGATCACTTAGTAGCGGTTCATGATCTAGATGGCAATGTGAGTCAATCATTTTCTTTTTCTATTTTCTTAATTAATATATCTATCTTATTTATTATATTACCTTTTATAATAAATTCATTATTAGAAATAGTTTCTAATTTGATATCTTTTTCTGATAAATCAAAAATTTTTAATGCTTTCAATGACGTTTCAGGAATAATTGGATAAAGTAAAAAGCTAATTTTCCTGACTATTTCTAATGTTGTATAAACTATAGTATTTAATCTAACTAAATTATCCTTTTTTTTCCATGGCTCTTGATCATTAAAGTATTTGTTTGCGTCAAACAGAGAATTAACAATGAAATCTATATAAAAATTTATATTTTGTTCATTTATTTTAGACCTTATAGTATCTAAATTTTCTTGAAATTTATTTAATATCTTTAAATCATCTGGTTGAAAATCAATTTTTGCAGGAATTTTTCCATCACAATTTTTCATCGCAAAAGCAGTAACTCTTTGACATAAATTACCATAATTATTTGCTAAATCGCTATTTATACAATCTTCAAGTCTTTCTTGAGAAATATTACCATCATTTCCAAATGAAACTTCCTTAACCAAATAATATCTCAAAGGGTCTAAACCGTATTCTTCAATAATTTTTAATGGATCTAAAATGTTTCCCTTAGATTTTGACATTTTTTCTTCACCAGATAATATCCAACCATGACCATAAACTTTTTTTGGTAATTCAATTTTAGCAGCTAAAAGGAATGCAGGCCAATAAACTGCATGAAATCTCAGAATATCTTTACCAATCAAATGGATAGATGCTGGCCAAAATTTTTTAAAAAGTTCATCATTTGTATCTGGATAATTTAAAGCACTCAAATAATTTGTTAATGCATCGAGCCATACATAAATAATATGTTTATCGTTTTTAGGAACTGGAATTCCCCATGTAAAAGTTTTACGACTTACAGAAAGATCTTTAAGACCACTTTTTACAAAACTAATTACCTCGTTTTTTCTAGACTCAGGTAATATAAAATCTGGATTATTTTCATAAAATTCTAATAAAGGTTTTTGCCATTTAGAAAGTCGAAAAAAATATGACTCCTCCTCTATCCATTCGACGTTAGATTTTGACGATTTTGCAATTTTTTTTCCATCTATTTCTTCTATTTCATCCTCATTGTAAAAAGCCTCATCTGAAACCGAATACCATCCAGAGTAATTTGATAAATAAATGTCATCATTTTTTTCAAGAAGAGACCAGAGGTGCTGAACTGTTTTTTTATGTCTATCCTCGGTAGTTCTTATAAAATCCGTATTAGATAAATTTAATGTTTTTGAGAGATCTTTAAATGTTTGACTAATTTGATCGCAGAATTCCTTAGGCTTCTTTCCTGCTTTTTCAGCTGATCTTTGTATCTTTAAACCATGCTCATCTGTACCAGTTAAAAAATGAACTTTATAATCATC
Organism: uncultured Pelagibacteraceae bacterium; assembly: GCA_902573465.1. GTDB lineage: Bacteria > Pseudomonadota > Alphaproteobacteria > Pelagibacterales > Pelagibacteraceae > Pelagibacter. The sequence continues at coordinate 70,929 of CACGJX010000004.1, forward strand.
AATTAATTTAAATCGCGCAAAAAAGTCAGCTATAATACTTGAATATGCATGCCCCATATGAGGTTTTCCAGATGGGTAATATATCGGAGTAGTAATATAAAAATTTTTATCCATTTAAAATTTTATATTCAAATTCCATAAATAAAGACTCTTCATCTAAATTAAATTTCTTAGTATCATTTATTCTCTTTAAAAAATAATCATAATATTCAAAAGTTCTTGATTTTGCCAATTTTACTTTTGTTCGAAAATAAAACTCCAAATATTCAAATATTATATTTCTAATTAAGGTATTTTTTTTATACAAATTATCTCTAATAACAAGTTTAATAAAACTTTTTAAATCATAATTCTTAAGATCATGTTTCTGTAATCTAAAAAATTCTATTAAATGATATATTTGCCCGGGTGTTAAATAGTAGTTTATCAAATCTTTATTAATAAATTTCATAACATCATCATCTAAAATCTTATTAATAACCGAGATCGAAGTTTTGTGATCTAAAGATATTTTGAAATTGATACATCTAGATTTTAAAGTCGGTAAAATAAATCTGTCATTATTTATCAATATAAAATAAGTGTTTGGTGGTGGTTCCTCTAAAACTTTTAAAAGAGCATTAATAGAGGAAATATTTAATGTTTCGATATTATCTATAATTATAAATCTTTCCTTAGTATTAAAAGATGATTTATTTAAGTTATTAATTAATTCTCTAATTTGATTAATATCAATGTTTTTTTTTTCACTTAAAATATCAACTAACAATAAGTTGGGATTTGATCCATTTATTACAAGTTTATAAGATTTGTTGTCAGGATTAATCTTAGATTCTTTAACAATATAGGGATGTTCTTCGTTAATGGACAATATATAGTTTGCTAAATGAAATGCTAAAGTTGACTTACCCAAACCTTTGTCACCACTAAGTAAAATTTTTGTAGGTAATTTTTTTTTCTTATAAAGTTCTATAAATTCTAAGAGATAGTTATCGAGTGAAAACAAATTAGTTTGATTTATTGGACTTAAGCTCATTTTATCAATTTTTCAATTTTCTTTAAAACTAATTTTTCATTCAACTGAATATCTAAATTAGAGTCAATTATTTGATATTTTCTTTTATTCTTATCTGAAAGTTTTATAAAACCTTTTTGAACTTTATTGTAAAAATTTTTTTTAAAATTATCATACCTATTAGTAGATTTTCTTGATCTAAGTCGCTTAACCATATTTTTATGATTTACTAGGTTTAAAAAAGTAAAGGAGACTTTAAAGTTTGATAAAATATGTTTGTTTATACTATTTATTAAATCTAAATTTACACCCATGCCATAATGTTGATATGAAATAGTTGAGTCAACAAATCTATCTATAAGGATAATTCTTTTTTTATAATATTTTCTTAGTAGATTGATATTTTCACTTCTAGAGGCTAAATAAAGCAGTAAATCCGTAATTTTATTAAAATTAGATTTTTTATTAAGTATCAATTTTCTTATTTTTTCTGAATTTAAACTTCCTCCTGGTTCTCTAATCTTAATAAAAGAAAGTTTTCTTTTTTTTAGATATTTTGAAATTTTATTTAAATGATGAGTCTTACCACTTCCCTCAATACCCTCGAAAACAATAACAGGTTTTCTAGACATCACCCCAGATTAAATAATTTAATGATTTAATTAATCTAGTAAAAATATTTACTTTTTGAACATCGTTAGATGCTAATAGATCATATTCACCTATCAATTCCTGGTCATATACAACTCTGTAAGTTCCAATTTTTTGGTTTTTTTTAATTGGTGCTTCTACTGGTCCATCATATTTTAAGGATATCTTTAATAATCTCTTTTTTGCTTTTTTGATTGTTTTATAAATATCAGTATCAACATGCACATCTACATAGCTTTGTTTACCAAGCCACACCTCTACTTTATCAATAGGTTTATTAGCTTTATTTATCTCAACTAGATCAAAATTTGTTAATCCATAAGTTAACAATCTTGAACTTTCTCTTGATCTTGAAGTTTTGGTTTCAAATCCACTTCCGACAGCTATTAATCTTCTCCCCTTTCTATTAATTGACGACGCTAATGAATATTTTTCAACAGCTAAGTATCCTGTTTTAATACCATCGGCACCAATATTTTTATAAAGAAGAGGGTTTCTGTTACCTTGGGTGATTGGATCACCTCCAGTTCTATTCCACGTAAATTCTTTTTCAGCAAACCACTCATAATATTTTGGATGTTCCTTAATTAAATAATTAGACATAATCAAGATATCTCTAACAGTTGAGTAATTATCTGGATCGTTGATACCAGATGAATTAGCAAAATTTGTATTTTCCATTCCAAGTTCTTTTGCTTTAGATGTCATTAAGATTGCAAATTCTTCCTCGGTACCAGCTATTCCTTCCGCAAGCGCAATACATGCATCATTGCCTGACGCAATAATTATACCTAATAGTAAATCCTCTACAGAAACTTCATCACCAACCATTATAAACATAGATGAATAACCTGCCGTTGATAATCTCCAAGCTTTTTCAGAAATTATAAATTTATCATTCAAAGATAGATCACCTGATTTTATTAAATCAAAAGCAATTATTGATGTCATTATCTTAGTCATTGAGGCTGGATAAATTGACCTATCTGGATCTTTTTCGTATAAAATTTCACCAGATAAGTAATCTTGTAAGATTGCTGTTCTAGCTTTTATGTCAATATTTGCATTAACAGAAAAAATTAAAGATAAATATAATGAGATAATGATAGAAATTTTTTTAAGCATCTTTAATTATTTCTAGATTTTCAAAAAACAAAGAATTCATTTTTTCAAATGAGTCTTTAAGTGATTGTATATCATTAAATGGTCCCAATAATAACCTATAATTAGTTTTTGAAAGTTCAATGATTTTAATATTTTTCAATTTAACTTCACTTTTAATTCTATTGCTCATATTTTTAGCAGATTTTTTATAATAAAAATCAGCTACCTTAATATAATAAGAAAATTTATTATTTTTTTGTAATTTTTTTTTAGTTTTATTAGATGAGTTTAGATCACTAATTTTAATACCATCTATAGGTGCCTTTTCAGCAACTGTTTTTTCTTCCTCAAAAGTTTTAGTCTTTTTGGCAATATATGTGGAACTTTTTGAAATCAAAACTATATCTATATATGGTTCGTCTAAATCAAGTTCTAACTCCTCAGCAATTCTTTTAGTGATAATTGAATTGTAGAAAGGTGAAAATTTTACTCTATTTGATTTTACTTCTGCGATAAGTGATTTTCCATTTACAGGATTAGTAATTTTCACATTTGATTTTCTTTTTAGATTTTTATGAAATATTGTTAGTGATCTTTGATCAATTTTTTTAATTTTTAAATCGTCATTATAAATAAGAGAAAATCCACTATTTTTATATTTTTTGTCAAATGTAATATCTAATTTCTTACTTTGATTAATAGTAGTTTGATCACAACTTAATAATAAAAATAAGGTACTTAAAATAATAAAAATATTAAATTTCATTTTTAAATTTATCCTTTAAAGTACACACAGCAAGTGCAAATCTTAAAGATCTATTCCATTGTAAAATTATTTCGTAATTTTCAAAAACTATATAAGCAGGACTTAAAGTTTGAGCATTAGGGATAATATCTTTGTCAGGGGTTATTATTGCTATTTTCTGATTTTCGTTATTTATGTTTAAATCAGAATAGTTCTTAATATATTTTTTAAAAGATTTAATTTTCTTTTTACTATGCAATTTTCTAGCTGATACGTTCAAAAATTTAATTGGAATATTTTCATCTAATTCAATTTTCTTAAAACAAAGATCATTTTTTTTCCACCCAATCTTTTTTAAATAATTAGCAGCAGATGCATATGCATCTTCGGAATTTTTCAAATCAATAAAATTATCCTTATTGTAGTCAAAAGCATAATTCTTTATTGTTGATGGCATAAATTGAAAAAAACCAAATGCACCTGCCCATGAACCATACAACGTTTTATAATCTATTTGATTATCATCAATTAATCTCAATAAAGTTAAGAGTTCATTTGAAAAAAACTCTGATCTTCTTTTATCATAACTTAATGTTGCTAATGATGATATTATATCCATTTTTCCGACATAAGTGCCAAAGTTAGTCTCGATACCCATTAAAGATAAAAGTAATTCTTTTTCTACTCCAAAATTTTTTTCAACTAAATTTATAAGATTTGAATTATTTTCATAAAAATCTACACCCTTTTTTAATTTTTTTGTTGAAGTACGTTTGCCAATATATGTTTTTGTGTCCTCATAAAACTCTGGTTGAAATCTATCGTATTCAATAACTTTAGGTAAAAATCTTGCATTTTGCATTGCTGTATCAAAAGTCTTTTCTGAAATATTATTTGCTAAAGCCACTTTTTTGAAATTCTTTTTCCATTCATTGAAATTGATATTTTCACTAGAATAACAATTCAATATTGTTAATAAAAATAAAAAAAATATTTGGCTAATTAGTTTCATAAAGATCTTTAAGATATATAATTACAGCAATCCAGATAATAATAAAACTCACTAATTTAATTAGTGAAAAATCCTCATTGTAATAAAAGTAGCCTAAAATAAACTGCAATGTAGGTGTAATATAAAAAATCATTCCTGTAGGTCCAAGACCAATTAATTCAACACCTCTTACATATAAAAATAAAGGAATCACAGTCATGGGTCCCGCTAATAATAGAAACATACTCAGACCTGGGTTAGACAAACTAAAGTCATTTAATCCCTTATCAAAAATAAAGTAAAAGACAATAAGAGCAAAAGGAAAAATATATAAACTCTCTATTAAAAGTCCTATATCAGTTTCTATATCAATTTTTTTTCTTACTAGATTATAAAATGCCCAACTCAAAGCTACGATTATACCAACCCATGGAAGTGTTTTTATATTAAGAAAAATCATAATCAAAATAGATATGATTACTAATAAAATTGAAAAGATTCTTTTTTTATTCAATTTTTCCTTAAAAAAAATGTATCCCAATAAAACACTAATAATTGGCATAATAAAGTAACCAAAACTAGCATCTATTATTCTTTCCGTAGCTACAGCGTAAATCCAAATAGCCCAATTAGTAAATATTAATGAACCTGAGATGAAAAGATAAAAAAGATTTTTTTTATTAGAAATACTTTTAATAAAAAGTTTCCATTTTTTAAAAAAAAGAGTCGTCATGACTAGCATAACAGCAGTCCATAAACATCTGTGAACAACTAACTCAACATGTCCTATAAAGGCAACATATTCAAAATATATAACACCAATAAAACCCCACCAAAAGGATCCCAAAGATGTAAGTATTAATCCTTTATTAAAATGCTGGTTCATAAAATAATGAAATAGATAATAGACGTTTAATAGACTATTTTATGGTTGAATTAAATAATTATAATTATAAAACCTTGCTCACGGAGAGATGGCTGAGCGGTTGAAAGCACCGGTCTTGAAAACCGGCAAAGGGGCAACTCTTTCCTGGGTTCGAATCCCAGTCTCTCCGCCATCAAATCTTTTAATATTTAAAATTTTTAAATAAATTATTAATCTTGTTATCTTCAAATTGTAAGTCTGTGTTTAAACCATTATAGAAATTATAAAGATTATTATCATCAATTTCTAAGAGTTTAATTAATTGATGTAAATCTTCTCCGTTTAATTGATCTAAATATTTTCTTGTGAATGCACCTAAAAGTTTATCCATTTCTTTTGTGCCACGATAATTTGATCTATAAATAATCTTTTTTTTAATTTGTTCTATATCAGCAGTCATAATAAGAATATAATATCACTTTATAGATATGAAAAGAAATTATGAATACTTATTGTCTGATCTCAGTCTACTAAAAGGTGTAGGAACCAAAACTTCAAATTTATTAAAGAAAAAAAAGGTAAATACTATTTTTGATTTATTATGGAAACTACCAAAATCTTACACTGATAGAAGTTTATCATCTAAGATAAAAGATCTAAAAATAGATGAAATACAGACCATAACCATAATACCTCTTAAATATTTATTCCCAAGAGTTAGAAACTTACCGAATAGAGTTTTATGCAGAGATGATACTGGTGAGATAGATTGCGTTTTTTTTAACAGTTATGAGGGTTATATCAAAAAAATATTACCTATTGGCAAAGAGGTTACGATTAGTGGAAAAATTAAATATTTTAGAAATAAATATCAATTAACAAATCCAAAATATATTTCAGAGGACTCTTCAATAATTAAACAAAAGCACAATAGTTATTCATTAACTGAGGGTATCAGTGAAAAAGTTTATAATAAGATAATTTTACAAATAATAAATAATTTACCTGAAATTGAAGAATGGCATTCAAAAGATATATTGAAAAAATTCAACAATATAGGTTGGAATGACTCTATCAAAAAATTACATGAGCCAGAAAATATTGGTAAATTTAAAGAAAATTTTTACCAAAGACTTGCTTATGATGAAATTTTCTCCACATTTTTGGTAAACTCAGAAATAAGAAAAAAAATAAAAAGAATAAAAAAAACAAAAAAAAATTTTAATATTAATAAACAAAATGAAATCATATCTAAGCTTCATTTCTCATTAACAAAAGACCAAAATAAAACATTAAGTGAAATAAATAAAGATTTATGTTCTGAAAATAAAATGTTTAGGTTACTTCAGGGTGATGTAGGAAGTGGAAAAACAATAGTGTCTTTGCTTTCTGCATTTAATACAATTAATTCAGGCTTTCAGGTAGCAGTAATGGCACCAACTGAAATACTAGCTAGACAACATTTTCTTTTAGCTAAAAAACTATTTTCCAGAAATATTAAGATTGAATTAATTTCAGGAAAATCTTCTTATAAAGATAAGAAAGTAATTCTCAATAAATTATCTAATAAACAAATTGATATAATTTTTGGAACACATGCGCTTTTTCAAAAAAAAGTGGAATTTAAAAAACTTGGATTAATAATAATAGATGAACAACATAAATTTGGGGTAAGTCAAAGGAAGAAATTATCTGATAAAGCCGGAAAAGATTGTGATGTTCTTTTGATGACTGCTACACCAATTCCACGTACTTTAACAATGACAATTTATGGTGATATGGATCTTTCAATTATTCGTGAAAAACCGAATATTCGTAAACCCGTTAAAACCTACAGTAAACCTGAAAATAAAATTGATGATGTTATAAAATTTATAAAAAAAGAAATCAAACTAGGTAATCAAATATTTTGGGTGTGCCCTTTAATTGAAGAGTCCAAAAAACTTGATCACTCTTCTGCAGTTAAAAAATCAGAATACTTAAATAAATTATTTCCCAACCAAGTTTTTCTCCTTCACGGTAAAACCACAAAAGAAAAAAAAGAAATGATCTTAAACAAATTCTTAAAAAATGAATTTAAGATTTTGGTTTCGACTACTATAATTGAGGTTGGTATAGATTTTCCAAACGCAAATGTAATAATTATTGAAAATGCTAATAAATTTGGTTTATCTCAACTACATCAACTAAGAGGTAGAGTCGGAAGAGGTAGTAAAGAATCCTCATGCATTTTATTGTTTAAATCAAATTTAAGTGATAATGCAAAAAAAAGAATTGGTATACTTAAAGACTCTAATGATGGTTTTAAAATATCAGAGGAAGATATGAAATTGAGAGGGTTTGGAGACATTTTAGGTTTTAAACAAAGTGGAATAAAAAACTTTAAGTTAGCTGACCCTGTTCATAATCATGATCTTTTTATTTTAGCTGAAAAAGAAATTAAAAGAATTGAAAAAAATAATGAAGATATAAGTAAATTTAAACCATTAATTAAATTATATGATAGAGCTGATATAATTAATGATATTGCTTAACTCTTACCTGTGGATGTTCCTGCAGATACAATAAATTTAGAAGCTTCTTCAAAAGTCATATTAAGATATATAACATCCTCGATTGGGAACATAAGTAAGAAACCACTTGTAGGGTTTGGTGTTGTTGGAACAAAAACGTTAATCAATTTCTTGTTAGTTTTCTCAGCCATCTCACCTTTATTTTCTTTTGTTGCAAAACCAACTGCCCAAACACCTTTTCTAGGATACTCAACCAAAACAACACTTTTTTTATCGTTCTGGTCTTTGTTAGAAAATGTTTCTGTCATTTGAACTATTGCAGAATAAATTGTTCTTAAAACTGGGATTCTTTTGAATAGGTCATCGATAAGTTTAAGAATTCGTTTACCCAAAAAAGATAGGGATAAACCCCCAACGATGGTAATAAATATTACTGAAAGTATTATTTCTAATCCAGGAATTTCAAAAGGTAGATAGCTATTTGGATTTATATTTTCTGGAATTACTTTAGATGAAATTCCAATTAATATTTTACTTAGATATAAAGTGAAGCCAATAGGTATTAAAACTACTACACCAGTAATAAAATAATTTCTAAGAATTAAACTGATTGATTTTTTTTTCTTCTGTTTTACCATTATCTAAAACTCGAAAATATCACAAAAGCTATTGCTATTATGAATAATATTAATAATATTTTATTATTTAGATTCATTATTATATATAATATCAATGTCTTACAAAATGAATAGAAGAAAATTTTTAACTTATGTAGGTTGTGGTTGTTGTGGTTTCGTCATTAACTCTTGTACAACCGCTCCTATTACAGACAGGAAACAATTAAAGTTGATTCCAGAAGCAAAATTAAATGCTCAGGCTGCTCAAATTTATGAAAAAGTAAAAGAAAAAGAAAAATTAATCAAAGATACGAAATCCATTAATGAAATAAAAGAAATTGGAAAAAAAATGGAAAATGCAATATCAATTTATTTTGATAAATCAAATCTCCCAGATCCAACCGCCAATTTTAAGTGGGAATATATCTTAATAGATAATGATAAAGTCAAAAATGCTTGGTGTATGCCAGGCGGTAAAATTGCCGTTTATAGTGGTATGCTTAAAATTACAAAAAATACAAATGGTTTAGCCGCTGTTATGGGTCATGAGATTGCTCATGCTGTTGCAAAACACTCTGTTGAAAGAGCAAGTCGTGGAGTTCTGGTACAAACAGGCACTACTCTTATCGATATTTTTAGTGGAGGAGCTTTAAGTCAAATTAATAGATCAACTGGTATGGACACTGTCGGTCTGATATCTTCGATTGGTATAATGAATCCTTTCAATAGAAAACAGGAAAGTGAAGCTGATTATCTAGGTATGATTTTTTCTTCTTTATCTGGTTATGATATTAGAGAAACTGAGAAAATATGGGAGAGGATGAAAGAGGCGAATAAAGGTAAAGAACCTCCTCAATTTATGAGCACACATCCTTCATCTGACAGCAGAATTAGAAATATACAAACTTGGTTAAACGAAATAATTATTAAATACCCACCAATTGCATAAGATATGGTGAGCCGTGATGGACTCGAACCATCGACCCATTCCTTAAAAGGGAATTGCTCTACCAACTGAGCTAACGGCCCATATTTACTTCAGAATGAAATGTATATATAGAATAATCTAAATATTTCAAACAGGAATTTGAAAAAAATAACTTCACTATTTACAACTTATCAATGTATTTATCATGAAAAGCATCAAATGTGTCATTTTGGATGTTCTCTCTAATCGATCTCATTAATTCTTGATAGAAATTTATATTGTGTAATGTCAACAACATTGATCCAAGAATCTCATTCGTATTAAACAAATGATTTAGATAATTTTTAGAATATTTATTCAAATTTAGATTTTTACATTCTGGATCTAGAGGACTATTATCATTTTGGTATTTATTATTTTTAATATTTACTCTTCCCTGCCAAGTAAAGGCAAGTCCAGTTCTACCTGATCTAGTTGGAAGAACACAATCGAACATATCAACACCTCTTTTAACAGCGCCCAAGATATCGTTTGGAGTACCTACACCCATTAAATAGTGAGGTTTATCATCGGGTAAATGTTCCTTAATATCATCTAAAACAGTGAACATTTCATCTTGAGTTTCTCCTACAGCTAGACCACCTAATGCATAACCATCAAATCCAATTTCCAAAAGTCCTTTTAAGGATTTTTGTCTCAAATCTTTAAATAAACCTCCTTGTACAATACCAAATAAAGCTTTGTGAGGATTATGCCCGAAAGCTTTTTTAGATCTTTCAGCCCAATACAAAGACAAATTCATAGATTTATCTATAGTTTGGTAGTCATTTGTTTTTTTTGGACACTCATCCATAACCATTACAATATCTGAATTTAGTCCTAATTGAATTTTTATACTTTCCTCTGGACTAAGATAAAATTTTTTTCCATCAATATGAGAATTAAAAATTGCCCCTTTTTCTTTATCTATTTTGTTCAGTTTTGATAAAGACATGACTTGAAAGCCACCTGAGTCTGTAAGAATTGGTAAATCACAATTCATAAATTTGTGAAGTCCACCTGCATCTTCAATTCTTTTAACACCTGGTCGTATCATTAAATGATAAGTATTTGATAGAATAATTTGAGAACCAGTTTTTTTTATGTCATCTATTGTACAAGCTTTTACTGTAGCTTGAGTTCCCACAGGCATAAAAACTGGTGTTTCAATTTTACCTCTGTGAGTTTCAATTAAACCACGTCTTGCAAATTTATTTTTTTTTAAAACTTTAAATTCAAATTTTTTCAATTGAAATTAGAATATTATAAAGATTTGAAACTAATAATTTTATCAGGATCTGTTACCGCACCATTATTATTTTCATCACCTCTTTTGATCTTATCAACAAATTCCATTCCTTCGATAACTTTTCCGAAAACAGTATATTGATTATCAAGAAATGGTGCTGGTTTAAAACAAATAAAAAATTGACTATTAGCACTATTAGGATCTGATGATCTAGCCATAGATAATGTACCTCGATCATGAGGAAGATTACTAAATTCTTGCTTAAGATCAGGTAAATCTGATCCACCCATTCCAGCTCTCCTTAAGTCAAAATCATCTGAATTTGAGTTGCCAAATTTAACATCACCTGTTTGTGCCATAAAGCCATCAATAACTCTATGAAACACCACATTGTCATACTTACCAGCATCAGCCAATTCTTTTATTCTTTTGACATGATTGGGTGCTGTATCTGAAAATAATTCTATTTTTACATCACCATCTTTTAATTTTAAAATCATTATATTCTCCTCTGTTAACGATTGATTAATTGTAAATAAAAAAATAATTAATATCTTTATAAAAAGTTTACTCATATTTATCTTTTAAAGCTTTAATAGTGCTCTTAGTTGTAAATTTTTTAATATCTCCATTAAGTTTAATGATTTCTTTAACGAATTTTGAAGAAATAATTTGATTTTCAACATCTGACATTAAAAATAAAGTTTCAATATTATTATTTAATTTTCTATTCATACCAGCTAGTTGAAACTCGTATTCAAAATCTGATACTGCTCTCAAACCTCTCAATATAATATTTGATTTGTATTTTTTACAAAGACTAGTTGTTAATGATTTAAATGAAATCAAAGTTATTTTTTTTTTATTCATTTTTAGATCTTTAAAAAGAGCATTTCTTACAATTTCTAATCTTTCCTCGGCATCAAAAAGATAATCTTTATTTTCACCATCTGATACAGCCACAACAATTTTATCAAATAATTTTAATGCCTTTTTTATCACATCAATATGACCAAAAGTAATTGGATCAAAAGTTCCTGGATAGATAGCTGTCTTAGACATTATATTAAATTATCATCAATTTTAATTGCTGAAACAACTTTTTCATCGCCAGATAACTTAATTATTCTTACTCCTTGTGTGTTTCTTCCAGCTGTTCTGATTTCTTTAACAGCTAACCTTATCACTCTACCCTTGTTTGTCGAAATCATTATTTCGTCTCCTTCATATACAGGAAACGATGATGCAATATTCCCATTTCTTGGTGAATTAATTATTCCAATAATTCCTTTTCCACCTCTATTTGTTGTTCTGTAGTCATAATGCGAGGTTTTTTTGCCAAAACCATTTTCACTTATAGATAAAATAAATTTTTGTTTCGCCGCTAATTCAGACTTATCATCTTTTGTATTTTTTCCATTTTTCTTTAACTTATTATTATCAATAATTGATAAGGAGACTATTTCATCATTAGATGCTAATTCTATTCCCTTTATACCTTTTGATGATCTTCCCTTAAATATTCTCAATTTTTTAGACTCAAATCTAATACACTTTCCAAATTTTGTACTTAAGATTATATCTTGATCATCTTTACAAATCTTAACACCAATTATTTTATCATTAGTGTCTAGCTTCATTGCTATTTTTCCTGATGTATTAATTGAAGCAAAATCTTCTAAACTGTTTTTTCTAACTTTGCCTTGTGAAGTTGCAAAAACTATCTGATATTTACTTGAATCTTCATCACTTTCAGGAAATGGCATAATTGAACTTATTGATTGATGATTCTTAAGTGGCAAAATATTGAATAAAGATTTGCCTTTTGATGATGCTGAACCTTCAGGTATTTTCCATGCTTTTACTTTATAAACAAGACCTTCAGTAGAAAAAAATAGAACAGAAGTATGAGTATTAACTGATAGAGTTTGAACTACAGAGTCTTCATTTCTAGTTGTGATACCAGTTTTACCTTTACCTCCTCTTTTTTGAATCTTTACAGTTTTAAGTGATCCTCTTTTTATATAGCCTTGTAAGGTAACAGTTATAAGAACAGTTTCTTTTTGTATTGTTTCTTCAATGTCGTAATTAAGTACTGCATCAATAATTTTTGTTCTTCTTGGTGTTGCATATTTTTCTTTTATTTCTTTAAGTTCATTGCTGATTACTTTTAATAATTCTTTTTTTGAGGATATAATTTTTTTTAATGAAGAAATTAACTCAAATAGTTTTTTTATTTCAACTTCTATTTCATTAATACCAAGTGCTGTCAATTTTTGTAATCTTAATTCTAATATGGCTTCAACTTGCACTACTGATAAATTATATAAACCTTTTGAATTTTTGGTCTCTATCAATGAAATCATTTTTTTTGATTTATTAATTTTCCATTTAGTATTTAATAAAGATTTTTTTGCATCATCTGGAGTTTTTGAACCTCTTATAATTTTTATTACTTTATCTAAATTCTCAACGGATACTGATAGACCAATTAAGATATGCGCTCTATCTTCTGCTTTATTGAGATCAAATTTTGTTTTCTTGAGTACAACATCCTCTCTAAATTTTAAAAAATTCTCTAAAAATTCTTTAAGATTACAAGTCTTTGGCTTCCCATCTACAATTGCAAGAGTATTAAACCCAAATGAACTTTCTATTTGAGTGTTCTTGTATAATTGTCTTTTAACAGTCTCTGGTTCAACGCCTGTTCTTAAATCTATCGAGACTCTTATACCTTCTCTGTTGGACTCATCTCGTATATCTCTAATACCCTCTATTTTCTTTTCTCTAACTAATTGTGCTATTCTCTCATTCAAAACAGATTTATTAACTTGATAAGGAATAGAATTTATAACTAATCTATCTCTACCATTTTTAAGAGTTTCGTTTGATATTTCACCTCTAATTTTAAAAGAGCCTCTACCTTTGTTATAACCCTGCTTAATAATATCTTTACCAATAATTACACCACCTGTAGGAAAATCAGGTCCAGGTATGTGCTTCATTAAATCTTTAATCTTTATATCTTTGTTATCAATTAAAGCTAATGTACCATTAATAATCTCTCCTAAATTATGAGGCGGAATACTTGTCGCCATACCAACAGCAATACCCCCAGCTCCATTTACTAATAAATTTGGAAATTGCGCAGGTAATACAGATGGCTCTTTTTCTGTTTCATCATAATTACTTTTAAAATCAATTGTATTTTTTTCAATATCATCAATTAAAAATTGTGAGACTTTTGATAATCTCGTTTCTGTGTATCTCATAGCGGCTGCTGGATCACCATCTATAGATCCAAAATTTCCTTGACCATCCACGAGAGGTAAGCTCATTGAAAAATCTTGGACCATACGAACTAGAGCGTCATAAACTGATTGATCACCATGTGGATGATATTTACCAATTACATCTCCAACTATTCTTGCAGATTTTCTAAATTGTTTCGACCAATCATAACCACCCTTATACATTGCATATAATATTCTTCTATGTACAGGTTTTAAGCCATCTCTAACATCTGGTAGGGCTCTACTAACAATGACACTCATCGCATACGATAGATAAGATGAACTCATCTCATCATGCATTGAAATTAGTTTTATGTTTTTATCTTTAGAAACTTCGTTTTTTTCCATAATGATTAGAATGGAATATCGTCGTCCATATCATTTTGTACTTGAGATAAACCCTCAGTATTATTTGATGCTTGCGAATTGTCATTAGCTATACCACCACCTGAATTTCCACCTCCAAGCATAGTTAGAGATGAATTATAACCTTGTATAACTACTTCGGTTGAATATTTGTCTTGTCCTGATTGTTCATCCTTCCATTTTCTTGTTGAAATTTGACCTTCAACATAAACTTGAGCACCTTTTTTGAGATATTGTTGAACAACATTTACTAAACCCTCATTAAATACAACTATACGGTGCCATTCAGTTTTTTCTTTTTTTTCACCTGTATTTTTATCTTTCCATGATTGGCTTGTTGCAAGACTTAATCTTGCAACGCTTTTTCCATTAACCATTTGCTTGATTTCGGGATCTGCGCCTAAACGACCAATTAAAAGTACTTTATTTAAACTTCCAGCCATAATATTTTAATATTTATTTTATTAGTTAATTAATTTATATCACAATTTTACTCTGAATATTAATTTTATTAGGCCAAAGCAACAAAAATTATGATTAAAAAGATAGTTATAAAGGGAGCAAAAGAACATAATTTAAAAAATATATCTTTAGAAATTCCAAAGGATAAATTTATTGTAATTACCGGACTATCTGGGTCAGGAAAATCTTCATTAGCTTTTGATACAATTTATGCAGAAGGGCAAAGAAGATATGTCGAAAGTTTATCCGCATATGCGAGACAATTTTTAGATAAAATGAAAAAGCCAAATGTAGATCTTATAGAGGGATTAAGTCCCGCGATATCAATAGAGCAAAAAAATACATCCAAAAATCCTAGATCTACAGTTGCAACAGTTACCGAAATTTATGATTATATGAGGGTGTTATATGCTAGAGCTGGTATTCCATATTCACCTTTCACTGGTAAACCAATTGAGTCACAAACGGTTAGTCAAATAGTAGATAAGATTAAAAAATTACCAAAAAAATCAACTATTTATCTTTATGCACCTGTAGTCAGAGGAAGAAAAGGTGAATATAAAAAAGAGATTTTAAATTATAAAAAAAGAGGTTTTAGAAAAATCAAAATTGATGATGTTTTATATGATATTGAAAAAGTTCCAGAGTTAAATAAGAAAATTAAACATGATATTTCAATACTTGTTGATAGAATAGTTCTAAACTCATCTTTAGGAAATCGACTTGCAGAAGGTATAGAGACTTCAATACAGCTAGCTAATGGGCTCTTATTTGTTGAATATGAAGATGAAACTTTACCAAAAAAATTCAGAAAAATAGAAAAGTTGATTTTTTCAACAAAATTTGCGTGTCCTGAAAGTGGATTTACCATAGAAGAAATTGAACCAAGATTATTTTCTTTCAATAGTCCATTTGGTGCTTGTGAGGAATGCGAGGGTATCGGAATAAAGCTTAATGTTGATCCAAATTTAGTTATACCAAATGAGAAAAAAAGTATAATTGATGGTGCAATCGAACCCTGGGCAAAAACAACAACATTGTATTATGCTCAAACATTAAGTTCTTTAGCAAAGCATTATGGATTTTCTCTAGAAGAAAAATGGTCAAAATTACCAAAAAAGATAAAAGATATTATCCTTTATGGATCTGATGATGAGGAAATAAAATTTACGTATGACGATGGTTACGAGAAATATTCACATAAAAAAACTTTTGAGGGTGTAATAAACAACTTAGAAAGAAGATACCTAGAAACAGATAGTGATTGGAAAAGAGAGGAAATTGCTCAATATCAATCAGATACCAAATGTGAAAGGTGTAATGGTCATAGATTAAAAGATGAAGCATTATGCGTAAAAATTGATGGTCTTCATATAAGTGAGGTTACAGAAAAATCAATTTCAGATGCTGCAATTTGGTTTGATAATTTAAAGAATAATTTAGACAAAAGACAAGTTAAAATCGCAGAACATATTTTAAAAGAAATTAACGAAAGATTAAATTTTTTACTTAATGTTGGTCTTGATTATCTAACTCTTTCAAGAGAGTCTGGAACTTTATCTGGTGGTGAAGCACAAAGAATAAGATTAGCATCACAAATCGGTTCTGGTTTAACAGGAGTTTTATATGTTTTAGATGAACCATCAATAGGTCTTCATCAAAAAGATAATGTAAAACTTATCAATGCTTTAAAAAGATTAAGAGATTTAGGTAATACAGTTATAGTAGTTGAACATGATACTGAAACAATGGAGAATGCAGATCATATAATTGATCTTGGACCTGAAGCTGGTAACAAAGGTGGTGAAGTTGTTGCGGCAGGTTCAATAAAAGAAATAAGTCAAAATCAAAATAGCATTACCGGAAAATATCTATCTAATAAATTTAAAATAAATGTGCCATCAAAAAGAAGATTAGCTAAGAATGGAAGATTTTTAGAAATTACAGGTGCAACTGGAAATAATCTTAATAATGTGAACTTAAAAATTCCATTAGGAAGTTTAACTTGTGTAACAGGAGTATCTGGTAGTGGAAAATCTACTCTTGTGTTACAGACTCTGTACAACGCTTTAAATCTTACACTAAATAATAACAAATCAAGAAAAATTCCAAAACCCTTTAAGGGTTTTAAGGGAACAGAGTTAGTTGATAAGATAATCGATATTGACCAATCACCTATCGGAAGAACTCCTAGATCTAATCCCGCAACCTATACAGGTGCATTTGGTCCTATAAGAGATTGGTTTACTGGATTGCCTGAGTCAAAGTCTAGAGGTTATAAACCTGGAAGATTTTCATTTAACGTTAAAGGTGGAAGGTGTGAAGCATGTGAAGGAGATGGTGTTATTACTTATGAAATGCACTTTTTGCCAGATGTTTATATTCAATGTGACGAATGTAAAGGCACTAGATACAACAGGGAAACTCTGGAAATTAAGTTTAAAGATAAAAGTATTGCTGATGTTTTGAATATGACTGTCGATGAGGGATGTGAATATTTTGAAAATATATCAAATATTAAAACAAAATTACTAACATTAAAGAAGGTTGGTTTAGGGTATATTAAAATTGGCCAACAAGCTACAACTCTATCAGGAGGTGAAGCTCAAAGAATTAAGTTAGCTAAAGAATTATCAAAAAGATCTACGGGAAGAACAATGTATATACTAGATGAACCAACTACTGGTTTGCATCAACATGATATAAAAAAATTACTTGAAATTCTTCATACATTTGTTGCCCTGGGGAATACTGTTGTTGTAATTGAACACAATTTAGATGTAATAAAAACAGCTGATTATATTGTTGATATGGGCCCCGAAGGTGGTGTTAAAGGTGGAAAAATTATCGCAGAAGGAAAGCCAGAAGAAATTTGTAAAATTAATGAGAGTTACACTGGAAAATTTTTGAAACCACTTTTAAACTAGGAAAAAATCATTGTTAAACTTAATCAAAATTAGTATATTTAAGTATGGATAAACTATTAGCCTCTCTACCAAGAACAATACATGCTTCACTTGCCTTAGCTGTGATTGTTTTTTTTGGATTATTCTATCAAAATGACGGATTTAGTTTTGATAGACTTTTCTGGTCATGGCTAACAAGATTTTTTCACGTCGTGGTAGCTATAATGTGGATAGGTCTCTTGTGGTATTTTAATTTTGTACAAATCCCAAACATGAGTAAAATCCCAGACGAACAAAAACCAGCAATTGGTAAAGTTATTGCTCCAGCTGCTCTTTTTTATTTTAGATGGGCAGCAGCACTTACAATTCTATCAGGATTTATACTAGCATGGTTAAATGGATATCTTCATGACGCTATGACTTTAAGCATTGGCTCTGGGGTACCAAAACACACTGCTATAGGAATTGGGATGTGGCTGGGTGTCGTTATGGCTTTTAATGTATGGTTTGTAATTTGGCCAAATCAAAAAAAAGCTTTAGGTATAGTAGAATGTGAACCTGAGGTAAAAGCAAAATCAGCTAAAACAGCAATGTTGTTTTCAAGAACAAATACTTTGTTATCTCTACCGATGCTACTTTCAATGGTAGCTGCTCAAAATTTATATTAGTTTTTATCTTCTCTAAGGACTGTTTTTTGAGACACATTTAGTCTTACCAACACTGTGTTTGCAATATAAATTGATGAATAAGTCCCAAAAATTACCCCGAATATCATAGCTAAAGAAAAACCTTTTAAAACCTCGCCACCAAAAAAGAATATTGAAAGCAACGCTAATAGAGTCGTTACAGAAGTTATCAAAGTACGAGACAAAGTTTCGTTAATAGAGATATTTGTTAACTCAAAAATTTTAATATCAGAATATTTTCTTAAATTTTCTCTTACTCTATCGAAAATAACAACTGTATCATTCATTGAATAACCAACTATTGTAAGTACAGCTGCAATTATTGAAAGATTAATCTCTAGACCCAATAAAGAAAAGAGACCAAGTGTAACAATGACATCATGGAATAAAGCTACTATGGCACCCAAGCTAAATTGCCATTCAAATCTTATCCAAATATAGACAAGCATCAAAAACAAAGCCACTGATATTGCAATAACACCTGATCTTAATAATTCAGCACTAACTTTAGGACCAACATTTTCTACTCTTCTGAAATTGAAGCTGTTCCCGAATGATTTATCTAAATTCTTCTTAATTTCTTCAATTACATTTTTATTTTCATTATTTTCAAACTTAATTAAAAAATCAGTCTCATTACCAAAGTTTTTAACAGATACATCGCCCAAATTCATTTGACTTAAATTATCCCTTAGTGAGGAAACATTAATCTTACTGTCTGTAGATCTTAATTCAATAAGAGTTCCACCTTTAAAATCTATTCCAAAATTTAAACCTTTAAACGTAAGTAATAATAAAGAAACAATTACTAAAGATACTGAAAGAATATTAAATTTATTATAATATTTGTTAAAGGCTATCATCTAAATCAGTCCCTCTTTTTCTTTATTTTTCGATACATACAAAACGGTCAATAATCTTGCTATAAAATAGACAGTGAATAATGTTGTAAATATCCCAATTCCTAGTGTTAATGAAAAACCTTTAATTGGACCTGATCCCATAAAGAATAAAATAATCGCTGCTAATAAAGTAGTAATATTCGCATCTAATATAGCAGTTCTGGATTTTGAATAACCACTATCAAATGCTATTAAATTATTTTTTTCACTCTTTAACTCCTCTTTAATTCTTTCAAAAATTAGAACATTTGCATCAACAGCCATACCCACGGTAAGAATTATTCCTGCTATACCAGGTAATGTTAAAGTTGCTTCAAAAATAGTTAGTATTCCAACTAATATGAAAAGATTTAAAATTAAAGCAATATTAGTGATGATTCCAAAGATTTTATATTTAACAAAAATATAAAGTATGACCAATATAAAACCAATTAACAAAGCAATCATTCCTGCGTTTATAGAGTCCTGTCCTAAATCTGGACCAACAGTTCTTTCTTCAATAATATTTAGAGGGGCAGGTAATGCACCTGATCTTAAAAGTAAGGCAAGATCAGTTGCTGATTGAAATGTAAATCCTCCACTGATTTGGCCAGAACCGGTAGCAATTGTGTCTCTGATAACTGGAGCACTAATAACTTTTCCATCCAAAACTATAGCTAATCTTTTACCAATACCTGTAGAGGTGGCTTTACCAAATCTTTTTGCTCCTACCCTATCCAGTGAAAAGGTCACAACAGTCTCATTGTTTTCTGTATCCATTCTTGGTTGAGCATCTAAAAGATTTTCACCACTTAGTATAATTCTTTTACTAACTATTGCTTCCTCGGTACCATCTTCAAATTCTAATTTTTCTGCACCGAATGAACCTTCGGTATCATTGGTAACAAATCTAAATGTTAAATTTGCAGTTTTTCCAAGTAAAGATTTTATTCTCATTGGATCATCTAATCCTGGTAACTCAACTAATATTCTATCATTACCTCTTTTTAAAATATTGGGTTCATTTGTACCGATTTCATCTATCCTTCTTCTAACTATTTCTAGCGCTTGATCTTGAGATGATGTTTTTAGATTAATAATTCCTTGCTTTGAGAAAGAAACCTTAAAAAAATTATTTTCCTCAACTATATCTAATTGATGTGATTTAAATCTTTGGTAATAAGGATTTAATTCACTTTCTTCTGACGCAAATTCATCCAAGATAGTTTGTTTTGAATTTTCATCTGAAGTAAATGATAAGGTCTGATTTGAAAGTTTAAAATTTGTAATTCTGACATTTTTTTCTTTAAAAAAATTTCTTATCGTAACTGTTAAATTTTGAAGTTTTTGTTCGATTACTGGATCATTATTAATTTCCAGCAAAAGATAAGATCCTCCTTGTAGATCTAAACCTAAATTAATTTTTTTATTTAATATTTTATTATCAAAATTAAAAAGGTTTGATAAAGTAAATATAATAAAAAGTAAGGAAATTAAAGTAATAAAAATAATTCTTAGTTTTGAAAAATATAACACTTTAAATTCAAAAAAATTATTTTTTTACTTCTTGAGAGTTCATTAGACTTTGAACACCAGTACCTCTAATCACCTCAACTGTTACGTTGTCAGCAATCTCTACTTCAATTTTATCATTATCTACAACTCTAGAAATCGTTCCTGTAATACCACCAGACGTTACAATTTTGTCACCTTTTTTTAAGCTCTCAACCATGGCTTTATGTTCTTTAACTTTTTTTTGCTGAGGTCTTATTAAGAAAAAATAAAAAATAACAAAAATTAAAATTAATGGTATAAATTGTCCTATTCCTGCACTATCCATAAAACTCCTTAATTAAAATTGATTATTTATACTATCTAAAAGATTAAAACAACTTTATTTGACAGAAATTTTTTCCAAATTGTCCATATACGGTCTTAAAACTTTTGGAATTATTATTGAACCATCTTTTTGTTGATAATTTTCTATAACTGCTATTAAAGTTCTACCCACAGCTAGACCACTCCCATTTAAAGTACCAACATAAAGAGTTTCTTTTTTCTGATTCTTATATCTTGCTTTCATTCTCACAGCTTGAAAAGTTGAACAAGATGAACAAGAAGAAATTTCTCTATATTTTTTCTCTGAAGGTAGCCAAACTTCAATGTCATAAGTTTTTTCAGCACTAAATCCCATGTCACCGCTGCATAGGATCATTTTTCTGTATGGTAATTCTAATAGATCTAAAATTGATGTTGCACATTTCGTCATTCTCTCAAGTTCTTCTAGACATTTTTCTTGTTCGACGATACTAACCATTTCAACTTTGTAAAACTGATGCTGTCTAATCATACCCTTTGTATCTTTGCCATAACTACCTGCCTCTTTTCTGAAGCATGGTGTAGATGCAACAAATCTCATTGGAAGATCTTTTTGATTAATCATCTTATCTTTAACAATGTTAGTTAAAATCACTTCTGCAGTAGGTATCAAAAACTTTCTTTCCCCATTATCATCTAGTTTGATTTCAAATTGATCATTCTCAAATTTAGGAAGTTGACCTGTACCAAACATTGTACTTTCAGAAGCGAATAAAGGTGGTGAAATTTCTTCATAACCATTTTTTAAAATGTGCGAATCTAGCATGAAATTTGAAATAGCCCTTTCTAATAAGGCCAGTTTATTTTTTACGAATACAAACCGTGCACCTGTAGTTTTTGTGGCTAGGTCAAAATCAAGCATTCCAAGTTTTTCACCTAATTCATAATGTGATAAAGGTTTAAAATCAAAATTTGGTATTTGACCTGATTTCATTATCTCTACGTTATCATTTTCATTTTTTCCATTCGGAACATCTTTATGAGGAATATTTGGGATAAATGATAAAATTTTATCTAGTTGGTCTTTTATTATTTTTTGCTGTTTTGATATTTCGTCTATTTCATTTGAAATTTCTTTTGATTTTTTAAATAATTTTTCATCTTTAGATTTTGAAATCTCTTTTTTTTCATTTTCCAAAGACTCTTTTTTTTGGATAAAATTTCTATTTTTGATATCTAAGTCTTTAAGTTCATTAAAATCTATTTTAAGAAATCTACCTTTTAGTGCGTTTTTAAAATCATCAAAATTTTTTCTTATTTCCTTTAAGTTATGCATTAGAATCTTTAAATTTCTTATCCTCTATAAACTTTACAGAAAAAATTGATAATTCATATAAAATTAATAGTGGAATCGCTAAACCAATTTGGGTTATAGGGTCAGGCGGTGTTAATAATGCTGCTGCTGCAAAAATTATAACTACAACGTATTTTCTTCTTTTCTTTAAAAATTCAGAATCAACAACACCAATTCTAGCTAGTAAACTTAAAACCACAGGTAATTGAAAACTTATACCAAAAGCGAAAATAAGTTTCATGACTAATGATAAATACTCATTTACCTTAGCTTCAAGTTGTATCGGTAAATTTGTGGATAAACCTGTGCTTTCAAATGATAAAAAAAACTTTATCGCTAAAGGCATTATCAAATAATAAACTAACATCCCTCCAAGAAAAAAAAGTACTGGAGTTAATATTAGATAAGGTAATATTGCATGTTTTTCATGTTTATATAAACCAGGCGCTATAAATTTCCAAATTTGCATAAGTATAAACGGGCAAGTGACAAAGAATGCTGTAAAGAAAGAAATCTTTAGGTATGTTAAAAAAGTTTCTTGAAGAGCGGTAAATATTAATCGTCTGTCAGTTCCATCATCTTTAACGGCTTGGGCGAAAGGATCTACTAAAAAACCATATAAATGTTCTGCAAAAAAATAACATCCAACAAAAAAAACAATTAGAAAAATAAAACTATGTATAAGTCTTTTTCTTAGTTCAGCTAAATGGCTTACAAAACCACCCTCTTTATCATTCTGACTCATGTTTTTTTTCTTCTTTTTTTTCTATTTTATCATTTTCAATATCAATATTTGAAACTTCATTTTGGACATTATTGATATAATTCTTAATTGTACCAATCCATGAGCCAACTTTTTTTAACATTATTGGAAAATCTTTTGGTCCAAGAACAACAATAGCTATTGCTACAATAATTAAAATCTCAAACCAACCAATAGTAGGCATGTGATTTAATCTTTTTTGTTATTATCTTGATTATCTTCGGAAATATTTTTAGGTTCGTTGTCATCAGTAACATCTGATGCCATACCTTTTTTGAAGCTCTTAATTCCTTTAGCAACATCTCCCATCAGACTTGAGATCTTACCTCTTCCAAAAAGTAAAACTACAAGTATAACAACAATTGCTATCTGCCAAATTCCTATGCTCATAGAAAAGTTATATATCTTTTATTCTCAATTTAAAAGTGACTTTTTTTTAACCTAAGTTATGAATTCTTATTTTTCTCCTCAGAGTCTAAAGTGCTGCTTAGCATTTCATCAATATTTGAATAAATATCCTCTTTTTTACCATCTTGTTTCTCTTTATAAAATTTACCAGTTCCAAAAATTGCATTATCAATATTTGTACTATCGATAAGACCAGCGGCACCCAATTCATCAACGGTTGGTAAATCGGATAACTTTTGAAGATTGAAATGACTTAAAAAATCATCAGTCGTGACATATTGAATTGGTTTTCCAGGGACATCTTTTCTACCACCTGGTTTTACCCAGTTTAACTCCATCAAAATTTCAAGAGTATTTGTGACGAATGCAACACCTCTAATTTCCTCAATTTCAGCACGTGTTACTGGTTGATGATAAACAATGATTGCAAGTGTTTCAATTGCAGCTCTTGATAATTTTTTTTCAACAGTTTTTTCCTGTTTCATAATTTCAGAAAGATTTGGCGATGTTCTAAATGACCATTTTTTTGAGATACACACTAAATTAATACCTCGATTGGAATATTCGTTTTGTAATTTTAATAAAATTTTTTCGACATTAGTTTTTTTTGAAATCTTATTTTCTATAGTTTCAATATCAAGTGGCTCAGCAGCTGCAAAAACTATTGCTTCAATTTCTTTTTCAATTGAGGATAATTTATTAGGAAAATCAATAACATTATCTTTTTTAGTATTTCTTTTATTCATTATTTTTCCTTAATAAAAATATCATCAAATAAATTTTCTTGTTTAATTTTTAAGTTACCTTCTTTCACAAGTTCAAGTGATCCTGCAAAAATACCTGCTGTACCAGTTTTTTTGTATTTTGTAATACTCTTAAAATTTTTAGGTATCAAGTCCTCTAATTTTTTCCAATCAGTTAGTTTTCCAAAAAAATCTCTGATTGTTTTAATCCCCTCTTCAGTTGTAAAAACAGGGAGTTTAGGAATATTTATTTTTTGAAAATCTTTAGTCATAATAATAGTTGAATATGTTTTTAGTAATTCAAATAAATTTACTTTAATTTCACTGTTATAAATGGGTCTAATGCCTGCCCTAACACCTCTGGTTCTGATTTCACGACCTAATCTTTTACGCTTTAACATTTGTTCAGATAATAATCTGATTAATTCTAATTTTTTAAGTTGGAGTTTTAATTTTTCTGCCACTTCTTGAACTTTAAACTCCTCCTCAGGTGTTCCAGGTAAAAGAAGTTTAGATTTCAAATAAGCAAGCCATGTGGCCATAAGTAAATACTCAGAGGCGGACTCTAGATTTAGATTTTTTTGGTTTGTTATAAAATCATGAAATTGATCTGCTAGTTTTGTAATAGAAATATTTTCTAAATTCACCTTTTGAGATTTTGCAAGGTCTAACAATATATCTAATGGACCGTTATAATTTTCAATATCAACACTAAAAAGTGAGGAATCATTTTCTGTCATAAGCGAATACTAACTTATTATCTTATAAAATTGTGATGTTTTTTTTATTACAAATTTGCTTATGAAAGGTGAATTTTCAGCAACAATTTCCATCTCATTTTCTTTGGCATTACAATGTAAAACAAGATTACAACCAGCATTAAACGCATTGATTGTATTTTCTTTAATTTTACCTTTTAAACTTTTCATTGATATATCGTCAGAAATCAAAATATTCTTAAAACCTATTTTATTTCTTATTAATTTTATCATTTTTTTAGAATGCGTTACTGTGTTTTTTAAATCGATCTTTTTGAATATGATGTGGGCTGTCATTGCAAAAAAAGAATTTTTTCTTTTGAAAGGAAAAAAATCATTTTTTAATAAGTAATCCAAATTTTTACTAATTACGGGTGTAAAATGGTGACTATCAACTTTTGCTAAACCATGTCCTGGTATATGTTTAATAACAGTTCCTACGCCATTATTATGGTGATAGTTGATACAATAATCGCCAATTTTTGAAACTATTTTAGGATTACTAGAAAAAGATCTGTCTCCAATAATTGATGATGAACCTTTCTTTCTAAGATCTAAAACAGGACAAGTGTTGATATTAACTCCTATCAATTTTAATAAATATGATGTTTTATCAATAAATAATTTATAGAAAAAATTAAATTCCTTAGGTTTTTTTATAAATTTTTTGCCAAAAAATTCAGAGGTTAAATTTTCAAAAGATATAATATTTTTAAGTCGGTTTACTCTACCACCCTCTTGATCAATTAAGATTGGATATTTATTATCGTTAAAGATTTTTCGAATAGATGTGGTTAATTGTTTTGCCTGTTTGATATCTTTTATGTTTCTGGTAAATAAAATTACTCCCCATGGCTTATATTTTCTTAGAAAATTCTTTTCTCTGGAGCTAAGTTTTGTTGATTTAATACCGATAATAAAAGATCTTCGATTATTCATTAATCTAGAAGTTTCCAAAAATTAAATTTTTTCTTTTTATCTTTATTAGATTTCTCTACATATTGAATGATATCTTTGGTATCATTTTCTAAAACTGGCAATTTTTCAGAATAAATATCAATTTTTTTGTCAATATTGCTCAAAGATCTAAAAGAATTTTTTTTATTATCATCTGAAAAATAATACTTACCTGTAAAAAATATAAAAAAACCGATGAGTAATAAAAATATTAAATATTTAATCTCTTTTAGCATCACATTTTATCTGGTGTAGATACGCCAACTATATTCATCCCAGATTTTACTACATTGGAAATAGCCTTAAGAAAAATCAATTTATCATCTGTTATCTTTTTTTGATCATTAATAAATCTTTTGTCTGGATTTTCCTTACCTAAATTCCAATATGAATGAAATAAAGAGGCTAATTCATATAAATAAGTCGGTATTCTATGTGGCTCAAGCTTATTACAAGATACATCAATACACTTGGGCCATTCAGATAATTTTTTTAAGATTTTTATTTCATCTTTAGAATACTCAAAATCGTACTTAGTAATATCTAGATCTGAATTTAAATCTTTATCAAGATGTCTATATACTGAACATATTCTTGCATAACAGTATTGAACGTAATAAAGGGGGTTATCTTTTGATTTTTCTACAACGTTATCAAAATCAAAATCGAGTTCAACATCACTACTTCGATTTAGCATTATAAATCTTGTTGCATCTTTTCCTACCTCATTAATTAAATCATCTATAGTTATATAGTCCCCTTTTCTTTTAGACATTTTAAAGGGTTTCTTATCTTTAATAAGTTTAACAAGTTGGCTAACTTTACAAATTAATCTATCTTTAGAGTTTGATAAAGCTTCAACAGATGATGAAATTCTTTTTATATAACCAGCATGATCTGCGCCTAAAATATTAATAAGCCTATCAAATTTTCTGTCTAATTTATTTTTGTGGTATGCAACATCACTTGCAAAATAAGTCCAAGCACCATCAGATTTTTGTAATGCTCTATCTTTGTCATCTCCAAAATCAGTTGATCGGAAAAGTAACTGTTCACGCTCAACCCAATTACTGTCATCTTCACCTGCGGGTGCCTTTATTTTTCCTTTATAAACAAATTTGTTTTTTTGAAGAAATTCAACAACTTTTTCAACTTCTTGATTTTCAACTAATTTTTTTTCACTGACAAAGTTATCATGATTAATACCAAGACTTTTAAGATTACTTTTGATTAATTTTAATGCTTCATTAATAGCTAAAGAGGTCAATTCTTGAGATATTTTGTCGAAATTTTTAAAATCAATGTTTTTATTTGAATTTAAAATGTTTTGAGCAAAGTCAATTAAATAGTCTCCAGGATATAAATCTTCATTATCTATTGGAAAAGGTTCATTAAAAGAAATCTCTCTTATTCTATAATAAACTGACTTTGTAAAATTTATAATCTGATTACCGTAGTCGTTTATATAATACTCTTTTGTAACTTTATTATTATTAAATAATAAAAGATTAGCCATCACATCACCTAAAATAGCCCCTCTACAATGACCAACGTGTAAAGGTCCTGTTGGATTAGCAGATACAAATTCTATTAGGTAATTTCTTTTAATATTTTTATTTGTTCCAAAAGAATTAGAATTTTTAATTACTTCTTTAATAAAGTTTGTCCAAAAAATGGGTTTAAATTTAATATTGATAAAACCAGGTTTAACTATTGATATATCCTCAATAAACTTGTCCTCTTTTTTGATTTTTTCTGCCAAAATTGACGCCAGATCTAATGGAGATTTATTATTAATCTTAGAAAGGACCATTGCCACATTAGTAGAAATATCACTATCAAATTTTGAAGGTGGAATTTCTACAGTTATCCCGTTAAGTGAATCTGGTAGAATTAAATCTCCGTTCGAAGAGAGTGTCGAAAGAATTTCTTTTATTTTATCTAAATACTGTTCAAAAATATTCATTTAAAGTTTTTGTGAAGGTTGATTGCATATCTGTCTGTCATTCCTGATATAAAATCTGAAATTGCTCTATATTTATCCTTTGAGAGATGATTTTTTGAAATAAATTTTTTAGGGTTTTTTTGTATTTTTTTAAACAGTTTTTTAATTATTAATTTGCCATTATCGTTTTTTTTTAGAACTGCATTATTATTATACATCTTTGTTTTTAAAAAAAATCTTATTTCATTCACAGAGTCTTTAACTTTTTCAGAAAAATCTACCATTGTTAAATTTGCTTTATTAATATCTTTATAATTTTTTATTTTGTTAATCTTCAAATTAGTTTTGGTATTTTTAATTAAATCTCTAATCATTTGATCAATAGAATCTCTTATAATCTGATATGTTGCAATTTTATAGTTTTGTTTGTTTATCTTTTTTTTATATTTTTTATAAATATCTTTAAAAAAGTTAATTTCAATTAACTCGTCTAGTTTAAATAAATTTGCATTTATACCATCTTGAATATCATGATTGTTATAAGCTATATCATCTGAAATAGCTGAAACTTGAGCCTCTAATGATGGATAAGTCTGAAAATTAATCTTATTATTGAATTTTTTTACACCAATTAGACTGTCAACCAAATCTAACTCGTAAATTGGACCATTATGCTTAAGCAATCCCTCTAACGTTTCAATTGAAAGATTTAACCCGCTATACTTAAGATATTTATTCTCCAAAAACATAACCACGCGAAGAGTTTGTAAATTATGATCAAAGCCTCCGTAATCCTCCATACATTCATTAAGAGAGTCCTCACCAGCATGACCAAAAGGTGGGTGACCCAAATCATGTGCCAAACTTAAGGTCTCAGCTAGATCTTCATTCAATTCAAGATATCTTGCAATAGATCTTGCAATTTGAGCAACTTCCATAGAATGAGTTAATCTTGTTCTGTAATGATCACCTTCTGTATTAACAAATACTTGTGTCTTGTGTTTGAGCCTTCTAAATGAGGCGCTGTGAACTATTCGATCTCTATCTCTTTGAAATGGCGATCTATATTTTGATACAGATTCATTGAATAATCTTCCTTTACTTTTGGTAAGAGCAATCTTTGAGTATTTTTTCATCCTTTAAAATTAAAATTTAAGTATTATATTAGTAATACCAGTGATCAATAATGATTAAAGAAATTAAATTTACTGATAAGGCTTTAAAACAGATCAATGTTTTGCTGTCTAAAAAAGACAAAGGGTCGTTTTTTAGAATCGCTATCAAAGGCGGTGGTTGTTCAGGCTTTCAATATGAATTTACTTTTGAAAAAGAAAAAGCAGCCGATGATTTAAATTATGAAAATATATTAATAGATAAAACGTCTGCAGATTTATTAAAAGGATCAGAAATTGACTATGTGTCAGAGTTAATTGGTGAGCAATTCAAAATAACTAATCCGCAAACCAAATCTTCTTGTGGTTGTGGTGTTTCGTTTTCTCTTTAATGATTATTTCCTCGTGGAATGTAAATTCTGTACGAGCACGTATTGAAAATATCAAAAGTTATCTTCTAAAATACAAACCTGATGTTGTGATGATGCAAGAAATTAAAACTGAGGATGTAAACTTTCCTTATGACGATTTTTCTTCAATGGACTATGAAAGTCATGTATTTGGTCAAAAAAGTTACAATGGTGTTGCTATTATTTCAAAAGGAAAATTAAAAAATATCAAAACAGACTTAATCAAAGATAAGCTTAAACAATCAAGAATAATCTCAGCTGAACTTGAACACAAAAAGAAAAATATTCAATTAATCAATATCTATACGCCAAATGGTAATCCTGTTGATACCGAAAAATATGATTACAAAAAAAAATGGCTCGATGATTTAATTAAACAATTAAAAGCTTTAACTAAAAAAAATCAAAATATAATTCTTGGTGGTGATTTTAATATTATCCCTGCAGCAGAAGATGTCTATAATCCAAAAAGCTTTGAGGACGATGCTCTATTTAGATTAGAAATAAGAAAAAAATTAAGAGAAATGATTAATTTAGGTTTTAATGATGTCTACCGACATTTTAATGAAACTAAAGAAGGATATACTTTTTGGGATTACATGAGAGGTGCATGGCAGAAAAATAATGGTATGAGAATTGATCACTTTTTAGTTTCAAATTCTTTAATAGACCAAGTTAAAGCTATTAATATTAATAAAGATCCAAGAGGTCGCGAAAAACCATCAGACCATACACCAATAGAAATTACTTTAGCTTAAAGATTTTATTTTATTAACCAGTTCTTCATTAATAAGACGAGGGCCCTTATCTAGTCTATTTTTATGTCTTCTCTCTCCTGGAAGTCTAACTCCTTCATATGATTTCATTTTATTAAAAAATTCATCAGCGTGTTTTTGCCAATCAGTTCCTGAAGTTTTATCAGGTGAAATTGCAAGAATAAATTCTCCACCACTAGGAGGTCCGCCGTCATTATTATCTTTTGCAGCTGTCTCAAAGCTAAAATTATCACCAATTAATGCGCCAGCCATTAATTCTACCATCATTGCTATTGCAGAACCTTTATATCCACCAAAAGGAAGTAATACACCTCCGTCCGCTATTGCTCCTGGATCAGTTGTTTCTTTACCATCTTTAGTTAAACCAGTTCCAAGTGGAACTTTATGCCCTTCTCTTTTAGCAACTTGAACTTCACCCATGGCCATTGATGCAGTTGCCATATCGTAAACTACAGGAGTTTTTCCTGGTCGTGGCCATGCAAAAGAAATTGGATTTGTTCCGAACAACGGTTTGATAGCTCCAGCGGGTGCTACAGCAGGCTTGTATGATGTGCAAGCAAATGCAACTAAACCTTCTTCTGCTAATTTTTCTGTCTCTGGCCACATCGCAGCCATATGATGTGAATTGTTAATTGCAAGTACAGCCACACCATTTTCTTTTGCAGCTTTTGCTAATTCAGGTAGCCCTTTATTTAAAACTACAGGGGCTAAACAATTATTCCCTTGTACTTTTATTACTGATGAAGAAATCTTTTTTATTGCTGGTTTTCCTTTACCATTAATTTTTCCACTTTTTAAACCACTCACATATGCTGGTAATCTAAAAAGACCATGAGATAAAGATCCGTCCCTTTCAGCATTTCTAATTAAATCTGACAGAATTGAAGCTGTTTCTTCATCACATCCATTAGTTAATAAGGTCTTTTTAGCTAAATCAAATATTTCATCTAATGTAAGGGAAACTGTACTCATCCCATTATTAGATATTATTAATGGTTAAAGATCAATTTTTATTTAACAACCTTTGAAAGATTTTGACATATTGCCAATTAAATCAAAGTATAAATCTTTGCCAGGGTTAAGTGTTGCTCCTAATGGATCTATTACACCTGTTGCAATATTAGTATCTTTTGCTACAGCTTTAATGATATCAGGATTAAATTGAGGCTCTGAGAAAACACAACTTACTTTGTCATGCTCGATAACTTCTCTAATTTCAGCTAATTGCTCAGCACCAGGCATGACATCTGTATTTACTGTAAATGCACCCAAAACATTAATGTCAAATCTTTTTTCAAAGTATTGATAAGCGTCATGAAAAACTATTGATTTAAAATCTTTATTCAATTCAGATTTAACTTTTTTAGTGAGTTTATCTAAGTCTTTATGAGCTTTTTCTAAATTTGCTTTATATTTAGCCTCATTTTTTGAATCATTCTCAATTAAATGTTCAGCCATTTCACTTAAAATTACTTTTGCATTCATTGGATCTAGCCAAATATGTGGATCATGTTCACCATGTGCATGCTCATCATGACCATGTTCATCTTCTTTGTGACCATGTTCATCTTCTTTGTGACCATGTTCGTCCTCTTTATGACCATGTTCATCAAAAATATTTCTTTCTCTAAATTTAAGTTTTGTTAACCCTTTAATTTCCATTAATTCAATTTTTTCAGCTTTTTTGGCAATCGATTTTAATGGTTTTTCTAAAAAATTTTCTAAGTCCTCACCAACCCAAAACACTAAATCAGCTTCTTGTAACATTTTTGCATGAGTTGGCTTAAGTGCAAATCCATGAGGAGAAGCGTAACCGTCCACTATTAAATCTGGTTTTCCCACCCCATCCATTAAATAACTAGCTAGTGAATGTATTGGTTTAATTGATGTAACTACTTTAATTTCTGCATTTGCAGGTACAAAAATAGTTAAGAATGATAATATTGTTAAGATAAATGGTAATTTTTTTATGTTTTTCATATGTTGTATAATTTAAATGTTATAATATAACACTATGTAATAATATAACATTTATAAGTCAAGGAATAATATGAGCTCAAATCAGAATATACTTGTGAAATTAAATAAAGCTGGTTTTAGTTTAAATAACAAATGGCTTGTCAAAGGAGTATCACTACAAGTTGAAAAAGGAAAAATAGTTACTCTAATTGGTCCTAATGGATCTGGTAAAAGCACAACAGCTAAAATTGCACTAGGTATTTATAAAAAAATTGATGGTTCTGTAGAAAAATATACTAGTAAAGTTGGATACGTACCCCAAAAAATCTCAATTGATTGGACACTACCATTAAGGGTAAATGATTTTATGGTATTAACTGAAAGTATTAGTAATGATTTGATTGATGAAGCTTTGTCTTTAACTGGTGTTACTCATTTAAAAGATAAAAATTTGGGTGATTTGTCTGGTGGAGAGTTTCAAAGAGTGTTACTTGCAAGAGCCATTTCAAAGAAACCTGAGTTATTAGTGCTCGATGAACCAGTTCAAGGTGTGGATTTTACTGGTGAAATTGCTTTATACGAATTAATTAAAAAAATTTCTGATGAATTAAATTGTGGTATTTTATTAATATCTCATGACTTACATACTGTAATGAGTGCAACAGATCATGTTGTTTGTTTGAATGGTCATGTATGTTGTTCAGGATCGCCAATGGATGTAGCGAAAAATAATGAATACAAAGCTTTGTTTGGTGAACAGGCTTCTCAAATTTTATCTAGATATGAGCATAGACACGATCATATTCATACAAGTGAAGGTGAAATAAAGAAAAATTAAATGTTAGATGATTTTTTTATAAGAGCTTTAATAGCAGGTATTGGAGTTGCCATAGTTACTGGACCTCTTGGATGTTTTGTTGTTTGGAGAAGATTATCTTATTTTGGAGATACTCTGGCCCACTCTGCTTTACTTGGAGTGACATTAGCTTATTCAATGCAATTCAACATAGCGTTCTCTGTATTCATTATCTCATCTTTAATAGCTTTAACTTTAATACAACTTCAAAAAAGAACTAATCTTCCAGGTGATGCTTTGCTTGGTCTTTTAGCTCACTCATCACTGGCAATAGGTCTTGTGGTCATTGGTTTTTTATCATTTATTAGATTTGATATTATGGGATTATTATTTGGAGATATATTAGCTGTTACAGTTGATGATCTATTAATAATATGGATTGGAGGAGCATTAATCCTCTTAGTTCTAAAATTAATCTGGAAACCTTTGTTTGCATCAACGGTTAATTATGAATTGGCTGAGGCAGAAGGTTTAAATCCTGATCGTGCAAAAGCTATTTTTACTATTTTGATGGCAGCGATTATTGCTATTTCAATAAAGATGGTTGGTTTATTATTAATTACAGGAATGTTGATCATACCAGCTGCAATGGCTAGAAATATCTCTTCAAGTCCTCAGAAAATGGTAATGTATTCAATTATAGGTGGATTGTTGTCTGTGATTTTGGGATTATTTTCTTCACTTGAATTTAATACTGCATCTGGACCTTCAATTATAGCAGCATCTTTATTGCTATTTATTTTATCATTATTAAACATTAAACAATCGATTAAATTGAAAAATTAATGAGGAATTGGTAAACTAAACAAAATGCATACTCTTTCAAAAAATCAGCGAATTATTTTTGATATAATTGATAAATCACCTGAACCAATGAAAGCCTATTCAATTCTTTTTAATGTTCAAAAAAAAGGAATTAAAGCTCCTCTACAAGTTTATCGAGCATTAGATAAGTTAGTTGAAATTGGAAAAATTCATAAAATTGAAAGTAGAAACGCGTTTATCGCATGTCAAAATTCGAGTTGTCAGGTGTCAAAAGCTACTGCTTTTTCAATATGTGAAAGTTGTGAAAAAGTAACAGAGATTAATAATTCTAGTCTCTCAAAATATCTATCAAATTTTAAAGATAAAGCTGGTATGAAATATAGTAAATATAATCTTGAATTTTTTGGTTTATGCAAAAAATGTATAACCAAATAAATTTGAATTATTAATGATATTTTTTACTTTAAAGATCATACTCGCAGCAATAATAATAGCATTCGCCAGTTGGCTTTCAGGACAAAATCCAAAACTTGCAGGTTTCATTATTGCCTTACCTCTTGTATCACTCATAGCTATAGCTTTTTCCTACTATGAGCATAATGATATAGAAAAAACAATTCTTTTTACTAAGAGCATACTAGTAGCAGTACCTGTGAGTTATTTATTTTTTTTACCCTTCTTTTTTGCAAAATCATTTAATATGAATTTCTTCCTAATTTATGGCACAGGCTTAGGATTTTTAGTTGTTGGTTTCTTTATTCATAAATATATAACAAATTTTCTCTAATACTGTTACATCTTAATAAATTTGTAACATTAATGTAATAATTAATAAGAAGGAGAAAATATGTTTATAAAAAAATATCTAAAGTGGATCAGTACTTTTTTAGTTTTAGTAGGAATACTTCTTACAAACTTAAATATATATCCTTTAAATATATATTTTCATGGATTAGGAGTTATTGGATGGACTATCGCTGGATTTGTTAGCAAAGATAAGGCGATACTCACTAACTTTGGATTACAAATTCCATTATTTGTTATTGGAATTTATAAGATTATTTTTTAAATGAAGAATATTTTGTTTGTATGCACAGGTAATTCAGCAAGAAGTATTATTGCTGAAAGTATAATAAATAACGAGTATGACGATAAGTATAAAGGTTTTAGTGCTGGGAGTAATCCAACAGGAAAAATTAATGAAGATGTGAAGAATTATTTATTATCAAAACATTATGATCTTTCAAATTATAGATCTAAAAATTTTAATGAGTTTATTAATGGTCAAATTAAAATGGATTATGTGATTACAGTTTGTAATAATGCCAATAACGAAGTCTGTCCTATTTGGCCAAATAAAGATCAGATAATTCATTGGGATATAGAGGATCCTGTCAAATTACTTGATGAAACAAACGACTTAAATAAAAAAGATGAAATAATAGAAGAAGTTTACAATAATATTTATAAAAAAATAAAGGAACTGATTTATGAAAAATAAAAGCCGCTATTTTCTTGCTGAATTATTAGGCAGTTGTTTTTTAGTAATGATTATTGTTGGTTCAGGTTTAATGGCTGAAAACTTAACTAATGATGTTGCTGTGATGTTAATAGCTAATACTATAGCAACAGGAGCAGGTTTATTTGTGCTTATTACAGTATTTGCTGATGTATCAGGAGCTCACTTTAATCCCTTTGTAAGTATCGCAATGGCAATAACGGGTAAATTAAAAAAGAAACTATTACCCTACTATATCATTGCTCAATTGGTTGGTTGCTTAATTGGTGTTGGTTTAGCTAATTTCTTTTTTGAACATGAAGTTTATGAATTGTCTACTAAATCAAGAGATGGAATTTACATACTCACATCTGAGGTAATAGCAACATTAGGACTTATAATAATAATTTTTGGTTCAATGAAGTCAGGCAAAATTGCTGTTGCTGCTAGTGTTGGTCTTTATATTACTGCTGGTTATTGGTTTACTTCTTCAACTTCTTTTGCAAATCCTGCGGTAGCTATTGCTAGAACATTTACAGAATCGTTTACTGGTATTAGTTATTTAAATACTCCTTATTATATTTTAGCTGAGCTTATTGGAATGTTAATTGCTTTACTTATTGTTAAAAAGTTATTTTTAGAAAAAAATTGAAAAATATAAAACTTACTAATCGAATAAGTTTAATTAACAAAAAATTTAAAAAAAAAGAGTTTTATCATTATCTTAAAACTTCTAATCTTTCATTAGTAATACCTAAGATTAAAGACAAATATGTAGTAGTTTCCCAAAAAAGAGTTCCAATTAATAAAATTAATTACGAGTTTCCTTCTGGCATAGTGGAAAAAAGGGAAACAACTCTGCAATCAGCATATAAAGAATTAAGAGAAGAAACAGGATATAGATCAAGATCAAAATTGAGTAAAATAATAACTTTTTATACTGAACCTGGAAGACTAACTACTAAAATTACTGGTTATTACACAGAAGACTTAATTAAAATTTCGAAACCAGAACAAGGTATTAGAATTCATCTTTTTAATCAAAAAGAGATATTTAAATTAATATTAAATCAAAAATTCAATAATAGTTCTCATATAGCAATGTTTTTTTATTTAATAACAGTTCTTAAAAAACTATAAACTAAAGGTTGTATCAAAATATCTTTTTTATTTAAGGATTATATGATTAAATCAAATATTAAATAATTCGGAGGCAGTAATGAGAAAAAAACTAAAAAAAAATGAAAAGAAAAAAACAAAGATATTAAAATCAATAGACAAACTTAAAAATAAAATTACAGTAAAAGAAAAAAAATTATCAAGCCTTAATATTAAAATTGCTGGTCTAGAAAAAAAGGTTGCAGAAAAAAAAGCAAAAAAGCTTGCTAAGAAAAATGCAGAGCAGTCTCCTGCATCTATAAATAATTAATTCCAAATCGTCTTTCTCCCTTCTCATTTAAGAGAAGGAAGAAAGTAGTTAATCAACAAAATTTAAACAGGGGAAGAAATAATGAATATTTAAACTTTGATGATGCTTTATACATAAACTAAGTTACAAAATTATTTACTTATTGTTAAAGTTAAATGAATTTAAATTAAAATAATGTTACAAAAAAATATCACTCAATTAAAAATAGAATTAAATTTAATTTATCTTGAATTATTTGAGTAAATTACTCTTGGTTCTAAAAATAATTCTCTAGCAAGAGCTTTAAATCTTTTAGTAACTTGTTTTGAGATTATTTCTTGATGTTGTGATGGAATTTTCAAAAATACAGCATTACCTCTTTTATATAATTTAAACTCTTCAAGAAATATCGTAGATATCGAGGTCAATGATTGTGAAAATCTCAAAGCTGCTCCAACTTGTTTGCTTGAAAAAATTTCATTATTATTTAAAAAAGTTAGATACTCCATCTTTGGATTATACTTGATACTACAGTACCGCCAATAACATGACAAAGCTAATTGTATTCTTTCTTTATGAGTCAATCTAAGTAAAGGAGTATTTATTGTTTCTTGAAATACCAATTCAGCTTTTTGAAATGCTCCTAATCCCCAATCCATATGACTTAATACACATGCCAGATATAATAATTTCTTATTAAAATGTTCATTGCCTTCAAAAACTGGCTGAATAAAATCATAATATTTTTTATAGTTCGATCCTAGATCGCCTCTTTTTTTTGCAATATTCTCAAGTGCTTTATGAAAAATTTCTGATTCTTTTACATCTTTAAAATAGTCAATTGATAAAGAACCTTCACGCAAACCGCTTATAGAACAAATTATATTTTTTGGATTTGTAACTCTCATAATTTCATCAAGTATAATGCAACTATAAGGTAAATATGGTGTTCTAGATTTTGAAATATACTCAACTGTTTTAAGTTTAGATTTATTAAAAGATGAAATTTTTTCAACAAACTTAGATAAAACATTGTTATCAATACTGTATTGATGAATTATATGTACCGGATGATTATTTTGAAAAAGATGTAATTTAAATAATGCTCGCCAAGTACCTCCAACTAAATATAGATTATTAAATTTCTTTTTTGAAAGCCATTTTTCTTCTCTTAATAATTTTTTGATATATTTTGCTAAATTTCTTTTTTTAACTATAGGATTATTTAATAATCTTAAAACACCAATAGGTAATGAGGTTTTATTAGTTACTATATTGTTTTCAACTCGAGCTAGTTCTAAACTACCGCCTCCAAGATCGGCAACTAATCCATCAACATTTTCAAAGCCTATTTTAACTCCCTCAGCTGAGCATTCAGCTTCTTCTTCACCAGATAATATATTAATCTTAGTTTTAAAAAGTTTTTCAACTTCATTAATAAATGCTTTTGTATCAGTTGCTTCTCTTAAAACTGCTGTTGCAATGATTTTAAGATTTGTGATTTTTGAAACATTTAAAATTTCAGAGAATCTTTTTAAAACTTTTAAAGCATATTCGGTACCAGATCTGTGAAGTTTTTTGGATTTATCTAAATTTTTTCCAAGTTCACAAACTGCTTTTTCATTAAAAAAAGGCACACGAGAAGAACTGAAATCTTCATAAATTAGCATTCTTATAGAGTTTGATCCAATGTCAATTATAGCTAATCTTGCCTGTTTTAATTTTAAACTATTTTTACTTTTAATTACTTCCACTTTTAATCAATCTTAAGTGCAGTTGTTTAGGCTGCATTTTTAGTTTAGCTTTACCTCTTCCAGATAAGCTCGGATTATTCATAAAATATTCATGAGCTGAAAAGGAATCGCTCTTACTATATTTAATTTTTTTATAATTGCCATCAGCTTCAAGTTCCCAGCTCTGATTAGTATCAAGATAATTTGCCAACATTATTTGATCTAAGATCTGTTCATGAACAGTCTCATTTTCAATTGGGACTAGAAGTTCTACCCTTCGATTTAAATTTCTCGGCATTAAATCAGCTGACGAAATATATACTTTTGCATTTCTATTAGGCATTTTTTTTGTACCATTACTAAAACAGTAAATTCTAGAATGCTCTAAAAATCTTCCTATGATACTTTTTACAACTATGTTTTCTGATCTATCTTTAACTCCTGGTCTTAAACAACAAACACCCCTTACAAATAAATGAATTTTTACACCAGCATTCGAAGCTTCATAAAATTTATCAATAATTTCTGGATCTACTAAAGAGTTCATTTTTGCCCAAATAGCTGCAAATTTTCCATTTTTAGAATTTTTAATTTCAGCATCAATATTTTCATTTAAGGTTTGCCTCATATTTACTGGCGAAATAGAAATTTTATTTAAATTTTTTGGTTTTGCGTATCCTGTTACATAATTGAAAAACTTTTCAACATCTGATGCCATTTTCTTATCACAACTAAATAAAGACAAATCAGTGTAAATTTTAGCATTTACTGGGTGATAATTGCCAGTTCCTAAATGAAAATAAGTTTGTATTTTACCCTGTTCTCTTCTTAAAACAAGTGATGATTTTGCATGAGTTTTGTATTTAGCAAAACCATAAACAATTTGAACACCTACTTTTTCTAAACTTCTTGATAGTTGAATATTAGCTTCCTCATCAAATCTAGCTTTAATTTCAATTAAAGCGGTAACTGTTTTTCCGTTTTCTGCAGCTGTTATTAAAGCTTTAACAATAGGTGAGTCTAGAGTTGTTCTATATAGAGTTTGTTTTATAGCTATAACTTTTTTATCATTTGCTGCTTGGTTTAAAAATTCAATTACTGAGTCAAATGTTTCAAAAGGATGATGAACAACTAAATCTTTCTTTTTAATAGTTTCAAAAAAATTATCATTATATTCTTTTAATCTTTCAACTTCTCTAGGTGTAAAATGTTTAAATCTTAATTTTGGATTTTTTACTTTACATATTTGATCTATATCTTGAATTCCAACAAGGCCAGCAACATCATAAATATAGTCAGGATTTATATCTAATTTATTAGTTATAAATCTTATCAATTCGTTATCACTATTTTCAAGAACCTCTAAACGAACAATATCACCCGTTCTACGTCTTTTTAAAGCCAATTCAAAAGATCTAACCAAATCTTCTGCTTCCTCTTGAATCTCTACATCGCTGTCTCTTATTACTCTAAAAATCATTTTCTTTTCTAAATCATGATCTGGAAAAATTTCATTAGCAAAAAAACTTATTACATCATCTAGAATCACAAATTTCTTATGATTTTTTGAAGACTCAATTTCAATAAATCTAGATAATGCTTTTGGTATTACTATTATTGAGTTTAAAATCCTTTTTTTATTTTTTTTTCTTAACTTCATTACAATTGCTCTTCCTTGATTGATTATAAATGGAAATGGATGTGCAGGATCAATTGCTGATGGTGTTAATAAAGGGTAAATCTCTTCTTTAAATATTTCTAAAAGTTTTTTTTTATCCTTAGTATTTAAATTAACTGGTTTAACTAAATTGATATTATTTTTTTTTAATTCCATAATCAGTTGAATAAAAATTTTGTTCTGTTTTTTTAATAGATTCTTAGTTTCTAGCACTACCTCATCCATTTGCTCTTCAGGTGTCAAACCATCAGAGCTTAGTGAGTCAACTTCTTGTTTTATTTGACTATATAACCCAGCTACACGGACCATAAAAAATTCATCTAGATTAGACCCAGCAATTGATAAAAACTTTACTCTTTCATAAAGAGGATTTTCGATATTTTGCGCCTCTAAAAGTACTCTATCGTTGAATTTTAACCAAGAAAGCTCTCTATTTATATATTTAGATTTCAACTCTTCTTTATGTTGTTTTTTTAAAGCAGTCATATATTTAGATTTTATGTATCAATTATACGTCATGAGACACGCAAAATCTAGTTGGGATGATTTAAGTATTAATGATTTTGATAGACCACTTACTAAAAGAGGCAAGAAAAATGCAAAAATGATTTGTGAATTTTTTGTTAAAAAAAAATTTGAATTTGATTATGCATTAATTTCATCATCAAAAAGAACAAAAAAAACTTTTCAAATTTTATCCAAGAAAATTAATAAACCAAAAAAAGTTAATTTTTCAAAAGATTTATATTTAGTTGATGAGAATGCAATTGTAAAAAAAATTAAAGAAATATCCAGTGAATATAAATCAATTTTGATTATAAACCATGAACCATCAGTGAAAAATTTAGTACGAAATCTTACAAAAAATCATAATACGAATAATTTTAAATTAATGAATTATAAATTCCCAACAGCAGCATTTGCAAAAATTGAGTTTGATATTAAATCCTGGAATGAAGTTGAGAAAAAGGGAGTATTAAAAAAATTTATAAGACCCAAAGATCTTCAAGATTCTAAAGAATAACCAGCTGATCTTACTGTTCTAATTAAAGGTTTTGTATTTTGTATGTTAATTGCTTGTCTTAATCTTCTAATATGAACATCAACTGTTCTAGACTCAACATATATATTTTCTCCCCAAACATTGTTTAAGAGTTGTTCTCTTGAATAAACTCTTTTTGGATTTTTGATAAAAAAATCTAAGAGTTTAAATTCAGTTGGACCCAAAGTAATTTCTTTATCTTTTCTATAAACTCTTTTTGTAATCCGATCTATTTTTAAATCAGTAAATTCTACAATGTCTGATGATGATTGAGGTTTAGATCTTCTCAATAAAGATTTAATTCTAGCATTCAATTCTTTTTGACTAAAAGGTTTAGTTACATAATCATCTGCACCTGTATCAAATGCTTTTAATTTGTCTTCTTCCTCCCCTTTTGCAGTTAACATAATGACAGGAATATCATTAAACTTATTATCTTTTTTTAAGTTTTTACAAATTTCAACACCAGATAATTCTGGTAACATCCAATCCATTAATATTAAATCTGGCTGTTTTAATTTTATTTGTTTAAGAGCATCTTCTCCATTTTCTGAATGACTGACTTTATAACCTTCTTTTTCAAGATTGTACTTTAACAAACTAACAATTGATGTTTCATCTTCAGCTATGAAAACATGAGCTGACATAAATCATTTTTCTCCGGTTACAATTGGCTCTGTTCCCTTGGGTCTATCACCTTCTAAATATTCGCCTTTAACTAAATAATAAACTTGTTCTGCAACATTTGTAGTATGATCACCAATACGCTCTATGTTTTTAGTTACAAACAATAAATGGGTTCCATCTTCTAAATTTTTTTCATTTTCTTTAAGATATTTTATAACTTCTTGCATACAAAGATTTGTTAGATCATCTATTTGCTCATCACCTTCCCAAACATTTACTGCCATTGGCGCAGATCTTTCTAGATAAGCATCTAATGTTGATTTTAATTGTTTTTGAACATTGGAAGATACTCTATTCAATGAGTCTACCAAGTTCTTTGGAAGATTTTCGTTAAGCAAAAGTGTTCTCTTGGATATATTTTTTGCTAAATCACCTATTCTTTCTAAATCTGAAGACATTTTCAAAGCCGTTACTGTCTCTCTTAAATCAATTGCCATAGGTTGTCTTAAAGCAATTAAATTCACAACTTGCTGTTCAATTAAAGTCTCATATTTATCTATTTTTTCATCTTCTTGAATAACAGCTTCTGCAATATTATTATCTCTTGTTGTAATGGCTTGAATTGCTTTACCTAAAGAATCTTCACATGCACTTCCCATTTTAATTATATTAGCATTAAGATTTTTTAGTTCTTCTTCGTAAGATTTGACTGTATGTGGTGCTTCAGACATTATCCAAACCTCCCTGTTATATAATCTTGCGTTTTTTTATTATCAGGATTCTTAAATATTTTATCAGTAGATCCATGTTCAATCAATTGACCTAAATGAAAAAAACCTGTATTTTGAGAAACACGTGCTGCTTGAGCCATAGAATGAGTTACAATTATTATTGTGTGCTCTTTTTTTAACTCATCAATCAATTCTTCAATTTGTGCTGTTGCTATTGGATCTAATGCTGAACAAGGTTCATCCATTAATATAACTTCAGGTCTTACAGAAATCGCTCTAGCAATACAAAGTCTTTGCTGTTGTCCTCCAGATAATCCAGTTCCAGGTTCATGCAACCTATCTTTTACCTCTTCCCATAGTGCAGCCTTTTTCAAACTAGTTTCAACAATTTCATCCATTTCTTGTTTTGATTGAGCCATACCATGAATTGTTGGACCGTAAGACACATTTTCATATAAAGTTTTTGGGAAAGGATTGGGTTTTTGAAAAACCATACCAATTTTTTCTCTTAGTCTTACGACATCACAACTTTTATCATTGATATTAAAATCATTAATTAAAATTTCTCCTTTAACACTACAGATATCAATTACATCATTCATTCTATTAAGACATCTTAGGAAAGTTGATTTACCACAACCAGATGGACCAATTAATGCCGTTACTTGATTTTCCTCAATATCTAAACTTATATTAAAGAGCGCTTGTTTTTTTCCATAAAAAACATCAACATCTTTTGCTTTAATCTTTATCATTTTAACTCCATTTTTTCTCAAACTTATGTCTTATTATTTGGGCAAATAAATTCATTATTATTAAAAAGCCAAGTAAGACCATTATACATGCCGAAACTTTTTCTACAAATCCCCTTTCAGCACTTTCAGCCCAAATATAAATTTGAACTGGTAAGCTTGCAGCAGGATCCATGGGTGATCCAGGTATCGTGTTAACAAAAGCAACCATTCCAATTAAAATTAAGGGTGCAGTTTCTCCTAAAGCTTGAGCTAAACCAATTATTGTTCCTGATAACGTGCCAGGCATAGAAAGA
The DNA here is from genome assembly GCA_902573465.1 of uncultured Pelagibacteraceae bacterium. Lineage (GTDB taxonomy): Bacteria > Pseudomonadota > Alphaproteobacteria > Pelagibacterales > Pelagibacteraceae > Pelagibacter. The sequence goes on from CACGJX010000004.1 coordinate 114,629, forward strand.
GGAACTGTATGATGCATTGTGGTTTGCATTCGACTTGCTCCCATAGCAAGTGCTGCCTCTCTTATACTTGGTGGAACTGCTTTTAAAGATGCTCTAGCAGCTATAATTATTGTTGGTAAAGTCATTAAGGACAAAGTGATACCTCCAACTAATGGGGTAGACCTTGGTAAATGAAATATAGCCAATAAAACTCCTAACCCTAATAGACCAAAAACTATAGATGGAACCGCTGCTAAGTTGTTTATATTAACTTCAATAAAATCAGTAAATCTATTTTTAGGGGCAAATTCTTCAAGATAGATTGCAGCTAGAACTGCAACAGGAAAAGCTATCATTAAACAAACAAGTATAGAAAAAATCGAGCCCATAAATGAACTTGCTATTCCAGCTAGCTCAGCTTCTCTTGAGTCAGCATTTGTAAAAAAACTTATATTAAATTTACTTTCAACCTTACCATTTGCAACAAGTTGATCAAAAATTTTTAATTGATAATCGCTTACTCTTCTTTGGTCTTCAGGTAAATCTCTTGGATAATTTCCTTTAAAGACTTGGTCTAAATCATCTGAAGCAGTTAGATAAACTTCCTTTGTTTTTCCTATTAAATTAGGGTCATTTAAAAGTTCATTTTTAATTTCTTTTTCAAAAAAATAAGACACCATTCTCTTCAATTCATTTTCTTGATCTTCATTGGCGTTTGGATCTAAATCAGCCATTGATTTTAATGCTATATCGTAATAATCAGCGTCCTGTAAATCTTCTTTAGAAGGATTTTGGTCTAACATCATTAATTCAGCATCGAAAGTTACTGGAACAATAAGCCATGTTTTTTGAAAAGCTGAATAGCCAGTTGAAAAAATTTTAAAAATAAAGATTGTTAAAAATAAAAGTGCCATAAAAATTGCACTCAGACC
>CACGJX010000005.1 GCA_902573465.1 uncultured Pelagibacteraceae bacterium
GTCTCTAGTCACAGGTGTTGAACTATAATTTTTAGAAAGTTGAAATTGATATACAACTTGATCTCCCCACTTGAATGCCATTTCACAACCAGCAAGATAAAACTCCCACATTCTAAAAAATTTTTCATCAAACATTTGGATAATTTTATCTTTATTTTTTAAGCAATTCTCTTTCCAATGTCTCAACGTGTGTGCGTAATGAAGCCTTAAAACCTCAATATCTGTTACTATTAAGCCAGCTTTTTCAATAGGGTTGGTTACTTCACTTAAACTTGGAGTATAACCACCAGGAAAAATATATTTAGTAATCCATGGATGAGGATCTCTTGGAGGATTTACAGATCCAATGGTGTGTATCAGTGAAACCCCATCCTCTTTCAACATTTTTTCGATTTGTTTAAAAAATTTTTTATAAAATTTCCTTCCAACATGTTCAAACATCCCAACACTTACAATTCTATCAAATTTTTCATTTAACTCTCTGTAATCCATTAGTTTAAACTTTACTTGGTTTTCTAAATTCAATTCTTTAGCTTTTTGGGTACAATAATTAAGTTGGTTCTCTGATAAAGTAATACCCGTTACTTCACATTGAGCACTTTTGGCTATATCGATGGCAAGTGAACCCCAGCCACATCCAATATCTAAAACTTTTTGATTGGGTTTTATATTTAATTTTTTAATTATGTGTTGAATTTTATTATTTTGAGCTGTTTCTAAACTGTCATTCTCGTTTTTGAAATATGCACAAGAATATTGTCTCTTTGGATCTAAAAATAAGTCATACAAGTCGTCCTTAATATCATAATGGTGAGATACATTCATTTTGGATTTTTTAATAAAATTAAAGTTAGTTAAATATCTATATGATCCCCTTAATCTATTAATTAAATAACTGAAAAAGTTTAATTCTCCTCTTCCAAAATTCATTAAGGCAAGATCTAAAAAATCTGTAAGTGTGCCGTTTTCAATTACAATTTCACCGTTAGTATATGCTTCACCAAAATATAAATCAGGATGAAATAACAATTTATAATGAAGATTTTTATTTAAAATCTTTAATTTAATAGGGTTATTGTCTGGTTGTCCTATAATATAATCTTTTGAATTAGCATCAGTTAATACAAAACCACCTTTTTTAAAAACTTTGTTAAGAAATCTTGCTAATTGCATTTTATGCTGCCAGGGTTGGTTTGTTATAAAATTTTAAATCTTTTAATCTATTCATTAATTCCTCTTCATCATTTTGATTTAAAAGACTTAGTGGTGGTAAAATATTTTTGTACATATTGTCGTTTTGTGCACAGAAAGTATGTAAACCAGAAATTAGATTATATTTATCAAAGGTGCTTCTCACATCGCATAACTTATCATTATATAATTGTTTTTTTCCTGCAAAAAAATCATCATAAACTTGCCTAGATAATTCTGCTGTAACGTTGCATGTTGCAGTTATTATACCAGAACATCCTAATTCCAATCCTTTTAACAATTTAATTTCTGAACCAGGTAAAATTGAAAAATCTTTAAGTTTTATATTTTCGTATAAATTGTAAGAGCTATCTTTTACCCCAACTATTTGTTTTGGAAATTTATTAACAAGTGTCTCTACACACTTCAAACTAAATTTATAACCGCTAAGTTTTTCAAAATTATAAAGAATAATTTTACAATCTGGCACCGAATTAATTATTCTAGAATAAAAATCCAAAACCTCTGTATCACCATAACTATAATAAGCGGGAGGCATAATTAAAAATTTATTTAGATTCAATGAAATTGCTATCCTCATAAAATTTATTGTTTCACCTAAAGAGTTCAGACCTGTGCCAATTATATGTTTATCTTGATATTTGCTTTTTGAGAGATTGTTAAGTAAGTCAATTTTTTCTGAAATAGGTATTAATTGAGACTGACCTGTGCTGCCAAAGATTACCGTGCCATGACAACCTTGATCGATAAGCTTCTCAGCATGCATTATTGTTTTTTCAACATTCAGGCTTAAATCATTGTTAAGCACTGACATTGAAGCAGCAAAAATTCCACTTATTTTTGTCATAATAAAAATTTATATAAAAATATACTCAGTAAAGTTTATAAATACTATATGAAAATATTAGCAGTTCAGAGCAGAATGGGTATTGGTGATACCGTAATTTTCTTACCATTTATTAAGGCTTTGTCCAAAAAATTTAATTCACCAATTAGTATATTGGTAAAAGAAAACTCTAAAGCCAATCAATATTTACACCAGACAAAATATATTGATAAAATTCTTACCCTAGAAAGAGATAATAAAACAAATAATAGACATGGTGGTTTTTTTGGTATTTTTAAATTAGCAAACGATTTAAAAAAATATAAATTTGATAAAATTTTTATTTTTAATTCATCTCTAAGATTTAACTTAGTTTCTAAGATATCTGGTATTCCACAAATTTACCAATATCCATTGTTCGCAAAAAACAAACAACATATAGTTGAGGCTCCTAAAAAATTTTTAAAAAAAAATTTAGATTTAGATATTAATGAGGATCCTGAAGTACAAATTGATAATGATTCAATTTCTAAAGCAGCACAAAAATTTCAAATAGATAAAAATACTACAAATATTCTGTTAGGCATAGGTGGTTCTGGACCTACAAAAAGAATTCCTGCAAAAACTTTCTTAAGCGTAATTGATAAGATTTCAAATATGAAAAATTGCAGATTTTTTCTTGCAACAGGTAGGACAAATGAAGAACAGGAAGTATTAAACGAAATTTTGCAATCTAAATTTAAAAATTTTTGTACTCGTTTAGATAATTTAACCATTAAAGAAATTTTACCCTTAATCAAGAATTGTAATGTATCCATTTGTAATGATTCGAGCTTTAGTCATTTGTCCTCAGCTTTAGGTATCAAAACGATTACTTTAATGGCTGATACTCCATTAATTTATGGAAATTATAGCTCAAAAATGTTTCCGGTAATTCCAGATGGAGAAAACACAGTCACACATAATACTTTAGGTAAAGATAAAATTGATCCGCAAAAAATTTTTGGGAGATTTTTAGAAATTATTGCTTAAGAAATATCGTTTAGCACAATATCTTTAGCCTCATTAACAATTGAGGATAATCTTGAGGTTTCAGGAGAAATATCAGGATGAATTTTTTTTTGAATTTTTATATATGCTTTATTAACATCCTCTTTGGTAACTTTTTTATTCATATCTAAATTTAAAATTTTGTAGGCCTCTGAAACTGATATAGACGAAACGTTATTGGTACCTGCTTGGTTAAAAGAAAAGCGACCAGATCTTCTTAATGTTTGAATAAGTCTAAAAAGAGAAATTAATTGGAAAATAGATAAACCTTTTAATTTTAATAAAGCTAAACTTGCCAAAGTAAGAGGTAAGGTTAATAAAAATTTTCCACCAATAGCAAACAAGACTGCTAAAACAATTAATCCTAATATAATTAAAAATCTTAGGCCTTTTGAAATTTTCCTAGATGAAATGTTGGTTATTAAACGTAGTAGAAAATAAAAAATGGTTAATATAACCACTGTATAAATTATGATATTCATATATTTTTGATTTAATGAAAATACCACAACTTAAAAAAAAACCAGAGCTTAAATCTTGTCACAATACCACGTGGGAAGATAATTATAGTTGGATCCATCAGGATAATATTCTTGAGGTTTTAAAAGATAGCTCCAAGCTACTTCCAGATGTTAGGAAATATCTTGAAGAAGAAAATAATTTTACAGAACATAATTTAAAAGACACAAAAAAATATCAGAAAATCTTATTTGATGAAATTAAAGGTAGAATAAAGTTAGATGATGAATCATTAAAGTTTAAAGACAAAGAATATGAATATTGGACTAAAACAACTGCAGTAGGAAATTATTCGATAAAACTAAGAAAGAAAATTGGGAGTGATACAGTTGAAGAATTTTGGAACGGTGATGAAGAAAAAGAGAAATTAAAAACTGAATATTTCGGTGTAGGTGATTTAGAGGTAAGTTATAATGACAAACTTTTAGGTTATTCTTTAGATTTAAAAGGATCTGAATATTATACAATTTACATAAGAAATATTAGCTCGGGAAAATTAGTCACTGAGAAAATAGAGGAAACTAGTGGAAGTATTACTTTTAGTTTGGACGACCAGTATTTTTTTTATTCAAAGCTTGATGAATTTCACAGACCAAGAAAAATATTTAGACACAAAATTGGATCATCGGTCAAAGATGATGAGCTTATTTTTGAAGAGAAGAGTGAAGCATTTACTGTGGGCATAAGTTTGAGTTCAGATGAAAAATATTTTTTTATAACAACATCAGATCATAATACTTCCGAACAATATTACTTTGAGGTAACAGAAAAAAATCCAAAGCCAAAATTAATTATAAAAAGAAATAAGGGTGTAATTTATTCAGTCAATTCTTGGGGTGGGTATTTTTATTGTCATACTAATAATGGTGCAGAAGATTTCAAAATCGAAAGATGTGATGATTTATCAAATCAAAAGTGGGAAATTTATATAGCTGCTAAAGAAGAGGTTTTAATTGGAGGATTAATATTTTTAAATGATTGGATTATCAGAGGGGAAAAGTCAAACGCATTGGGGAAATTATTTGTAAGAAATAAACAAACAGGAATTGAGGAAGAATTAAAATTTACTGACGAATCTGTGATTGTGCCCGGTGTTTCATTGATACAAAGAAATAAAAATACTGACTTAGTTTACTTGTCATATTCATCCCCAAAAACACCGGGTAAAACTTATTTATACAATTTAAAAACAAAAGAAAAAAAATTAGTAAAAGAACAAGAAATCCCATCTGGTCATAATCCAGATGACTATATAGTCGAAAGACTAGAATGCCCTTCTCATGATGGAAGATTAGTTCCACTTACAATTACCAGGCACAAAAAAACAAAAATTGATGGGTCAGCAAATTTACTTTTATATGGCTATGGGTCATATGGAAGTTCAATGACTCCAGATTTTTCCTCAACTAGATTGAGTTTAATTGACAGAGATATTATTTGGGTAACTGCACATATTAGAGGGGGAATGGAAAAAGGAATGAAATGGTGGAAAGAAGGAAAACTTCTTAATAAAAAAAATACATTCGAAGATTATATACACGTAGCAAAGTTTTTGATTGAAAAAGGATATTCATCGAAAGGAAAAATTATTGGTATGGGTGGATCGGCTGGTGGTTTATTAATGGGAGCAGTAGTTAATCAATCCCCGGAATTATTTCTTGGAATTGTTATGGCTGTTCCATTCGTTGACTCTTTAACAACTAACTTGGATCATTCTTTGCCTCTTACTGTTGGAGAATTTGATGAATTCGGAAATGCAAAAGATAAAAAAGACCATTTTGATTATATTTATTCTTATGCTCCATATAACAACATTAAAAAAATGGATTATCCTCACATATTAATTACAACAAGTTTAAGTGATAATAGAGTATTATTTGATGAACCAGCAAAATTTACAGCCAAACTTAGAGATTTAAAAACAGATAATAATTTGCTGTTATTGAAAACTGAAATGAATGCGGGCCACGGCGGTAAGTCAGGTAGAGATGGTGCTATTGAGGAGATAGCTTTTGACTATGCATTTATATTAAAGATCTCAGAAAAAATTAAAATTTAATATCTTGAAAAAAACAAAATAGCTCCCATATAAATCTTGTTGGTCGCCTAATGGGGCTAACAATAAATAAACTTGCTTAACAAAGGAGGATATTATGACAAGTAAGGATTTATCTATATTTAACTCACTAAGACCTTTTTCAATTGGTTTTGACGATATGTTTGACCAATTCGAAAATATGCTTGGTAATGGTTCTTTGACTATGCAGTCAAACTACCCACCTTATAACATCAGAAAAACTGGTAAGGATAATTATGCAATCGAGGTTGCTTTAGCTGGTTTTAATAAAAACGATGTTGAAGTTGAGTTTGAAGATAATTTATTAACTGTAAGAACTAAACAAGTTAATAAATCTGAAAATAATAATGCTGATGGAGAAATAATTCACAAAGGTATTTCTCAAAGACAATTTGCCAGATCATTTACTATAGCTGATGATGTAAAAGTTAATGGTGCTGAGTTAAAAGATGGTCTTTTAACAATATCTTGTGAAAGAATTGTTCCAGAGCATAAAAAAAGAAAACTTATAGAAATTAAATAAGTATACCTTACTTGCGGAGATAATATCTCCGCAGGTAATCAAAAGCAACCGTTAGAAACAAATCCAATAACAATAGATTTTGTATTTACCTCAAATCTTCTTTCACAAGGAATTCCATATTTTTTGGTGTTATAAACTAAAACTAAATTTCCTTTTTCATTTTTAAAGTCTTCATCTGGGCTGCCCAAACTAATTTTTAAATCTTGAGAAGATTTGCCTATGAATGTGCTCAATTTTTTATTTTCTTTTTCTACGATTGCATCCGTTTTTTGTTTTATAGTCTGACAACCTGTCAATAGAACGAGCACGATAAAATTTATTAAGAAAAAGTTTAAATTTTTCATTATTTAATTTTACAAGCAAATTATGGCATAAATATAAACTTCTGAGTTGAAAATTGTTAATAAAAACCAGTTTTGAAGAGTATTAATTTGAAGAATCAAATATTTATCAGAGATTAGGAGGATAAATGCTTGATAAATATTTTGATTATAAAAAACATAAAACTGACTTTAAAACTGAAGTAATAGCAGGAACAACTACGTTTTTGACTATGGCTTATATCATGTTTTTAAATCCGTTTATATTATCTGGAGAATTTGCTGGACCTGAAAAAGGATTTTTTGATTTTGGTGCAGTTTATACTGCAACAATTTTAGCGACAGCATTAGCTTGTTTTATTATGGCTTTTTACGGAAAAACTTGGCCAATAGGACTTGCCCCGGGTATGGGAATAAATGCTTTCGTTGCATTCGGTGTATGTGCTGGAATGGGATACACACCTCAAGAGGCTTTAGGAGCTGTATTAGTAGCCGGTGTGTTATTTTTAATTATTTCTTTAACACCAATCAGGGCTTGGTTAATAAATTCAATACCAAAAAGTCTTAAACTTGGAATAGGTGCTGGGATTGGATTATTCTTAGCAATAATTGGTTTGCAAATTATGGAAGTAGTGGTTGATAACCCTGTCACTCTTGTTCAACTTGGTAACTTGAGCGATCCTTTAGTTTTATTAGGTTGTGCAACATTTATAGCAATAATTGTTTTAGATAAAATGAATGTAAAAGGTAATATCATAATAGGTATACTAGTATTCAGTGTTATAGCTTGGGCTACTGGTCTTGCAAAATTTAATGGTATTGCAAGTGCACCACCATCTATGACATATCTTTTTGACTTTGATTTATCGGCTGCAATGACAGCAGGTATGTCTACAGTAATTTTTACTCTACTGTTTATCGATTTCTTTGATACTGCAGGAACTTTAACTTCAGTAGCAAATGTAGCCGGTAAAGTAGGCAAAGACGGTAAAGTTCAGGATATAAATAAAGCTATGTTATCTGACAGTGTTAGTACTGTTGCAGGAGCAGTTATGGGAACAACAACTGTAACTAGCTACGTGGAGTCTGGCGCTGGTGTTAAAGCTGGTGGAAAAACTGGAATGACTTCATTAGTAATCGGTATACTATTTTTAGCTTGTATATTTTTTGCCCCATTAGCAACAAGCTTACCAAAACAAATTGATGGTGCAGCTCTACTTTTTGTTTCTGTTCTTTTTATAAGAAATATTACCGATATAGAGTGGAATGACGTATCTGAGTCTGCCCCAGCAATACTTGCAATGATTTCAATGCCGCTAACTTATAGTATAAGTAATGGTATTGCTCTAGCATTTGTATCTTATGCCCTTATAAAAATATTCACTGGTAAATTTTCAACTACTTCGCCAGCAATATGGGTAATTGCAATACTAAGTGTTGTAAGCTTCGCAGTCGCTTAAAATTTATATAGGGCTAGATTTTATCTAGCCCTATTAATTTCTCTCAATTAATTCTTCAATAGATAATTCTTCATAATGCTCTGTTGGCTGAACAATCCATGGATCTGAGTCCAATCTTATAGGACAAAAATCTGGCTCAAATTTAGATGATTTTTTTTTCCATAAGCAAGCTGTTTTTACTTCTTTAATATAATCTTTTGTTGGACCATAATTTTTTAACCACTCAATACTTTTGTTTAACGTTAATCCAGTATCAGATAAATCATCAATTAATAAAACTTTATTGAAATCTTTTTTGTCTGCTAAAGAACTTATCTCCCTTGCAAACATCAGTTGACCCTGCTGATCTTCCAGACCTTTTCCTGAATAACTTTGAATGACTATGTAAGCTATTGGTAATTTTAGGATTCTTGATAAGATATCAATTATAGGAGCTGCACCCCTCATGATCCCGATTAAAACAGTTGGCTCGTAGTTTTTGTGAACTTCAACTGCTAATTTCTCAATAATCTTTTTGTATTCTTCCCAGCCTACTATCATTTTTTTTGACATTATTTAAATCTATTTTTCTAAATCTTTAATGTTAATAAAATCTTCTGATAAATTAGAGTTATTTTTTTTTATATCATCATAAAAATTCCAAGCTAATACCAAAATTTTTGATACTTTTTTTTTCAATTTTGCCTTTGAGAATATTGGAATTTTTACACCGGGAACAAATTTACCATGCTTTAATTTGTTATCCTCAATAATAAAATCAATTTGATTTGTTACACCATAAAAATTTAAAGCAGTTGTTGCTTTTGCTGGAGCGCCATAACCAATTATTTGGTTATTATTTTTTTTTAATCTCATCAAATTATTAATAACATTTTTTCTTATATTATAAATTTGATTAGAAAATTTTTGATATGTGCTGAATTTTTTAATGCCAAAATCCTCCTCCTCTTTTACAAGCGATTTTACACTTTTTTCAATTTTAATTTTCTTTTTTTTTAAATAAATTCTTATTGAACCACCATGAGTATTTATTCTTTGAGCTTTGAATATTGTTAAATTAAACTGTTTAAAAAAATTTATAAGTGAAGTTAAAGACCAATAATTATAGTGCTCATGATAAATGTTATCAAATGTTAAGTCTTTAAGAGTGTTTAGTAAATATTGAACTTCGATTACAATAGTGCCATCTTTTTTCAATAATTTTATCATACATTCTGCCATTTCTTTAAGATTATCAGAATGAGCGAAAACGTTTGAGGCTAAAATTAAGTCAGCATTTTTTTTGATTTTCTTTAGATTCTTTTTTTCAAGAAAACCATTAAATGTTTTAATATTATTTTTATTAGCCAATTTAGAAAGATTTTTTGCAGGTTCGATTCCTAAAATATTTTTAAATCTTAAATCTTTAAAGGGCTTCAGTGCAACACCGTCATTACTACCAATATCTATTATGTATGAGGTTTTTGGTTTAAGTTTAAATTCTTTTACATACTGTTTAGCAGCATTAATAAAATGATTCCTAAAAATTTTAGATGTTGAAGATGTATAAAGATAATTTGAGAACATCTTTTTGGGATCAACAGAAATTGATAATTGACAGTTATGGCATTTTTCGCAGTAATTTACTTCTAGAGGATACAGCTCTGTGCTTTCATTTTTTTTATCTAATAAGTTGTTTGCTAATGGTTGATAACCTAAAGAAATAACCCTCTTCAACTTTTCATTTCCACATGATCTACATTCAAACTTATAATATTTTAACAGTAAATCTTTTTCCTTCTCATCAACGAATAAATGTTTAATCGTGTGAGTTACACCATAGTTTTCATGCTCTCTTTCTCCCCTAACTAAATTTAAAAAAGTTGTATCTTTAGTAAAAACCATAGTATGCGCTACATTGGGTTTAATAATTGACAACTGTCCTTCATTTACTACTTGAGTAATCTTAGGTGAATTAGGGTTAAGAATATCTTGATAAATTTCAATAATTTGCCCTTTAGTAAATAGGCATTTTTGTTCTTGTTGAGGATGATAGTGATTAGCTCTTATGGTGCCTTTTTTTGAGTCAATTAAGCCAATCATATTTATTGGTTCGGTCAGTTCATGATTACTTATTTTTCCCCTGCTATCAATGTATTCATTATCTCCATCTCTAACATGTTCAAGATCCTTAATTATTTTTTGTTTTGACCATTTAGTCATCATTTCTTTAATACTCTCATCTAATGCGTATAAAAATTTGAAACCTGTTTTTAAAATTTTCTTATTTGATAAAGAAAAACCTAAATTAGGTATTTCATCATTTGTTTCTCTAAGAACAACTCTTGGATTATATTTTTTACATATTTCAGCAACTTCTTTTACAGTTACAGTATCTTTTGTGAGGTTAAATAATTCATAATTAATATCTTTTTTTTCCTCCATAAATTTAAAACATCTAGCTACATCTATAAGAGGAACTAAACTTTTAATTTGTTTTCCACCTGCAAAAAGTCTGAGTGTTCCATTTTGTGATGCAGTTTTAGCAAAAAAATTTGCCATAATATCTATTCTAGCAGTATCTGTTGAGTAACCGTAAACAGATCCAAGCCTTAAAATAATAAAGTTCTTTCCTGAAATTTTTAGTTGGTTTTCATTAATATTTTTTGATTTACCGTATGACAGAATTGGGCAAGTTTCTTCATCCTCTTTAATATTTTTCTTTATATTATTTAATCCCTCATATACTACATGTGAAGATGGCATGATAATTTTACATTCATCACTAATAACGTCTAAAATATTCTGTGTCCCCTCTTCAGCTACTTTTCTTATTAATTCCTCTTTTTCAGCATTGCTCTCACTTTTTACCCGTGGTACGTCAGTTATGCCTGCCAGATGATGAACGATATCTGCGTCTTTACAATATTCATTTATGAGCTCTTTATCCAAAATGTCACCATGGACAAAATTCATGTTCCAATTTCTAATTTGATTTACTCTCTCAGAAATGAATCTATTATCAATTACAGTGATTTTATCATTCCAACTGTACCCTGAGTATATCTTACATAATTCTGTACCAATGTAACCTAAACCACCGGTTATAACGATTTTTTTCATCGGTATTTCTTAACAAATTATTTAAAACTTTACATCAATTTTAATAATCATTAAGAACCTAAATATGCAAATTTTTGACTGTTTTATGTATTATAATGAGGATGTAATACTAGATCTAAGATTAAATTACCTAAATCAATTTGTTGATAAATTTATAATTGTTGAGAGCACTTTTAACCATAGAGGTCAAAAAAAAAAATTAAATTTTAATATAAACAACTTTTCAAAATTTAAAAATAAAATTGAATATTTTATATCTGAGGAACAACCAGCAAATATAGAAGAGATAAACGATAAAGATACAGATAAAGAAAAATCTAGAAAGTATATCTTAAATGGTTATAAAAGAGATAACTTTCAAAGAAATTATATATCAAAAGGAATTAATGAAGCTGACAATGATGACGTAATTATTATTTCTGACATTGATGAAATACCAAATTTAAGAAAAATTAATATTCAGGAAATTAAAGATAACTTAATTTTTTTTAATCAAAAAATGTGTTATTACAAATTTAATCTTTTTCAAAAAGATTATAATTGGGTAGGATCAAGAGCTTGTAAAAAGAAAAATCTCGTATCACCTCAATGGCTTAGAGATATCAAGCCTAAAATTTATCCAAAATGGAGGGTAGATACATTTTTTTCAAAACTTAAATATACTAATATAATCTTTGTTAAAAACGGCGGCTGGCATTTTTCTTATTTAAACACTCCAGAATTGATTGAACAAAAGCTACAATCGTACACTCATCATAGAGAATATGACCTTAATCCTATAGGAATAGAAAATATTGAGAAAAGAATCAAAAATAGAGAATCTGTCTATAATCTCTCATCAGATAAAAGAGAAAATCAGTTTTCAAAAGGTGTCAAATTAGAGATAATAAATTTAAGTGAATTACCAAGATATATCAGTGAAAATAAGACTAAATATGATAAGTGGCTAGCATAATGAAAAAAGGGTATTGGGTTAGTTTATATTTTAAAATAGATAATCACGAAAATCTGAAAAAATATTCGGAGTTAGCTACACCAGTTATCAAAAGTTATGGTGGTGTGCCATTAATTAGAGGTGGCAAACACGAAACTTTTGATGGTGATGATTTTAGTAGGACAGTTGTGTGGGAATTTCCAAGTTATGCAAAAGCATTAGAATGCCACTCATCAAAAGAATATCAAGACAGCTGGGAGATAGCAAAAAAAACTACAAAAAGACATATGCAAGTCGTAGAGGGATTCAATATTGAATAGGCTCAGGGTCAATACTTCTCCATAAATACCACGTGGCCACAGAACAATAAGGACTGAACCTTTTTTTTAATAATGATACAAATTTATCAGGTGGTAAATATTTTTTATTATAATTTTTTGAAATAGCTCTTAGAAGGCCGATATCCTGAACTGGCCAAATATTGGATCTATTGTATGTAAATAATAAAATCATTTCAGCTGACCATCTCCCTATTTGTCTTAATTGTGATAAATAATTTATAGCTTCCTCATCTGTCATTTTAATAATCAATTTAGGATTAAAAGTTTTTTCTATTGTTTGCTTCGCTAAACTTTTTATACCTAATACTTTCTGTCTACTTAGTCCACAACTTTTCAATTGAGCAAAAGTCATTCTGGATACTGTTTTTGCATTAATTTTATTTTTACATTTTTTTTTAAATTTTAAAAAAACAGAATTCGCTGCTGCAACACTTATTTGTTGTCCAATTATACTTTTGCATAACGAGAAAAAAATATCTCGCCTTGAAGTTAAAATAGTTTCTGAGGGACTTTCATAACTTTTGATTAAATTAGAAAGAGTTTGATCTTTTTTAGATAAATATTTTTTTGCCTTATTCCAATATTTAGGTACTTTATTCATTAATTGGCCTAGATGTTATAATTTTTTTCTTATAAATCTCCCTTCTAAAAATTATAAGCGTTGAAACAATTACTAATAAAGCCCCCATTAAAGTTTTAAAAGTGGGTATCTCATCCCAAATAAAATATCCAAATATAATAGCGAAAACTAAAGCCAAATATTTGAGGGGAGTTACTAAAGAAACCTCTGAAAATTTATAAGATTGACTTAACCACAAGTTTGCAACACCTCCAAAAATACCAATCATAGATAAGAGTATGAAATGATTTAAAGTAGGCATAACCCAGCCTTGAGGGATAGTTAAAAAACTTAATAATGTAATTGCTAAGGAAAAATAAAAAGAAATTAACCACACTGGTTCAGTTGTTGACAATTGCCTAATAGTTATGGCTACATAGGATAGACCTAAACAAAATATGATTGGAAAAATATAATAAATATTTAATTCAGTGATCCCAGGTTCTGTAATTATAAGAATTCCAACAAAGCCTATGATCACTGCTAACCACCTAAAAATTCCAACTTTTTCATTTAATAGAAAAATAGATAATATTGTTGTAAATATTGGAGCAGCAAAAGAAATGCTTACAACAGTTGCTAATGGCAGCTGCCTTAAAGCAATAAATATTGCAATTAAAGCTATTAATCCTGAACCACATCTTAAAGCATGTAATCCTGGTCGTTGAGTTTTGTAAAAATTATGAAATCTTTCTTTTGGAATTATAAAAAAATAAAAGATTATTCCAAAAAAACCTCTAAAAAACAAAACCTGTCCAATAGGATAATCTACAGACCACTTTACAATTAAATCCATTAAAGAAAATGCACAAATGGATAAAAACATGTACAAAAATCCCAATTGATTTTTACTTAGCATATGAATAATTTGTAAATTAAATTAAATCTTATTCAATGGAAATAGCTGTTTTAGCACTTGGATGTTTTTGGGGACCTGAAATTAAATTCAGTAAAATAGATGGCATAATCAAAACAGAAGTTGGCTACTGTGGAGGTAATAGCTCTATCACCACGTATAAAGAAGTTTGCACTGGCAATACAAATCATGCTGAGGTTGTTAAGCTAGATTTTGATGAAAAAACTATCTCTTACGAAAAAATTTTAAAAATATTTTTTCAAATTCATGATCCAACTACTTTAAATTCTCAAGGACCAGATTTTGGAACTCAGTATAGAAGTGAAATATTTTATCTGAATGACAATCAAAAAATGATTGCTGAGAAGGTATTAAACGAAGTGAACGAACGTCTATCAGGTAAAGTTGTAACAAAAATATCTTTATTAAAAAATTACTGTCCAGCTGAGGAATATCATCAAAAATACTTGGAAAAACGATAACATGTCTTTAGTTGAAACTGATTGGTTAGAAAAAAACCTTACTAAGGTAAAAATTATTGACTGCTCTTGGCATATGCCTCAAACACAGAGAAGTGGATTTGAGGAATATAAATCTCTTCATATACCTAACGCAATTTTTTTCGATATAGATGAAAATTCAAGAAAAGATACTACCTTACCACACATGTTAATTGACCAAATGAGTTGGGATAAAATTGTTTCAAATATGGGAATAAAAAAAAATGATGAAATAGTCATTTATGATAATTCAGATGTTTTAAGCTCATGTCGTGGTTGGTTTAATTTTATCTATTATGGACATGATCCAAAATTAATAAATGTTTTAAATGGTGGTTTGAGGAAATGGCTTAAAGAAAAAAAGAAAGTAACTGATGAAATTTCAAATATAGATAAATCAGACTATAAAGGTAGCGAGAGAAAAGATCTTGTTAAGAGTAAACAAGCAATTGATCAAAATATAGACGAAAAAATATTCACATTAATTGATGCTCGAAGTAGAGAAAGATTTGAAGGTAAAATCCCTGAACCCAGAAAAGGTCTTAGAAGCGGATGTATAAAAAACTCTTTTTGTATACCGTTTAATGACTGTCTAAATGACGATAAAACTTTCAAAAATAAAGATCAGCTTAAAGAAATTTTTAAAACAAGCATTGAAAATTTAGAGCAAAAAAAGATTGTTTTTTCATGTGGTTCTGGTGTTACAGCGTGTGTTTTGGCACTAGCTTATTCTTTAATTAATGATAAATATCTTCCTTGTATATATGATGGCTCTTGGGCCGAATACGGATTAATTTAAATTTAATATGAAAAGATCTACGAAAACAATTTCAATAATATTTGTGTTTTTTTTAATAATTGCAATTGTAATTGTTGGAAGATCCATGATTGGAAATCATTTTAAAAAAAAATTCAGTAAAAGACCACCGCCAGGAATAATTGTAACTGAGGTCATTGAAAAAGAATTCTCTGAACAAATAGAAACTTACGGTACAGCAATTTCAAAAAAATCAAAAACTTTTAAGATTAAAAAAGATGATATTTTTGAGGATTTAAAACTTAAGAATTTTGTTAAAAAAGGAGATGTTTTAATTAAATTAAAAAGCGGGGATATATTGGCTCCATTTAGTGGGGTTCTTGGCTACACAGGTTTGACTGAGGACATTCTTGTTTCAAATAACATATTTATCATTACACTTGATGATAACTCAATAATTTACTCAGATATTAAAATTCCAGAAAGTTACTCTTCATTTATAAAAAAAGGTCTTCCAGTCGAAGTTACCTTATCTAGTTTTAAAGATAAAACTTTTTCAGGTGAAATAGATTTTGTTTCAAGCAGAATAAATGCTGACACCAGAAGTTTGTTATCAAGAATAAAAGTGAAAAACGAAAATTTAGAATTAATTTCAGGTTCACTTTTAGAGGTAAGAGTAAAATTTGATTTGAGAAATTCTTTAAGTGTACCTGATACAAGTGTGATGATAGAGGGCGATAAATCATATGTTTATAAAATTAATGCAGAAAATATTGCAAATAAAACTGAGGTAAAAACTGGCCTTAGAGGCGATAGTAACATTGAAATAATTTCAGGCTTAATTGTGGGTGATATAATTGTAGCTGAGGGTCTAAAAAAGGTAAGGCCTCGTGGAAAAATAAAACCTATTAATAAATAATGTTTATTACTGAATTAAGTATTAAAAGACCGACGGTATCTTGGGTTATGTCCCTAATACTGATCATATTTGGTTTATTTGTCTTTTGGAAATTGCCCGTCAGAGAATTACCCAATGGAATTCAACCACCTGTTGTTCAAGTTCAAGTAGACTACAAGTCTGCATCAGCTTCAATAGTGGATCAAGAAGTTACACAAGTTGTTGAAGATGTTATTGGTGGGGCAGAGGGTATAAAAAATATAGATTCGAAATCCGAAAATGGAAGAAGTACAATTAATGTCGAGTTTGATACGAGCATTGATCTAGATAATGCTGCCAATGATATAAGAGAAAGAGTTGCAAGAGTTGTGGATAACTTGCCAACCGAGTCAGATCCACCGCAAATACTTAAACGAGCTGCAGGCTTTACAACAACAATGTGGCTGTCATTATCCTCATCTTCATGGAGCGACCTTGAGTTAGGAGATTACGCGGAGAGATATCTTGTAGACCAATTTTCAAGTGTTAAAAATGTTGGAAGAATAAGGGTTGGTGGATTACGAGAATTAAGCATTAGAGTTTGGATTGATCCTATTAAACTTGCAGCTAACGATTTAACCATTAAAGAAGTTGAATTTGCAATTCGTGGAGAAAATGTAAGTTTGCCTGCAGGAACGTTAGAAGCAGATAATATCGACTTAACACTTAATCTAGATAAATCATACAACGATATTGAAACTATAAAGCAAATACCCATCAAAAAAACTAGTAATCGTGTAATTCAGTTATCAGACGTAGCAAACGTTGAATTCGGTCCAGTATCAGAGAAAACTCTTTTTAAAGCTCAAACTAAAGATCAAATAAATTTGAAAACCGTAGGAATAGGTATCTATGCAAGAAGTGGTGCGTCAACGGTAGAACTTTCAAATGATATCAAAAAAAAAATTGTTGAAGTAAAAAAATCTTTGCCAGAGGAATTAGATTTAAGGGTTTCGTTTAATAGAGCTAACTATGTTGAGGCTGCAATTGAAGAAGTATATAAAACTTTGGTCATTGCGTTTATCTTAGTTGTATTGATAATTTATTTATTTTTAGGGAATTTAAAGGCAGTCATCGTACCTGCTATTGCACTACCCGTGAGTTTAATTGCATCCTTTCTAGGCTTATACATATTTGGTCTTTCTATTAATATTTTTGTTCTTTTAAGTTTTATTTTAGCGATTGGTATAATCACAGACGACTCAGTAATTATGACAGATGCAATATACAGACGAATAGAGAATGGTGAGACCCCACTCGTTGCAGCTTATAAAGGCTCTAAACAAATTTCTTTTGCTATCATTGCTACGACACTAATTCTAGTAGCAGTTTTCTTACCATTAATATTTATTGAGGGAATTTCTGGAACATTATTTAGAGAAACAGCGATTGCATTATCTTTTTCAATTGTAGTTTCTTCTTTTGTTGCGTTAACTTTGTCACCAATGCTTGCAAGTAAATTTTTATACAAAAAAAAATCAAAAAAAATTTTTATTCAAAAATTTGAAAAAATTTTTTCCAACTTTGCAAAATTTTATGAGGAAACTTTAGTTGGTGTTATTAATAAAACTAAAAGTGTAAGTTTTTTTATCATTTTTATAATAATTACTTCAGTGCTTTTATTTAGTTTCTCAAAAAAGGAACTTTTACCTATGGAGGATCGGGGAGCATATCTAATAATTGGCTCAACTGATGAAGGAAGTTCTTTTGAATATACTCAAGAGCAAGCCCAAAAAGTAGAGGCAAGACTTATTCCTTTGCTACAAGCTGAGGATAGTCCATATTCAAGATTTATAATGCGTGTTCCAGGATTTGGAAATTCAGCTAATTCATATAATAGTTTTATAATAATCGCTCTCCTTGATGATTGGAAAAATCGTAAAAAAGGTCAACAAGTTGTTCTTAGAGAAGCAATTGGGAAAATAGTAACTTTACCCCAAGCCCTAGCTTTTCCTATATCTCCTCAATCTATAAGAGTATCAAATTACAATAAACCAGTTCAAATGGTCATTTATGGAAATACTTATGAGGAACTTGAGGCGATACAAAAAAAAGTTATACGAACACTCAGATCTAATAAAAATCTCTCAAGAATTGAGTCTGATTACAATCGAAACAAACCAGAGGTAAAATTAATAATAAATAAAAATAAAGCCAAAGATCTAGGTGTCTCAACTAAATCAATTGGTGAAACACTTGAAACACTTTACGGGGGTAAAAAAATAACGACTTTTAATAAATTGGGCAAAGAATATCCAATAATTGTTCAACAATATTTATCTGATCGAAGAAATAAAGAAGGTGTTTCAAAAATATTTGTTCGCTCTGAAACAAATGGAAAATTAATATCTTTAGCAAATCTTGTTAGTTTTAAGGAAGAGGGTTCAGCAAAAGAACTTGCTAGATATAATAGACAACGAGCAGTAACTATTTCTGCAAATATTAATGAGGGGTATACACTAACAGAAGCAATTAAATACTTCGAAAATGTTATGGTTGATATAGCACCAGAAAACCAAGTTACTTGGAAAGGAAAGTCAGAGGAAATTAAAGAGACAAGTAATGAATTATTTATAATTTTTGCTTTAGCTTTACTAACTGCTTATCTAGTTATGGCTGCAACATTCAACTCATTCATTCATCCATTTGTAATAATCCTAACAGTGCCTTTGGCTATTTTTGGAGGATTAGTGTTTATTTTATTTTTAAATAGCTCAGTAAATATTTTTTCTCAAATTGCATTAATTATACTAATAGGTATCTCGACTAAGAATAGTATTTTAATTGTAGATTACGCAAACCAAATTAGGTCTAGTGGAAAAACAATTGAATTAGCTGTTAAAGAAGCGTGTGCTGTTCGATTTAGACCAATTATAATGACATCACTGAGTACGATGATTGCAATGATGCCTTTAGTGATTGGAAATTTTGGCCCTGGTGCAGGAGAGGGTTCAAGATTAGCAGTTGGTACTACAATATTAGGAGGAATGATTATTTCAACTTTCTTTACTTTATATGTCACTCCTTCAATGTATCTCGCATTAGCAAAAAATACTAAAAGGATTGATATAGTTGACTTAGAACTAAAAAAAGAATTGTCTAAAAAATAATATATTTTTTTCTATTTAATTTACTTTTACATTTCAATAATTGATTTCTGTATTTATTAGATTGTCTCTCAACTTTTTTAGCTAATCCAATTACTTTTTTATTTTTCTTATAATTTTTATAATTTCCCCATCCTTCGTGATATGCAAGATACTGTTTGAATGCATCTTTCTTTGATATCTTTAAGATATTTTCTGATTTATTTGTATACCATCCAATGAAGTCAACACTGTCTTTAAATCTTGCTCTTGTTGCTAATTTATTACCAGTTTCTTTTTTATATTGCTCCCAAGTTCCTTTAACTGCTTGCGAATAACCAAAAGAACTAGAAGGACGTTTATAAGGTATCACTTTAAAAATTTTTTGTCTTGCCGGTTTAGCAAGCCAATCAAAATCAGACTCCATTTTTATTATCGCTAATTGAATATAGATAGGTGTACCCCACTTTTGTTCAACTTTTTTTGTATGTTTATACCATAGATATCTTTCACTAAAAATTGAGCAACTGTTAGAAGTGTTTGATGGAATTGATGAGCAGCCGATTGTAAAAAAATAAATAAAAATTAATAATTTATTTTTTAAATCTACCATATTTATTTATAAAATTATTAAGAAGAATTACAACAATAACGCCCAATAAATTTCCAAATAAATCAGACCATTGAAAAGTTCTTTCAGGTATAAATAAGTGAAAAATTTCAAGCGTGATAGAAAGAAAAATTAAATATAGTAGTAATAAGATATTTTTCTTGGAATTAGCAAAAGTTAAAAAACCAATAATTGAAATTAATACAAATACATAAAAATGATTTGATGATATAACAAAATCTGGTGTTATTTGAGGTTGTATACTTTTATTGTCATAAATTATCCAGCCTAGTAGACTTCCAGGATATAGATATAAAATAATTAAAAGGATATTAATTAAATAAAATATTACTTTATATGTAGAAAAAAATTTTGACATTTAGTTAAATGATTTTTTTTATAAATAATTTTTAGATATGACAAGATGAGTTTTTTGATATTAGTAAGACATGGTCAGAGTATTTGGAATCTTGAAAAAAGATTCACTGGTTGGGTTGATGTAGATCTCACAGATCAAGGTAAAATAGAAGCTGAAAAAGCTGGTTTGCTTATCAAAAATCAAAATATAAATATAGATTTTTATTATTCCTCATTTCAAGTGAGGGCAAACCATACTCTTAAAATAATACAAAAAGTATTAAAATCGGAAAAGAATTTTATAAGAGCGTGGCAACTAAACGAAAGACACTATGGTGAGCTTACAGGGTTGAATAAAATTGAGACTGCAAAAAAAATTGGTGAGGATAAAGTTTTTGAATTTCGAAGATCTTGGGATATAAAACCTGGAAAACTAAGTAGAGAAAGCTCTTATCATCCACTAAATATTAAAACATATGAGAAAATACCCAAAGAGCTCGTTCCTGACACTGAATCTTTAAAAGATACATACAACAGAGTTTTGGAGTATTTCAAAAAGGAAATACAGCCTAAACTAATAAATAAAAATATATTAATTACAGCACACGGAAACTCCATAAGAGCTTTATGTAAATATCTGTTCAATTTAGATAACAATCAAATCACAAGTTTAGAAATTCCGACAGGAAATCCCTTAATAATCAATTTTGGTGAAAATTTGAAAATAAATGAATGTAAATATCTAGATAAAGAGAGATCTAAGAGCCTTTTAGTTTTTTAAAAATTTCTAAGTTCGTTAAATGGTGAAATTTATTGGTGCTCTCAAATCCATTTAACTGTTGTTTCATTAATAATTTATTCCAAATTTCAGCAACTGAGAAGTTTTCTACTTCATATTCATTAAATAAGTTTTTATTCAAAATTTGACAACCAGTATATATAAAGTTTTTTTCAAAACTTTGTTTAATTATATTATCTTCTAAATCAAAATCACCCTTTAGGTTATTATCAAAACTTAGTTTTTTATTAACTAATAAAAGAATATTATTTAATTTATTTTGAAAATAATATTTTTGCATATCATTAATTTCACTCACATGATTTTCATTCCAAATAGTATCAGGATTAAAAACAAAAAAATCTTCACAATCTGAGTGGTTGATCAAATTTAAAATTCCTCCACCAGTATCTAAAATTTCTTTACCGTCCTCTATAATTTTTATTTTTACTGAAAAATTTTTATTTTTAAAAAAGTCAATAATTTGCTCACTTAAATAAAAAGTATTTAAAAAAATATTTTCGACTTTCAGTTTTATTACAGTATTAATACAATCCTCTAAAATTGTTTGATTTTTGACTTGAAGTAATGGTTTGGGTTTTTCAAGTGTTAAAGGATTTAGTCTTTTGCCGAATCCAGCGCAGAGAATAAAAGCGTTATTAATTTTCATAAATTTTTTTTAAAATTATCATTTAGTAATTTTTTTAAATCTAAGAAAATTTCATTTTCATTAATTCTTAAAGAAATCAATTCCCACGCATATGGTATTAATTTTAAATAACCCTTTTTTTTATCTCGGATTGCTAGACGTGTAAATATTCCAATTATTTTCAGGTTTCTTAAAATAGATAAAATTTCAAAATCATTTTTTA
The DNA here is from genome assembly GCA_902573465.1 of uncultured Pelagibacteraceae bacterium. GTDB lineage: Bacteria > Pseudomonadota > Alphaproteobacteria > Pelagibacterales > Pelagibacteraceae > Pelagibacter. The sequence continues at coordinate 21,737 of CACGJX010000005.1, forward strand.
TTTTTTTTTTATCAATTTTTTTTTGAGTACCTATATAAAAATTAAAGATCTTTTTTTTAAGAACTTTTGAGGTTTTTAATCTTACATCATCGACTAGAGAAGCTAAATCATAAGCTCTATTTCCTATCAAAGCATCTTGACTATCAATTACACCTATTCTGTTATTAACAAGCATTAAATTTGATACATGAAAATCCCTGTGTACAAATACATTTTTTTTCATCTTAAGACATAAAGATAAAGTTTTAATTATTTTTTTAAACTTTTTATTAAAGTCTTGTCTATTATTTTTTGACAAATTTTTTTTCACATACCACTCACAAAATAAATTAGCCTCCTGAATTAATATTTCATTTTTATAATCAGGTATTCGATAATATTTATTTCTAAAATTTCTTATCTTTTTATCTTTTATTGACTGTATTTGATTAAGCAATTTTATTATATCTTTAAAATATAATAATTTTTTATTTTTACTTTTCTTTAAAATTTGAAAAATTGTTTTATTTCCAAAATCCTCAACTTCAATATAATTATTCTTATAATTCTCTTGATATAATTTTGGAGCTAGAACTTTGTTTTTATTTAAAATCTTGCTAATTGCATCATAAACAAGGAGATTTTTAAATTTGTCCTTTTTTGCTTGAATTACAATAGAATTATAATAATTGGATTTTTTTCTAAAAAACTTTCTATGTGACGCGTCTCCTTTTAATTTTTTAAGATTTTGCATTTATCTATAATTACAAATTTAAACCCTTAATTTTTAATATTCGTTTCTTGTAATCATTTCCATATTCAAAATTTAATTCTATCAAATTTTTTGGTTTTGGTTTTATTTTTTGTGGCCATTCAATTAATGTAATAGCATTAGTAATATCATCAAATAATCCTAGATTTTGAATTTCATCTAAACTATTTATTCTAAATAAATCATAATGATTAATTTTGATTTGTTTAATTTGATACTCATTTAATAAATTGAATGTAGGACTTGTTACTTCCGTTATTTTAAGTCCATTTTGTTTTTGAAAATTGTTGATTAGATATCTAATAAAAGTAGTTTTTCCAACACCCATCTCACCCACAAAAAAAACTACATGTCCTAATTTCAATTTCTTTGAAATCTTCTTAGCTAGTTCCTCTGTTTTTTTTTCTGAAGATAAATTGATAAAATCACTTTTAGTAGCGATAGGCATTAGGTTTGAAAGGTCCCTCTACTCCTACACTAATATAATCTGCTTGATCTTTTGAGAGTTTAGTTAATTTAGCACCAACTTTTTTAAGATGAAGTGTAGCTACTTTCTCATCTAAATGTTTTGGTAAAACATAAACTTTATTCTCGTAATTTTTATGATTATTCCACAATTCTATCTGCGCAATGACTTGATTTGTAAAAGAAGCACTCATTACAAAACTTGGATGCCCTGTAGCACAACCTAAATTTACCAATCTACCTTCTGCTAATAAAATTATTCTTTTTTTGCTAGGTAATTCAATTTCATGCACTTGAGGTTTTACTTCAGTCCATTTGTAATTTTTCAAAGCTTCAACCTGAATTTCATTATCGAAATGTCCGATGTTACATAAAATTGCTCTATCCTTCATGTCTCTCATGTGGTCAGCTGTAACAATATCTTTGTTACCAGTCGCAGTTACAACAATATCTGCTTTACTAATTGCTTCGTCCATTAAAACAACCTCATAACCTTCCATTGCTGCTTGCAACGCACATATTGGGTCCGCTTCAGTAACCAATACACGAGCCCCACTTTGTCTTAATGATGCAGCGCTTCCTTTTCCAACATCACCAAAACCAGCAACAATTGCAATCTTTCCTGACATCATTACATCAGTTGCTCTTCTAATTCCGTCAACTAAGCTTTCTCTACACCCATATAAGTTATCAAATTTTGATTTTGTAACAGAGTCATTCACATTAATTGCTGGAACCAACAAAGAATTTTCTTTCTCCATTTTATTTAACGCTTTTATCCCTGTAGTTGTTTCTTCTGAAACTCCTTTCACATCTTTTAATAAATCTTTATATTCATTATGCATCATTGCTGTTAAGTCACCACCATCATCTAAAAGCATATTAGGTTTCCAGCTTTTCTTACCTTCAATAGTTTGTTTAATGCACCAAACATATTCCTCTTCTGTTTCTCCCTTCCACGCATAAACAGGAATACCTGCTTTTGCAATTGCAGCGGCTGCATGGTCTTGGGTAGAAAAAATATTACATGATGACCATCTTACTTCTGCACCTAAATCCACTAAAGTTTCAATTAAAACTGCTGTTTGTATTGTCATATGCAAACAGCCTATAATCTTTGCACCCTTTAAAGGAGATTTTCCAGCATACTCCTCCCTCAAAGCCATAAGTCCTGGCATTTCACTTTCAGCAATTGAAATTTCTTTTCGACCAAATTCTGCTTGTGACAGATCTTTTACTTTATAATCTTCCATCGTGGCTCTTCTAGCAATTAAAAATTAATTAATCAATAAAACTCTTTAAACTTTTGGAAATTCTATTTCCATGCTTGCACCTTTTTATCTTGTCTATTAGATGCTTTGATTGTGGCATTATGTAAATCAACTAAATTTTTTACTATATTTAACCCTAGACCAGAATGCTGTCCAAATTTATCTGGTCTGTTACTGTAGAATCTTTTAAATATTTTATTCGTGTCTTTTTCTTTAAAACCCTGTCCCTCATCTAATATCTTTATGTATACTTTGTTATCATCTGATTTCGAAACTTGCACAATTACATCTTTATCATCATCACTAAAAGAAATCGCATTATCTAAAAGGTTTGCAATGATTTGTTCAATTCTGTTTTCGATTCCATAAATTAAATATTTATTTTTACCGTCATTTTTATAAGAAATATTAATTCCTCTTTTTACTTTATAAATATTATTAAAATCATCTACTACTGACTTAATTATTGGCTCAATATCTATTTTTTTTATTTTTTCTTTACTTAATGCAACTTCATCTTTTAACATTTGCGAGTAATCAGTAATCAATCTTTCAATTCTTTGCACATCATGGCTTAAAATATTAATCAATTTAAGTCTTTGTTCAGAATCTTGTGCATCATGTAAAATTTCTGATGCGCTTTTTAATGATGCCAATGGATTACGAATTTCATGTACAAGATCAGTTGAAAAATTTTCTGCATGTGAAATTCTTTTTTGTAATTCTAAAGTCATATCATCCAAAGAATTAGAGAGCAAACCAAGTTCATCATTTCTTAGTTTTAATGTATCTATATTTGTTTTTTTTGTGTCTTTATTTTTTATAATTTTGGTATAATTGACTAAATTTTTAATTGGTTTTAAAAAATATCGATTTAAGACAAACGAAAAAATTAATATTACGATACCAACTGCAATTGCAGTCCTAATTACAAAAGTTTTTCTTTCATCTATGGCAGCTTTTATATCATTGGCATTTTCTGTTATTGCTAAATATCCTATATTTTCTCCGTCCTTCATTACGTTTTTGATGGTAGTCAATTTAAATTTATTAAATTCTTCCTCAGTAAATGTAAAAGGGATTCCAAAATTTTTAGACGTTGCGTAATTTAAAAGAACATCATTTAAAGATACATTATTTTCATTTCCAATATCTATATTTTTTTCTTCAGTGATTTTTTTTGTTGTTGTTGAGTCTAACACTTCTAACTCAATAGTATCCAACCTTTGCGAAAATGATCTTGGATCTAAGTCTAATGTATCTGTGTCTCCTATTAGATTAAGTTTATTATCAAAAAATATTACTCTATCCAAATTCTGAAAAAGAAATCTAGTTGAAAACAAAAATTTTCTAATATCTTTTTCAACAAATTTTACATTTAATCTTGTTAGATTATCAATTGTATTATTGATAACCTCAATATGATTTGAGGATTTTTTTTTAATTAAATTTGGTTGGACATTTTTCAAATAAATGAATGTGAACAGGCCTATTATTGTGAAAAAAATAGAATTTATGAATAAAAATTTTTTTAAAATTGATAAGTTCTTAAGAAAATTGCTGAGCATTAACTAACATTCCATCTATATCCGCTTCCATATCTAGTTTCTATAGCTGAAAATTCAGGATCAACTTTTTTGAATTTTTTTCTAATTCTTTTAACGTGACTATCAATTGTTCTATCCTCAATATCTGTATCTTCTCTATAAGCTATGTCCATTAATTGAGCTCTCTCTTTTATAATTCCTGGTCTTTTGGCTAGCTCTTTTACAAGTAAAAATTCTGTGGTAGTCAATTTATCAGGCAATTGTTTCCCATTCCATTCGCACTCTAATTGGGACGGATCAAGTTTTAATTTTCCATGCGATATAATACTTTTATTTTCCTCAAGAGTTTCTTTGGAATCTTTTTTTCTAAGTTGAACTCTAATTCTTTCAATTAAAACTTTAATTGAAAAACCACCTGATTTTTTTACGAAATCATCAGCACCTAATTTTAGTCCTAGTAATTCGTCAATTTCATCATCTTTAGAAGTCAAAAAAATAACTGGTAATGAGGTTTTTTTTCTCAATTTCTTGAGCAATTCCTCACCGTCCATTTTTGGCATTTTTATATCAACAATAGCTAGATCCGGCGGTGTCCTTGTTAATCCAATTAATGCACTCTCTCCGTCAATGTAAGTCTGAACTTTAAACCCTTCTTTTTCAAGAGCAATACTTAAGCTGGTTAAAATGTTTCTGTCATCATCTACTAGGGCAATCGTTTGTTTTTGCATACTTAATTATAAAAATACTAAATTGTTCTAATTTGGGCAAATAAATTAATGTAATGTACCCCAATTTTCTCCGGTGTTTAAATCTACTGTAAGAGGTATTGAGAAAGAATGTTGATCACTCTCAGCAACGCTAGACATTTCTTCAATTATCACTTTGGATATTTTTTTTACTTCATTTTTGGGACTTTCAAAAATTAGTTCGTCATGGATTTGAAGTAACATCTTTGTTTTGTTGAGTTTTTGCTCCTTTAATTTTTTATCAATTCTTATCATTGCTAATCTCATTATTTCAGCAGCAGACCCTTGTATTGGAGCATTAATTGCTGCACGTTCTTGAAAGTTTCTTACATTATAATTTTTATCATTTATATTTATAAAATGAGATCTTCTTCCAAAAATATTACTTACATAACCGCTTTTTCTACAAAATTTAATTGTTCGATCCATATAAACTTTTATTTCGGGGAACTTTGAGAAATATGAATTTAGAAACTCTTCCGCTTCAAAATTAGAGACATTTATTTGCTTCGCTAATCCATACTGCGAAATTCCGTATATTATTCCAAAGTTTATGGCTTTAGCCTTTCTTCTTTGATCTTGATTCACCTTATTAATATCAATATTAAAAATTTGGCTAGCAGTTAGGGAGTGTATATCCTCATTATTTTGAAAAGCTTTTTTTAATTCTTTAACATCAGCCAAATCAGCTAAAATTCTCATTTCAATTTGATTATAGTCTGCTGAAATCAAAATATTATCTTTGTCAGCAACAAAAGCTTTGCGAATATCTCTACCATCTTCTGATTTAATTGGAATATTTTGCAAGTTAGGATCACTTGAAGCTAATCGTCCTGTAGTCGTTGCTGCTAATAAAAAAGAAGTATGAACTTTTTTTGTATCAGGATTAATATGTTCGGGTAATGAGTCTGAATAGGTATTTTTAAGTTTTGAAACTTGCCGCCAGTCCAGGACTAATTGTGGAAATTTATGACCTTTAAAAGCGAGATCTTCAAGTACTGAGGCACTTGTTGCAAAACTTCCCTTTTTAGTTTTTTTTAAGTCTGCAATCTTAAGATCATTGTATAAAATTTCACCCAGTTGTTTTGGAGAAGCAATATTGAACTCTTTCTTGGAGAGTTTAAAAACTTCTTTCTGAATTTTTTCAATCTTTTTTTCAAATTTGGTAGATAATGTTTTGAGAAACTTTTTATCAACTTTAATACCCTGTATTTCCATATCAGCTAAAATTCTAAGTAATGGCTTTTCAAAAATTTCATAAATATTAATCATTTTTTCTTCTTTCAAACTTTTATAGAATTTTTTATATAGTCTATAAGTTATGTCAGCGTCCTCAGCAGCATAATCTTTTGCTTTTTCTAAATCGACTTCACTAAAATTTATCTGTTTCTTTCCAGAACCAACTAATTCTTTGAATTTTATTGTTTTATGATTCAGATGAATTTCAGATAACGTATCCATATTGTGTCTATTTTTTCCAGCATCAAGTACGTAAGACATGAGCATGGTATCCTCCATCGCTGATACAATTATCCCATGATTAAAAAATACAATAAAATCAAATTTAATATTCTGACCTATTTTTTTAATACTTGGATCTTCAAGTAAAGGTTTTAATTTTTTAAGCACTATGTCTTTATCAATGCACTTTTTTGAATTATGTCCTATCGGTATGTAACAAGCTTTTCCAATCTTAGAGCTCAAAGATACTCCAACTAAATCAGCTTGATGAGGATCTAAAGAATTTGTTTCTGTATCAACTGCAACTTCTCCTATTTCTTCAGCTTCCTTAATCCATTCATCAATTTTGTTTTGCTCTGTTATTAAAAAATAATTTTTCTTATCAATTTCAACTTTTTTTTCCTTTATCTGAGCATCCTTTTTTTCACCATTAAAATCTGGCTCTCCATAAGCAGAAATAGCAGAGCTAAGTAACCTATTAAACTCCATTTCTCGTAGAAATTTATAAAGTTTATCTTTATCAATTTTTTTTAATTCAAAATCATTTAGTTTCATTTCAATTGGAGCATCGTGCTTTAATGTTACTAATTTTTTACTTATTAAAGCTTTATCTTTGTTGTTTAATAAAGTCTCTCTTCTCTTATTTTGTTTGATTTCATCTGCTGATTTTAAAAGTGTCTCTAGATCACCATACTTATTAATTAATTCTGCTGCAGTTTTTACACCAATTCCTGGAACACCAGGAACGTTATCACTGCTATCCCCTGCTAGAGCCTGAACATCTATAACTTTATCTGGATCTACTCCAAATTTGTTTTTTACATCCTCATCAGAGATGAACTTATTTTTCATTGGATCAAAAATACGAACATCTTTTCTATACAATTGCATCAAATCTTTATCTGATGAAACTATTGTTACCTTTGCTCCTTTTTTTAAAATCTGATCAACATAAGTTGCAATTAAATCGTCCGCTTCATAATTAACTAATTCAACAGAGGGTAAATTAAAGGCTAAAACTGATTTTCTTATATATTCAAATTGTGGTGCTAGGTCATCTGGTGCCTCAGATCGATTGGCTTTGTAATCACTATAAATTTCATTTCTAAATGTCTTTCTAGCTGAGTCAAAAATAACTGCAAAATGAGTTGGTTTTTGAAGATTTTGATTTGATTTCGAATCTTCAAGAAGTTTAAACAACATGCTACAAAAACCACTTACTGCTCCAGTCGGTAATCCATCACTTTTTCGAGTTAATGGTGGTAAGGCATAATAAGCTCTAAATATATAACCTGATCCATCAATTAGATAAAAATGATCTGTTTTTTGAATCTTATTCATTAAAATTTAATATAGATTAAAGATAAAAATAAGAGTATTATTTTTTATGGATCTTATAAAGCAAAATACTCAAAACCAGCTTGTAAAATCATTATTAATTATCTTTATAGGTTCAATAATTCTTACAATTTCTGCCAAAATCAAGATACCTTTTTATCCAGTTCCAATGACTATGCAAACATTCATAGTTTTATTTTTAGGTATTAGCTTCGGATATAAAATAGCTTTAGCCACTGTAAGTTTATACTTGTTAGAGGGTATTTTAGGTTTGCCAGTATTTTCTAATTCTCCTGAAAGAGGAATTGGTTTGGTATATTTTACAGGTCCAACAATGGGGTATTTAATTGGATTTTTATCAGCATGTTTTTTAGCCTCATACGTAAAAAATGACGATAATTATTTTTTAATTTTTTTTAAATTAGTATTTTCAGTTTCAACAATTTATATCCTGGGTATACTATGGCTAGGTACATTAATTGGTTGGGATAAACCTATTTTAAAATTAGGTGTAATACCTTTTTTAGTTGCTGAACTTTTCAAAATTTGTCTACTCACTTTAATAGCAAAAAAAATTATAAAATTTAGAAAATTTATTTAGGCGATCTTTTAGATAATATTCTTTGAAGAGTTCTTCTGTGCATTTTAAGCCTTCTTGCAGTCTCTGAAACATTTCTGTTACATAATTCAAATACTCTATGAATATGTTCCCATTTAACCCGATCTGCTGACATTGGATTTTCAGGTGGTGCAGCTTTTTTTGATGGATCTGCTAATAACGCTTTTTCTACATCATCTGCATCTGCTGGTTTAGCTAAATAGTCAATAGCACCCTCTTTGATTGCAGCTACAGCAGTTGGAATATTTCCGTATCCAGTTAGCATTATGATTCGACTTAGTGAATTTGATGATTGAATTTCTTTTACAACCTCTAATCCATTTCCATCATTTAATCTAAGGTCAACTACTGCAAAACCTGGTTTTTTCACTTTAACCATGTCTTTACCTTTTTGCACACTCTCAGCTTGTAAGACCTCAAACCCCTTTTTTTCCATTGCTCTCGCTAATCTCTCCCTAAAAGGATTGTCATCATCCACTATTAATAAGGATTTATTGTCAAAATCAGCCAGATTTTGTAATGGAGCTTGGTTTTTCATGAATCCTATATGGATATTTTTTTCCACAATTCAATAGGCCATTATTTGCTTTACATTGAATAAGTATTCAATTAATTGCTCGAATATTAAAGTTTTTTTTAAATAAAAGACTTTTTTTTTGTTAAATTTTTTTTGGGGGGCATTTAAAATGCAAAAATTTAAGTCAGTTGAAGAATTAGTAAATCAACTGAAACCGGAAAAACCTGTCTATTGTATAAGGAAGAATTCTATTCTTTCTGCTTCAAAATTCTTTCAGAAGAAATTTCCAGGAAAAATACTATATGCTGTAAAAACTAATCCCCATCCTGAAGTTATCAAAACTTTGATAAGAAGTGGAATTAATCAATTTGATGTTGCGTCTATTGAAGAAATCAAAGCAGTGAGGAAATTTGATAATACTGCAAAATGTTCTTTTATGCATACTGTTAAAAGTAGAGAAAGCATAAAGGAAGCTTATTACAATTTTGGAGTAAAAACTTTTGCTTTAGATACTAAAGATGAATTAATAAAAATTATTGAAACAACAGACAATGCTAAAGATTTAGAATTATTTATTAGAGTTGCTGTTTCTAATGAGCATGCTGAAATAGATTTATCAAAAAAATTCGGTGCTTTGAATTCTGAAGCTTCAGGACTGTTAAGACTTGCAAAACTTCATTCAAAAAAAATTGGCTTAAGTTTTCATGTTGGTTCCCAATGTATGCATCCAATTTCATACTCTAAAGGAATTAATGAAGTGGGAAATATAATTAAAAAAACTAAAATAATTCCAGATTATATTAATATCGGTGGAGGCTTCCCGACAATTTATCCTGATCTTGTGCCTCTATCTTTGGAAAGTTATATGGAAGAAATTAAAAAAAGTTTAGAAAATTTAAATCTAAAGAGTATGCCTCAAATAATTTGTGAACCTGGTAGAGCTTTGGTTGCAGAAAGTGGATCAACAATCGTAAGAGTTAATTTGAGAAAAAAACAAAAACTTTATATTAATGATGGTACTTACGGTACACTTTTTGATGCTGGAACACCTAATATAGTTTTTCCATCAAAATTAATCAAAGAAAATTCAAGTAAGATTATTTCCAAGAAAATGACTGTGTTTGATTTTTATGGACCAACATGTGACAGTATGGATTATATGAAAGGTCCTTTCCTACTTCCGAATAATATTAAAGAAAATGATTACATTGAACTTGGTCAATTAGGATCATATGGTTTAACTTTTAGAACTCAATTTAATGGTTATTACTCCGATGAGATTTATGAGGTTGAGGATAAACCAATAATGTCTATGTATGATAAGAATTCAGACAAAGCTACTCTAGTTGCTTAATGTCAGAAAATAAAAATCTTGGTCACAACAGTAAAAAAGATTTCTTAAAAAAACCTGTAGAGCATATTGATATTACATCATTCGATTCTAGAAAAATTATCTCTTCCATGGAAAAAATGTCTTTTGTTTCAAGAGAAACAGCAAACGCAGCCAATATTTATAATGAAATGTTGAAAGACAAAGAATGTACAATTTTTTTAACATTAGCAGGTTCAACATCTGCTGCAGGTTGTATGAATATTTATAAAGATTTAGTTAAATATAATATGGTTGATGCAATAGTAGCAACTGGCGCTTCAATAATAGATATGGATTTTTTTGAAGCTCTTGGTTTTAAACACTATCAAGGGTCTCAATTCCAAGATGATACTGAATTAAGAAAAAATTATATCGATAGAATTTACGACACATACATAGACGAAGATGAGTTACAGATTTGTGATAAAAAAATATGTGAAATCGCGGATACCTTGGAACCTAGAAGTTATACGTCCAGAGAATTTATCAAAGAAATGGGTAAATATTTAAAAAAAAATTCTATTAAAAAAGACTCTTTGATTGAAACAGCATACGATAATGATGTTCCAATTTTTTGCCCAGCTTTCACCGACTCCAGTGCTGGATTTGGTTTAGTTATACATCAAGAAAAAAATCCAAAAAAACATATGACAATTGACTCTATAAGAGAATTTAGAGAATTGACTGAAATTAAAATACGCTCGAAGGGATCAGGTCTATTTATGATTGGTGGTGGTGTTCCAAAAAATTTTATTCAAGACACCGTAATTTGTGCTGAATTATTAGGTAAGGAAGTTGACATGCATAAATACGCTGTGCAAATCACAGTTGCTGATTCTAGAGACGGCGCATGTAGTAGTTCAACATTAAAGGAAGCAAGTTCATGGGGTAAAGTTGATGTCACAAAAGAACAAATGGTATTTGCTGAAGCCACTAGTGTACTTCCTCTAATAGCTAGCGACGCTTATCACAGAGGTGAGTGGAAAAATAGGGATAAGAAAAAATTCACAAAAATTTTTGAGTAAAAATTGAAATATTTATCAAACAGAAATGGATTTTTAGGAGTCGACAATAAATTTAATTTCAAAGAAAAGGTTGTTGTGGTTCCATTTGGACTTGAGAAAACTGTTAGTTATGGTGGTGGCACCAGAAATGGACCTAAAGAAATTATAAAGGCTTCTCATCAAGTGGAATTATATGATGAAGAGCTAAATTGTGAACCCTATAAAAAAATTGGGATTAAAACATTAAAGCCCTTTAAGATTCATAGAAATATCAAAAAGGCTCTCGAGAAAGTGTCAAATATAAATAAAGAAATTTTAGATAAAAGACTTTTTCCAATCACGTTTGGAGGAGAACATTCAATTACACCTGGATGTATTTATCCATTTGTTAAAAAATACAAAAAAATTTGTCTCTTACATTTCGATGCCCATGCTGATTTAAGAAATAGTTATAATGGTGAAAAGTTCTCTCATGCATCAGCAATAAGAAGGTGCTTAGACCATAAAAATATATCATTAATATCTTTTGGGATCAGAAATATATCAGAGAGTGAAATTCCATTTTTAAAAAAGAATAAATCGAGAATAAATATTTTTTGGGCAAAAGATAAATCAAAGTGGGATTTAACAAAATTTAAAAAACTTATAAAAAATAAGACAGTTTATTTAACATTTGATGTCGATGGTTTCGACTCAAGTATCATGCCAGCCACAGGAACTCCTGAACCTGGCGGATTATTATGGGATGAGACACTCAATATAATTAAAATTGCTGCAAAAAATTCAAACATTGTCGGTGCTGACATCAATGAATTAGCACCTATTAAAGGTTTTAATTCATACAACTTTCTTGTTGCAAAGCTCGCTTATAAAATATTGTCTTATAAGTTTTTGATTTAAGCTTTAATTGGTTTAAAAGTTTTTAAAAGTAATCTAAATGGTATTAACATAATCAAAGCTACTATTACTTTTACAATCAAATCTCCAAGAGAAAGTGTAACCCATGGCACGCCAGTCCCATAAAACGATATTGAAAAAAACAAAAATGTATCGATTGTTGAGCCAATCATTGAGGATGTTAATGGTGCAACAAACCATTCTTTCTTTCTTAATCTGTCAAATATTTGGACATCTAATAATTGTGCAGTTAAAAATGCAATTCCAGACCCAATAGCTATACGAATAGATATAAGATCTGCAAAATCAGTAGAAAATAAAACTGTAAAACCAATTCCTAGTACAAAGCCAAAATATACAATTTTTCTTGCAACCCTTTTTCCATAAGATCTATTAGCTAAATCTGTAATTAAAAAAGCGATCGGATAAGAGAAAGCTCCGTAGGTTAATATTTCATTTAAACCATAATAATTAATTGGAAATTGAACAAGATAATTAGAGGATAGGACAACAACACCCATCAAAAATGATAGAAGTAAAAATGATTTACTCATTAAGCTGTTTTAGATTGTGCAGTTTTTTTTTGAAATGGAGATTTAATTAACAAACTTTTTTTTAGTTTTTTTAATCTAGGAGATAAATTTTTATTTTTTACAGATTTTAGAAATTCATCAAAACTACCTTTTTTATCTACTGATCTAACCCCTGCATTACTCACTGTTAATTTTATGCTTCTTTTTAAAAGTTCACTTGTAAATTTTACTTTTTTTAAATTAGGTAAGAATCTTCTTTTTGTCTTATTGTTAGCATGACTAACGTTATGACCTTTCATTGGATTTTTTCCAGTTAATTCGCATTTTTTTGTCATAATTTGATCGACTATATAAAGTGAGATATTGATGGCGTCAAGTTTATTAGATTATTCTAATCCTTTTTTCCTACTATTTCATTAAAGTTTTTAACACCATCTTTTAATAATATTTCCTTCAGCTCTTTTTTAATTAGACCAACAATATTTGGACCTCTATAAACCATGCCTGTATAAAGTTGTAAATAATCAGCTCCTGCTAAAAATTTTTGATAAGCAGATCTGCCAGAGTCCACACCACCTACGCCTATAATTTTGATTCTGCCTTTTAAAACTTTATAAAATTTTCTGATTAACTCTGAAGACTTTAACTCGATAGGTTTCCCGGATAATCCTCCTTTTTGATGGCTTTGAGTATTTTGTAAATTTTCTCTTGTTGTATCAGATGTGTTAGAAATAATAGCAGCTTCAATCTTGTTATCTAAAAGCACTTCAGAAATTTTCATAATTTCTTTATCATTAATATCTGGTGATACTTTTACCGCTATAGGTGTTTTAGAGTTAAGATCTTTCTTCTCTTTTTCTATTAGTTTTAAAAGATCATCTAATTTTTTTTGATCATGAAAGTTTCTTAAATCTTCAGTGTTTGGTGAGGAAATATTAACAGTAATATAATCAGAGACCCCATTAAACATTTTTAAACACTGTATATAATCATTTGTTCTATCTTCTGAGTCTTTATTAGGTCCAATATTTATTCCAAGTAATCCAGTTGGATTGTTTCTTTTAATACGATCTACAATATTTTTTGAACCTTGATTATTGAAACCAAGTCTATTTATCAGGGCCTCATCTTCCACTAGTCTAAAAACTCTAGGTTTGGGATTTCCGTATTGTTCTAATGGTGTAACAGTTCCTACTTCGACGAAACCAAACCCTAAATTGAATAATGAATTATATACCTCGGCATTCTTATCAAATCCTGCTGCCATACCAATTGGATTTTCTATTTCTTTATTAAATAATTTAGTCTTAAAAAGAGGATTATTTTTTTCATCGTCTAAAATATTTGGAATAAAATTAAATTTTAGTGACTTTATCGCTAAACTATGAGCCGTCTCTGGATCTAATTTAAAAATTAAAGATCTTAAATTTGAAAACATTATTTAATTTTATTTAATATAAGATCTTTTGTTTCTTTCACACCAAAAAAACTTATAAAAAAACCCATCCTTGGTCCATTTTCGTCTCCAAAAACTACTTCGTAAATTAATTTAAACCAATCTCGAAGGTTCTCAGTGTATCCATTTTCTTTACCAGTCGAATATATCATTGTTTGAATATCTTCTGGTTTCATTTTGTCGTCACATTTATCTAAAGTTTTTACTAGAGCTTCTAAAGCCTTTTTTTCTTCACCATTAGGTTTTTTATATTTTTTTTTCAATTTTATGACGTCGTTGAAATATTTTATTGCATAGCCTACCAAATTATCAAAGATAGGATTATCTTTCTCCGAAATGTCTTTTTTATATTTTTTAACAAATTTCCAAAGAAGTTCTTTGCTGTCAGCATTACTTGTTTCGACCAAGTTTAATAACATTGAAAACGACATAATCATGTTTTCTTTAGGTACCGAACTATTATGAACATGCCATACAGGATTCATAAGTAACTGTAACTCATTTTGATTTTTTGCTTTCTCAATCAGATCCAAATAATCATCGACAGTTTTTGAAACTATTTCTTTATAAAGTTTTTTTGCTCTTTTTGGATTTTGATACATATACAGCGACAAACTTTCAGGAGAAGCATACTCTAACCATTGATCAATAGTGATGCCGTTTCCCTTTGATTTTGAAATCTTCTCTCCTTTTTCATCCAAAAATAGTTCATATGCAAACCCTGAGGGATTTGTTTTTCCAATCAATTTGATAATTTTTGTTGAGAGTATTGCGCTCTCTATAAGATCTTTTCCATACATTTCAAAATCAACATCTAGTGCATACCATCTCATAGCCCAATCAACTTTCCACTGTAATTTACAATTTCCATCATAAATGCTTGTTTCCAAATCTTTTCCATTATTATCAAAAACGATAACAGATTTTTCTTTATTAATATTTTTTACAGGTATTTCTAGAACATGACCTGTAACCGGACAAATTGGAAGAAATGGACTGTACGTTTTTTGTCTCTCTTTTCCTAGTGTAGGAAGTATTATGTTCATTATACCATCATAATTCTCTAAAATAACTTGGAGAGAAGAGTTAAAGAAACCTGATTTATAAAGTGATGTTGAACTTTTAAAATTATATTTAAATTTAAATTTATTTAAAAATTTTTTTAACATTTCATTATTATGCTCACCAAAACTATTAAATTTTTGAAAGGGATCAGGCACATTAGTAAGCGGTTTGTGTAAATTTTTTTCTAATAATTCTTTTTGTGGAACGTTGTCAGGTACTTTTCTCAGACCATCCATATCATCTGAAAAAGTAATGATTTCGGTTGGTAAATCAGTCAAATGTTTTAGTGCATTTAAAATCATTGATGTCCTTGCAACTTCTCCAAAAGTTCCTATATGTGGAAGACCACTAGGACCATAACCTGTTTGGAGAATTATTTTGCCTTTTTTTTCTATAAAAGATTTTCTTTCTCGAAGCATTTTTTTTGCTTCAACGAAAGGCCATGCACTTGTTTTATCAAAATTCTCTTTTTTAATCATGATTAATTCAAATAAAATCTTAAATTAACGCTTTAACTTATTCTTATAGAGTTGAAATTTATTTACCATAAAATAATGTTCTATCAAAATGTCTAATTATAAAACTGTTTTTTTTACACTTGGAATTCTTCAAATAATTCTTGGAATTTTTATGTTGATCCCAATATTTGTTCAATTTTTTTTTAAAGAAATTGACTCCTCTTTTTTTGGTGCCTCAATTATTACAATTATTTTTGGTACGCTATTTTTTTTATCTAATCTTGATCATGATAAGAAGTTAAATTTACAGCAAGCTTTTTTATTGACCGCGTTATCTTGGCTAAGTATCGCAATTTTTGGTTCACTTCCTCTAATATTTTCTGAAGTCAATTTTTCGTTTACCAATGCATTTTTTGAGAGTATGTCAGGCATTACAACAACTGGTTCAACAATCATTCCAAACTTAGAGGAGATGCCCAAAGCAATTTTGCTTTGGAGAGCAATTCTTCAATGGTTGGGTGGTATTGGAATAATTGTTATGGCGATCACTTTAATGCCAATAATGAATGTTGGTGGTATGCAATTATTCAAAATTTCTAACAGTGACTCATCAGAAAAAATTCTTCCTAAATCGAAAGAAATTGCGTTGAGATTAATTTACATTTATTCAGGCCTCACCACTCTTTGCGCAATATCATATAAAATTCTTGGGATGAATACTTTTGATAGTATAACCCATTCTATGACAACAATAGCAACTGGGGGTTTTTCAAACTATAACGAGTCCATTGGTTTCTTTAATAGTTTTTCAATAGAAATTTCAGCAATGATTTTTATTATCTTGGGAAGTTTGCCTTTTATCGCTTATATCAAATTCTTAAACGGTAATAAAAGAATATTTTTTTCAGATATTCAAATTAGAACTTTTTTGAAAATAATCTTAATAAGTATTCTGATCTTATCAATTTATTTGTTTTTAGATAAATCGTCTGAACTAAACTTCAGAACGGTTTTATTCAATGTAATATCAATTTTGACAGGCACTGGATATGTAAATGCACAATTTGATAACTGGGGTGGATTTCCTTTAATTATATTTATAGGTTTAATGTTTATCGGTGGATGTGCTGGCTCAACGACCTGTGGTATTAAAATATTTAGATTTCAAATACTTTATTCATTTGTTTTGAATCAACTTAAAAAGATTATTTATCCCAAGGGAATTTTCGTTCTAAAATATAACCAAAGTCCTGTTGATGATAAATTTACTGCATCAATTATCTCTTTCATTTATATGTACCTGGTAATTTTTTTTGTGATTACAGCATTATTATCTTTGACAGGTCTTGACTTTATTACTTCAATTTCTGGTGCTGCAACATCTATCTCAAATGTAGGACCTGGCCTAGGTTCGACTATTGGGCCAAACGGAAATTTTTCATCACTACCTGATATCTCTAAGTGGATTTTAAGTTTTGGTATGATTTTGGGGAGATTAGAATTGTTTGCAATTCTTGTATTATTTTTACCATCTTTTTGGAGGAATTAAATTTGATAGAAATTAAAAAAAACTCTTTGTCTGAAATGTTCTCGGTTTATTTTGACAAAAGAATGCTCAAAATTTTATTGCTTGGTGCAATATCAGGTTTTCCATGGGTTTTGATTGGAAGTAGTCTAAGTTTATGGTTAAAAGAAGATGGACTAAGCAGATCAACTGTTGGATGGGCTGGATTAATTTTTGCAGTTTACGCATTTAATTATTTATGGGCACCTTTAATAGATAGAATACAAATACCATATTTAACAAAAAAAATAGGTCACAGAAGAGGATGGATTGTTTTGATGCAAATTATCATCTTACTCTCACTTGCTCTTTGGAGTTTACTCGATCCATCTGAAAATTTAGCTTTAGTTGTTTCAGTAGGCTTAATAATTGCTATAGCATCATCAACTCAAGATATAACAGTTGATGCTTTAAGAATTGAACAGATTGGTGAGGATGAGGGAAAATCCATGGCTGCTGGAGCCGCAATGGCGGTAGTCGGTTGGTGGACAGGATACAAGTTAGGTGGAGTACTATCATTATTTGCTGCAGATATTCTACAAAACATTGGTTTTGAAAATTATTGGCAATTAACTTTCTTAATTTTGGGGATTTTAGTAATTTTAATGAACATTGGCTTAATGTTCATTGATGAGTCTGGAAATTTAGAGAGACAAAATCAACAAAAAGAAAATGATAAATTAATATCATCTCAATTTAAAAAAGAAAATATATTTACAAAATTGATAACCTGGGTTGCTGGAACAATAAGTGGCCCAATCATTAGTTTTTTTAAAAAAAATGGCTTTTCGATTGCTTTAGGAATTTTAGGATTTGTTTTTTTATTTAAAGTGGGAGAGGCATTTCTTGGGAGGATGTCTATAATTTTTTATAAAGAAATAGGTTTTAGTAAATCAGATATCGCTATTTACTCTAAAACTTTAGGTTGGATTACTACTGTGACGTTTACTCTTTTAGGTGGGCTTTTTGTAATAAGATCCGGGGTGTTAAAAGCAATGTTTTTTGCTGGAGTTATGATGGCAAGTACAAACCTTTTGTTCAGTGTATTGGCCTGGAGTGATAAATCAGAATTTTTATTTGCTATTGCAGTTATTTTTGATGATATAGCTGCTGCATTTGCAACAGTAGCTTTTGTAGCCTTTATATCTATGCTCGTAGACAGAGCCTACACAGCAACTCAATATGCGCTCTTAGCCTCAATAGGCACCGCTGGTAGAACAACTTTGGCCTCCTCCTCTGGTGCCCTTGTTGATTGGTTAAATGGTGATTGGGGAATATTTTTCATTTTGACCGCGCTAATGGTAATTCCTTCATTAATAATCCTATGGATCATGAAAAATAAACTACAACTAAGTGAAAAATAATTTTTTAAATAAACCTGTAGCTAACATTTACTTTAAACCATCTCATAATTCTGGGGTAGTTTCACAAATTTTATATGGAGAGAAATTTAAGATTCTATTGAAAAGAAAAAAATATATAAAAATTAAAACGCATTATGACAATTATATTGGATATATAAAAAAAGATAAATTTTTAAAAAATTTTAAACCTTCATATAAAATTTCGAAAATTAAATCTAGAATTTTCTTTAAAAGAGATAAAAGATTTTTGTCCTCAAACCATTATCTATATTATGGATCTGGTGTGTGTAAACGAAATGAAAATAAAAAGTATATAGAATTTCAAAAAAATAAATGGATTAAAAAAAGTGATATCAAAAATATTGATCATCATGAGAAAAATTATATCAAAATATTCAAATTCTTTTTAAACACAAAATACTTATGGGGCGGAAAAACCTGTGATGGGATTGATTGTTCAGCATTAATTCAAATCTATTTTTATTACAACAGAATATTTTTTCCAAGAGATACAAAAGATCAAATAAAATTTTGTAAAAGAAAAAGAAGTAAAAATCGACTTAAAGGAGATATCGTATTTTGGAAAGGACATGTTGGTATATGTCTAAATAAGTCTAGATTTATTCATGCTTATGGACCAAAAAAGAAGGTGATAATAATGCCAACAGGACAAACAATTAAATTAATTGATAAAACCGCAAATCTGAAAGTTAAAAAAGTGAGTAATATTAGTAATATTTAATCTCTACCAAAGTCAGGTTTGTTTACATCCTGTTTTAATTTAATAATTTTAGACCTAACTTTTTTAGTCTGAGATAATTTTTTTAAAATTGATTTATTATTTTTAGAATTTATATCTTTTTTGAAGGATTTTAAGTTTTTGATAAATAAGTCTATCGCTTTTGTAACATTAACCTTATTGTCAAAGAAAATATCTCTCCACATGATTTCATTTGAAGCAGCTATTCTTGAAAAATCTCTCAACCCCCCAGCACTGTATTTGATAAGCCCAAATTTGAGTATTTTTTCAAAATCTTGAGCCGATTTAACCAAATTATAGGCAATTAAATGTGGTAAATGACTTGTGATAGAAAAAACTTTGTCATGTTTTTCAGAGTCCATAATAACAGTTTTTGAGCCCATCTTTTTCCAAAAAGAAATTAAAAATTTTAAATTCTTAGGACTTGTTTTTTTATCCTTAATTAATACACACCATTTATCCTCAAACATATCAGCTTTTCCAAATTCTGGTCCACTCACCTCTGATCCAGCGATAGGGTGACTCCTTATCCAATTTACACCACGCTTCAAAAATTTTTTGATAATTTTTGATGACTCTATTTTTGAAGATCCCACATCGGTAATTAGTGTCTTTGGTGAAATAGTTTTATTAATTTTAATAATAAGTTTTTTATATTCACTCATTGATGTACAAACAATCACTAAGTTTGAATTTACCAAACCATCTTTAAGAGACTTAACAATTGTTCCAGGTAGTCTAAGACTTTTTATTTTAGCGATATTAGATTTTGATTTTTCATAAATAAATATTTTTTTTGCTATTTTTTTTTTTGAAATCCTCCTTACTAAAGAAGAGCCTAATAACCCACAGCCTATAATTAATATATTTCTCATTTTCTAAATATATTTTGTGTTGCTTTAATAAATTTCATATTTTCCTCTTTTGACCCAATCGTTAATCTTAGCATATTTTTTATTTTATAACCTTCTTCAGTAGACCTTAAAATAATTCCCTTTTTTTTTAATTTTTCATAGAAACTATTAGCTCTTAGTTTGCATTTATTGAAATTCAGTAATAGAAAGTTAGCAGAAACTTTATTTGAGCTAATATCATAATTGCTCAAAAAATTTTTCAGTTTTGTTGCATAAATATGATTATGTTTTACTGAACGTGAAATAAATTTTTTATCCTTAAGTGACTCAATAGCTGCTTTTTGAGCTACTTCATTAACATTGAATGGAGGTTTAATAACATTCAAAGCATCAATAATTTTTTTTGAACCATATCCCCAACCAATTCTTAAAGATGATAGTCCGTAGATTTTTGAGAATGTCCTTAATATAAAAACATTTTGCTTATTCTTGAATAAATCTAAACCAGATTTATAGTCTCTATTTTGCATGTACTCTGCATAAGCATCATCTACAACAAGTAAGATATTTTTTCTTAATCTTTTTCTTAAATCAATTAATTCAAAACTGTTCAAGTAAGTGCCAGTCGGATTATTTGGATTAGCAAGAAATACAATTTTAGTTTTATTGCTTACTTTTTTAATTATTTCTGAGACAGAAACTTTAAAATTTTTTTCTTTGGCAAAAACAACTTTTGCACCAACTATTTTTGCATATATTCTGTACATTAAAAAACTAAACTGAGGAAGAATTACTTCATCTTTTGGTTTAAGGAAAAGTTGGCATAACATTTGAATAACTTCATCTGAACCAGCTCCACAAATTATTTTTTCTTTGTCACAACTAAATTTTTTTGAGATCTGACTTCGTAATTTTTTAGACTTTCCATCAGGATATCTGAAAAGACTTAATTTTTTATTTGATATTGCTTTCTTGGCCTTGGCACTTACTCCTAGAGCTGATTCATTTGCTGAAAGTTTAATGATTTTATTAAAACTCTTAATAGTTGATTTGCCAGGTTGATAAGCCTCAATATTAAATTTTTTAAATTTTATAGTTGTCATCTTTTAAACTTTAGCCTCTTTATAAATAAAATAACAATTTTTCATATAGAATTAGTTCAAATATTTTAAAAATTGACATACTAAATAACATCTTGTACAAAATTTATGCGCTGATTTACCTGAATTGCGAGCGCTTTAAAAAAACCGCTAAAAAAGTTTTTTTTCTCACAATTCAATAATTAGCATTAATAATTATGAATATTAAAGAGAATATAAAAACACTTGTTATTAAAAAACCATTGAAACTTGACTGTGGTAAAACTATTAATAATTTTCCACTCGCGTATGAAACTTATGGTTCGCTTAATAAAAATAAAGATAATGCAATCCTTGTTTTTCATGCGCTTACTGGTGATCAATTTGTTACGGGTATTAATCCCGTTACAAAAAAAGATGGTTGGTGGTCTTATGCAGTGGGTCCTAACAAATCAATAGATACAAATAAATATTTTGTTATTTGTGCAAATGTAATAGGTGGTTGTATGGGCTCATTTGGTCCAAGCCATAAAAATCCTGATACAAATAAAATTTATGGAACCGATTTTCCTGTAATTACTATTAATGACATGGTCAATGCACAAGTAAATTTATTAGATCATTTTGAGATAAAAAAACTTTTTTCAGTTGTTGGTGGATCAATGGGAGGAATGCAAGTTTTGCAATTTATTAGTAATTTTCCGGATAAAGCTAGTACAGTAGTGCCGATTGCATGTACCGCTAGTCATTCTGCTCAAAATATTGCTTTTAATGAGTTGGGTAGACAAGCGATAGCATCGGATCATAATTGGTCAGACGGAAAATATTTATCTAATAATACTCTTCCTGATAAAGGGTTATCTGTGGCGAGAATGGCTGCTCATATAACTTATTTGTCTAAAAAAGGTTTACAAGAAAAATTTGGAAGAAAACTTCAAGAAAGAGATGCTCTTAAATTTGGATTTGACGCAGATTTTCAAATAGAGAGTTATCTAAGATATCAAGGATCCGTTTTTGTAGATCGATTTGATGCTAATAGTTATCTTTATATTACAAGAGCAATGGATTATTTTGATCTAGTTAAACAATTCGATGGTAATTTATCTAATGCATTTAAAAAAACTAAGGCTAAGTTTTTTGTAATATCTTTCACCTCAGACTGGCTCTATCCAACTCAAGAAAATAAAGATATAGTTATCGCTCTTAATGCAATTGGTGCTGATGTTGGATTTGTTGAAATAAAATCTGACAAAGGTCATGATTCTTTTTTATTAGATGTTCCAGACTTTTTGAAAACCCTTAAAAATTTTTTAGATAAATCTTACATAGAGAGATAATAGTGAAAACAGAATATAAAATAATAGTCGATTTAATAGAGGAAAAAACAAGAGTTTTAGATGTTGGCTGCGATGATGGAACATTAATGGAGTCATTAAAAAAAAATAAAAATGTTGATGCGAGAGGAATTGAGATTTCAAAGGATAAAGTTCAAACCTGCGTATCAAAAGGACTTACTGTAATTGAGGGAAACGCGGAATTGGATTTAAAACAATTTCCAAATGATTCTTTTGATTATGTTGTCCTAGGTCAAACTTTACAAGCTTTCATAAATCCTGAAATTGTCATAAAAGAACTTTTAAGAGTTGGAAAGAAAACAATCATAACAGTTCCAAATTTTGGTCATTGGAAAGTAAGATTAAATTTGCTTATCAAAGGAACAATGCCAATCACAGAATCATTACCAAATGATTGGTATAACACCCCAAATATTCATATGTGTACGATTAAAGATTTTGTTAAATTTTCAAAAATTATAAACTTTAAAATCTTTAAATCTTTAGCTCTGACTAATAAAAATATATCAAATATTAACAATTCTAATTTATTTTATAAAAATTTATTTGCAGAATTAGGTATATTCTTAATTGAAAAATAAAATGAGAATAGAAATAATTAAGTGTTTACAAGATAATTATAGTTACTTATTAATCGATGAGACTAAAAATATTGGATGTGTTGTTGACCCTGGTGAGGCAGCTCCAGTTATAGAATATGTTGAAAGTAATAATATTAATTTAAAATATATTCTTAATACTCATCATCATTATGATCATGTAGGTGGCAATTTAGAATTAAAGAAAAGATATAATTCTAAAATAGTTGGATTTAAAGAAGATAAAGATCGGATTCCAGAAATTGATGTACTTGTGGAAGATAATCAAAAATGGAAAGGCGAAAATTTTGAGGCGAAAATTTATCACATTCCAGGTCATACAAGTGGACATATTGCCTTTCATTTTTTTTTGGAAAAAAAAATTTTTACTGGAGATACCTTATTTTCTTTAGGATGTGGTAGAATTTTTGAGGGAACTTATGAACAGATGTTCAATTCATTAAAAAAAATAAAAGAACTTCCAAAAGATACTCAGATATACTGTGGCCATGAATATACATTACAAAATTCAAAATTTTGTGAATCAAACGATCCTGATAATTCAAATTTGAAGAGTAAAATTGAACAAATTAAAGAAAAAATAAAAAATGGCCAGCCTACCATTCCATCAATTTTATCTGATGAAATAGAATGTAATATATTTCTTAAAGCTAAAGATGTTGAAAGTTTTTCAAAATTAAGAGATTTAAAGGATAATTTTTAATTTATAAAACTTGACTATAGGATTGCTCAGACTATATTGCTCTAACAAAATTTAGAGTATTTATATGTCATTCGCAGTCATAAAAACAGGTGGTAAACAATACAAGGTCAAATCTGGAGAGATTTTGAAAATTGAGAAATTAACTGATATTAAAGCTAATTCAAAAATAGAATTTAATGAAATTTTAGCTTATGGAGATGACAGTAAAATAGAAATTGGAGCTCCAATAGTTAACGGAGCAAAAGTTGAAGCTGACCTCATCAAAAATGGTAAAAATAGAACTGTATTAATTTTCAAAAAAAGAAGAAGACAAAATTCAAGAAGAAAAAATGGACATAGACAAGAATATTCTATGATTAGAATAGATAAAATTTTTTCGAAAGATGGAAAAATTCTTTCAGAGGCTGAAAAAGTTTCTAAGGTAACAAAAAAGACAGAAACAAAAAAAGAGGCAATCAAATAACTAGGAATTAATTATGGCAACAAAAAAAGCAGGTGGATCTTCTAGAAATGGACGTGATAGTGCTGGGCGAAGACTTGGTGTCAAAAAGTATGGTGGGCAATCTGTTATACCTGGAAACATTATAGTAAGACAAAGGGGTACAAAAATATTTCCTGGAGAAAACGTAGGAATGGGTAAAGATCACTCAATTTTTTCAGTAATAAAAGGTAAAGTAGTTTTTAAAAAAACAAAGTCAGATAGAACTTTTGTTTCAGTAAAACCCAATTAATAGTACAACTTAAACTATTGTTGTATTATGAAATTCTTAGATCAAGTTAAAATTTATATTAAAGCTGGAAATGGCGGAGATGGTTCTCCAAGTTTCAGAAGAGAAAAATTTATAGAATTTGGTGGCCCAGATGGTGGTGATGGTGGAAAAGGAGGTTCAGTAATTTTAAAAGCTGAACAGAATTTAAATACTTTGATTGATTTTAGATATCAACAACATCATAAAGCAAAGAGAGGTGGGAATGGTGCAGGACAAAACAGAACAGGCAAGAGTGGTGAAGATTTAATTTTACAGGTTCCCTTAGGAACACAAGTTTTTGAGGAGGATAACAAAACATTAATTTACGACTTTACGAAAATTAGTGAGGAATTTATTGCTGCTACTGGTGGTAAAGGAGGATTGGGGAATACAAGATTTAAGAGTTCTACCAATAGGGCTCCAAAGAAATTTACAAAAGGAACTCAAGGAGAAGAGTTTACGATTTGGCTTCAATTGAAAACAATAGCTGATATTGGGATTATAGGATTACCTAATGCAGGTAAGTCAAGTTTATTAGCATCAGTTACTAATGCAAATCCTAAAATTGCAAACTATCAATTTACCACTTTAAATCCAAATTTGGGAGTAGCAAGTTATGATGATAAAGAAATCACGATAGCAGATATACCAGGATTAGTAGAAGGGGCTCATAAAGGTACAGGCCTTGGAATTCAGTTTTTGAAACATATTGAGAGATGTAAATCTCTTTTACATTTAATTGATATTACAAGTGAAGATTTAAAAAAAAGCTATCAACAAGTAAAAAATGAGCTTAAAAAATATAGCAACAAACTCATTAAAAAAAAAGAATTAATCGTGTTGAACAAAATAGATCTTATTGATGAAAAAGAAGTCAATCACATAATTAAAGATTTTAAAAAGAATACTAAATCAGAAGTTATTGCTGTATCAACATTCAATAAATCTTCAGTATCAAAAATCAAATCAAAATTATTGAATTATGTATCTTAAAAATTCAAAAAAAATTGTTATAAAAATCGGATCTTCACTTTTAGTTGATCAAGATAAGAAGATAAGAAAAAAATGGCTCTCTAGCTTTGCGAAAGATATCAAAAAATTAAGATCTAATAATCAAAAAGTTATAATTGTTTCTTCAGGCGCAATAGCGCTCGGATGTAAAAAAATGAATTATAATAAAAAAAATCTTAAGCTAGACAAAAGTCAAGCAATTGCATCTATAGGACAAATTGAATTAATGAATTTGTTCTTAGAAACATTTTCAAAATATAAATTAGATATTTCTCAAATTTTACTTACCCTTGATGATACCGAAGAGAGAAGGAGATCAATTAATGCCAAAAGAACTTTTGAAAACTTATTCGATCTTGATTTCATCCCTATTGTTAATGAAAATGATACTATTGCTACATCTGAAATTAAATATGGAGATAATGATAGACTTGCTTCTCGAGTAGCTCAAATTACAAATGCAGATACTTTAATATTACTCTCGGATGTGGATGGTTTATACACAAAAAACCCAAAAAAATTCAAAGATGCTCATTTAATTAAGAAAGTGATTGATTTAGACAAAGTTATCAAAAGTATAAATATCAAAGGTATGACAGAATTAGGAAGTGGTGGCATGAATACAAAAATCGAAGCTGCTAAAATTTGTAATTTGGCTGGTTGCAATATGGTAATAGCGAATGGGTTAAGTCTTAATCCTATCGATCGTATCCAGAGTGAAAATGACTGCACTTGGTTTATTTCTAAAATATCTAAAATGCATGCAAGAAAAAAGTGGATAATCAGCTCGATTTCTCCTAAGGGTGAACTTATAATTGATGATGGAGCAAAAAAGGCTCTTCATAGTGGAAAAAGTTTATTAGCGGCTGGAATTAAAAAAGTGATCGGTAAATTTAATAAGGGAGATCATATTAAAATTTTAGATAATAAAAAAAAAGAATTTGCTCGTGGACTTAGCTCTTTTTCATCCAAAGAGATAAATTTAATTATGGGCTGTCATTCGAATGAAATACAAAAAATTTTAGGATACGTTTCAAAATCTGAGGTAGTGCATAAAGATGATATGGTGGAAATCTAATGAAAAAGATATTGATTAATATTGGTGAAAGATCAAAACGAGCGTTTGCTCAACCAATAAATACTTATAAAAAAAATAAAGTTTTAAGTGATTATCTTAAAATGATAAAAAAAAATAAGCATTTAATTCTTAAAGAAAATAAAAAAGATGTAGATCAGGCTATTAAAATAAAGCTAAGAGATAATTTAATAGATCGACTGATTTTAAATGAAAAAAAAATCTTGGGTATTATTAATTCAATCCAAAGAATAATTAAGTTAAAGGATCCAGTTCATAATGTTATTGAAAGATGGAAAAGACCTAATGGACTTGTATTTTCAAAAATATCAATCCCGATAGGAATAATAGGGGTAATTTATGAAAGTAGACCGAATGTAACCTCGGATGTAGCATCATTATGTTTTAAATCTGGAAATCCAGTCATTTTGAAAGGTGGTTCTGAGGCCTTTCATTCTAATAAAATTTTATCAAATTTATTTAGAAAAGCTTTAAAGATTAATAAAGTTAATCAAAACTTTGTTCAATTCATCGATATAAAGAATAGAAAAGTAGTAGATTTTTTACTCACTAAAATGACTAATTTTATTGATGTAATCATACCAAGAGGGGGTGGAAATTTGGTTAAAAAAGTACAAAACATTTCCAAAATTCCAATTATTGGTCACTTAGAAGGTGTTTGTCATTCATATGTAGATAAAGATGCAGATCCCAAAATTGCTACCAAAGTAATAGTAAATGCAAAATTAAGAAATACAGCGATTTGTGGAGCAACTGAAACAATTTTGCTTAATGAGCGTATAATCAAAAAGTTTGGAGCACATATATTAAAGATATTAGAGGAAAAAGGTTGTCAAATTATTGGTGATAATAAAATACGAAAAATTTATGAAGGTAAAATCAAAAAAGCATCGATGAAAGATTGGTCAAAAGAATATTTATCCGCTACCGTTTCTGTAAAATCAGTCAAAAATCTACAAGAGGCTATTTCTCATATTAATAAATATGGAACTATGCACACTGATTGTATTATTACTAAAAACAAAAAAACTGCTACAAAATTTTTAATGGGAGTTAAAAGTTCAATAGCAATGCATAATACATCTACACAATTTGCAGATGGTGGTGAATTTGGATTTGGTGGTGAGGTTGGAATTTCGACAAATGTTCTTCCACCAAGAGGCCCCGTAGGACTTGGACAACTAATTTCTTACAAATATCAAGTAACGAGTAATGGTAAAATCAGAAAGTAAATTTGTTACAAGAAGAGATAAAATTGGGATCCTGGGTGGATCCTTCGATCCTGCACACAAAGGTCACTTAACAATCTCAAAAGAAGCAATTAAAAGATTTAAATTACGAAATGTTATTTGGGCAATAACAAAAAAAAATCCTTTTAAAAGAAAGACAAATATAAGTTTGGATAATAGAATCAAGCATTGCAAAAAAATTATTGGATCAAATAAATTGATTAAAGTAAAATTTTATGAAGACACAATTAAATCAAATAAAACTTTTGATTTAATAAATCATATTTCAAAGATCAAAAAAAACAAAATTTATTTTATAATGGGAGCTGATAATTTAATAAAATTTCATAAATGGTATAAATGGAAATTAATTTCACAGAAATGTAAAATAATAGTATTTGATAGGCATAGTTATAAAAAAAAATCGTTAAATTCAACTACATATAAAAGATTAAATAGAGAAAATTTGAAATTTATCGAATTTAAAAAGGTCAATATTTCTTCTTCTCAATTGAGAAAAATTTGATATGGTTTAGATAATTAATGGACAAAATTTCTGATTTAAAAAAAATCATAATTCAAACTTTAGATATCAATAAAGCTTTAGACATTGTTAGCATCGATCTTAAAGATAAAAGTTCGATGGCTGAATACATGATTATTGCAAGTGGTACGTCATCTAGACATATCCAATCACTTTCTGAGCAAGTTTTAGAAAAATTAAAAGATTATGGAATGAAAGATTCAAAAATTGAGGGAAAAGATAGTACTGAGTGGAAACTGGTGGATGGAATAGATCTAATTGTCCATATATTTCATCCAGAAAAAAGAAAATTTTATGAACTAGAAAAAATCTGGTCAGAATTTATTCCAAAAGAAAAACTTATAATATGAGGAAAATTTTTTTTATTATCAGTATATTTTTCCTAAAGTTTTCAACTTTTAATCCTGTCGTTGCTGCTGAAAATGATGTTTATAAGAAAATAGATTTATTTGGAGAAGTATTAGAAAAAATTAATAAAGAATATGTCGATGAAATAAATCAATCTGAAAGTATGGATGCTGCAATAGATGGTTTGCTTCAATCACTAGATCCTTATTCAGCATATATGTCACCTGAAATTTTCAATGAAATGCAGACTGAAACAAGTGGTGAATTTGGTGGCTTGGGAATAGAGGTAAATATGGAGTCTGGAGTTGTTAAAGTAATTTCCCCTATTGACGATACTCCAGCGTCTAGAGCTGGAATTAAAGCTGGTGACTACATCATAAAGATAGATGATATTCAGGTACAAGGTAAATCTCTAAGTGAGGCTGTAGACTTGATGAGAGGACCTGTAGGTTCATCAATTATTTTAACTGTAAGAAGAATTGGTCAAAAAAAAGCTTTAACATTTGAAATCGAAAGAGAAATAATTCAAATTAAATCAGTTAAAGCTGATCTTTTAAAAAAAAACGTCGGTTATCTTAGGTTAACTTCTTTCAATGAAAATAGTAGTGATCAAATAAAAGAACAAATTAGAGAATTTGAAAAAAATAAAAACATAAATTCATATATACTAGATTTAAGAAATAATCCTGGAGGGTTGTTATCACAAGCTATAAGGATATCAGATTTTTTTTTAGATAATGGGGAGATTGTATCTACCAAAAGTAGAAAGGCCTCTGAAAATAGAAAATGGTTTGCCAAAAAAGGAGATTTGATAGGTGGCAAAACTTTGGTTGTATTAATTAATTATGGTTCTGCATCTGCCTCAGAAATAGTTGCTGGAGCATTACAAGATCATAAAAGAGCAGTTATTTTAGGTGAAAATAGTTATGGAAAGGGTTCAGTACAATCAATTATTCCGCTAAAGAATAAAGGAGCAATAAGACTCACAGTTGCAAAATATTATCTACCCTCAGGCAAATCAATTTCTGAAGTTGGAGTAAGTCCTGATATTGAGATTGGTGAAGATACTGATGAATTTAGAATCAAAACTGATACTGATAATCAACTAAGCTACGCATTAAAACTTTTAAACGGTTAAATGAAAGAGAAATATAAACATCTACCACTCCGTAGTGGTGTAGGCATCGTTGTTCTTAATCAAGAAGATAAAATTTTCGTTGCAAGAAGAATAGACAATCCAAAAAACTTCTGGCAAATGCCACAAGGAGGTATTGATGAGGGTGAGGATTTTCTTACTGCTGCATACAGGGAATTAAAAGAAGAGACTAGTATTACAAAAGTAGAGCTAATTAAAGAATTAGATGGTTTTATAACATATGAATTACCAGATCACTTACTGGGTATAATTTGGAAAGGTAAGTATAAGGGACAAAAACAGAAATGGTTTGTAATGAAGTTTACAGGTGAGGATAGTGAAATAAATATTAAAACAAAAAAACCTGAATTTCTTGAATGGAAATGGATTGATTTAGAATCCTTAACAAAAGTTGTAGTAGATTTTAAATTACACGTTTATCAAGAAATTGAAAAAAAATTAGAGTTATTATTAGTTAATCGATCTTAAAACTTCGACTTTTTGATCTGCTAAATATTTAGCCTGATCACTTATCTCAGCTTTACTTGCTTCCAATTCAGCTTTTTTGAGTAAATCACCTTGTTTAGATTTATCTAAATCTACCACAGAGAATATTGTGCTTGTTAAGATAGATAAATTATTATTTTTGAATTCAATAATTCCATCTTCTACATAATAATTTTCATCACCAGATTTCGAAAATACTTTAATTATCCCAGGTTTTAAAAAAGAAATAATAGATATGTGATCTTTTAAAATCCCCATTTCACCCTCAAATGCAGGTACAACAACCTCTAAAACATCCTCTTTAACTAAAAAAGATTTTTCCGGGTTTACAATTTCAATTTTAAACTCTTCACTCATTAAGCAGCAGCCTCTTGTTCCATTTTTTTAGCTTTCTCAATTGCTTCTTCAATCGTGCCCACCATATAAAACGCTGCTTCAGGTAAATGATCATATTCACCTTTACAAATAGCATCAAAGCCTTTGATAGTTGAGTCTAAATCTACCAATTTTCCTGGTGATCCTGTGAAAACTTCTGCAACAAAAAATGGCTGAGATAAAAATCTTTGAATTTTTCTCGCTCTAGCTACAACCAGCTTATCCTCTTCAGATAATTCATCCATACCTAAAATGGCTATGATATCTTGTAATGATTTGTAAGATTGTAATATTCTTTGCACATCTCTTGCAACTCTATAATGCTCATCACCAACAATTCTAGGATCTAGAATTCTTGAAGTTGAGTCTAGCGGATCAACAGCAGGATATATTCCAATTTCAGCTATTTGTCTTGAAAGCACTGTTGTTGCATCCAAATGAGCAAAAGATGTAGCTGGAGCAGGGTCAGTTAAATCATCTGCAGGAACATAAATTGCTTGTACTGAGGTAATTGATCCTTTGTTAGTAGTGGTAATTCTTTCTTGAAGATTACCCATATCAGTTGCTAATGTTGGTTGATAACCAACTGCAGATGGAATTCTACCCAAAAGTGCTGAAACTTCCGAGCCTGCTTGAGTAAATCTAAAAATATTATCAACAAAGAAAAGTACATCTTGTCCCTCTTGATCTCTAAAATACTCTGCTACAGTCAATCCAGTAAGTGCCACTCTAGCTCTAGCGCCTGGGGGTTCATTCATTTGTCCATAAACTAATGCTGCTTTAGATCCTGGTCCGTCCTGTTTGATAACACCAGACTCAATCATTTCATGATAAAGATCGTTTCCTTCCCTTGTTCTTTCTCCTACACCTGCAAAAACTGAAAAGCCACCATGTGCTTTAGCAACATTATTGATTAACTCCATAATCAAAACAGTTTTTCCAACACCAGCACCACCGAACAAACCAATTTTTCCTCCTTTTGCATAAGGAGCAAGCAAATCAATTACTTTAATACCAGTAACAAGTATTTCAGTTTCAGTCGATTGATCATTGAATTCAGGGGCACCTCTATGAATTGGCCAACTTTCCTTAGTTTTTACTTCTCCTCTTTCGTCTATTGGCTCTCCAATCACATTGATAATTCTTCCAAGAGTTTCAGGTCCTACTGGAACTTGTATGGGAGCATTGGTATTAATTACCTCATCACCTCTTTTTAAACCTTCAGTAGCATCCATTGCAATAGTTCTAACTGTAGTTTCACCCAAGTGTTGCGCTACTTCTAAAACTAATCTGTTGTTTCCATTTTTACATTCTAATGCTGTTAAAATCTCTGGAAGTTCTCCATCAAATTTAACGTCTACTACTGCTCCAATAACTTGTGTAATTATTCCTTTGCTCATAATTATAAACTTTCTGCTCCTGATATGATTTCTATTAGTTCTTTTGTAATTGCTGCCTGACGACTTCTATTATATTCAATAGTAAGTTTGTCAACCATTTCACCTGCGTTACGGGTAGCATTATCCATTGCACTCATTCTGGACCCTTGTTCGCTAGCTGAATTCTCCAACATTGCCTTAAATATTTGAGTTGAAATATTTTTTGGTAGTAAATTGCTTAAAATTTCATCTTCATCTGGCTCAAATTCATAACTTTCATCTGAATCATTTTGACCCTTTTCATTGTTTAAGGGTATAATCTGTTGAGCTTGAGGTAATTGAGTGATTACATTTTTAAATTGATTATAAAAAATTGTACATATATCAAACGCACCAGCCTCAAATTTTTCAATTATGATCCTTCCAACTTTATCGGCATCAAAATAATTTGCATTTTTAGATTCTTTAAACGATATATTTTCAATAATTTTATCTCCATAAACTCTTTTTAGTTGGTCATTTCCCTTCGAACCTACAGTAATAATCTTTAATTGTTTACCCTCGTTTAAAATTTTTGAAAAATAACTTTTCGCTTTTTTAATGATATTAGAATTAAAACCACCACAAAGGCCTCTATCTGATGTCATTACTACACATAAGTGAACTTTATTTTCGCCTGTCCCAGATAATAATTTTGGAGCATTTTCCTTATCAGATATGCCATTAGATAAGTTTAAAATAATATTATTCATTTTTTCTGAATAAGGTCTTCCTCTCTCAGCACTTTCTTGAGCTCTTCTTAATTTTGCTGCTGCAACCATTTTCATAGCTTTCGTAATTTTTTGTGTAGACTTTACACTAGCTATTCTTTTTTTAAGATCATCTAGACTTGCCATATTATATTAAGATTTAAAGGTTCCTTTCAGCTGAGTGATTACTTCTACCAATAGCTTTTCTTTATCTTCATCAAGTTTTCCATTGCTTTGAATTGCTTCAATTATTTCAGGTTTATCTGATTTACATTTATTAATAATTTTACTTTCAAACTCTGATACATCTTTTAAATCAATATCATCAAGATAACCTTTTACACCGCAGAAAACTGATATTACTTGCTCAGCAACAGTCAATGGTGAGTATTGTTTTTGTTTAAGAAGTTCAGTTAGTTTTGAGCCCCTATTTAAAAGTTGTTGTGTGGATGCATCCAAATCAGATCCAAATTGGGCAAATGCTGCCATTTCTCTATATTGTGCTAATTCTAATTTCATTGATCCCGAAACTTTTTTCATAGCTTTTGTTTGAGCCGATGATCCGACTCTAGATACTGATAATCCAACATTAATTGCTGGTCTTATACCTTGGTTAAATAATTCTGTTTCTAGAAATATTTGACCGTCAGTAATTGAAATTACATTGGTAGGAATAAATGCCGAAACATCACCTCCTTGAGTTTCAATAATTGGAAGTGCTGTTAATGAGCCACCCCCATGCTCGTCGCTTAATTTTGCAGCTCTTTCAAGTAATCTGCTGTGTAGATAAAACACATCTCCCGGATAGGCCTCACGGCCTGGAGGTCTTCTCAATAATAAAGACATCTGTCTGTATGCGACAGCTTGTTTAGATAAATCATCATAGATAATTAGTGCATGCATTCCATTATCTCTAAAATACTCACCCATAGCACATCCTGTATATGGGGCTAAAAATTGTAATGGCGCAGAGTCTGATGCTGTAGCTGCAACAATAGTTGTATACTCCATTGCACCTGCTTCCTCTAATGTTTTTTGAATTTGTCTTACGGTTGATCTTTTTTGTCCAACTGCAACATAAATACAATACAATTTTTGCTTTTCATCACCAGATTCATTTATTTTTTTTTGGTTAATAATTGCATCTACAGCAACTGCAGTTTTACCTGTTTGTCTGTCACCAATAATTAATTCCCTTTGACCTCTTCCAATTGGAACTAAACTATCGATTGATTTTAATCCAGTTTGCATTGGTTCATTGACTGATTGACGAGGAATAATTCCTGGTGCTTTTACTTCTACTCTAGTTTTTTTAATATTCTTATCAAATGCACCTTTTCCATCAATAGGATTACCTAAACCATCTACTACTCTTCCTAACAATTCCTTTCCAACAGGAGTATCAACAATGTTACCCGTACGTTTGACTACATCACCTTCTTTTACATTTCTATCATCTCCAAAAATTACAACACCAACATTTTCACTTTCCAAATTAAGAGCCATCCCTTTTGATCCATCTGCAAATTCCACCATTTCACCAGCTTGCACATTGTCTAGGCCATAAATCCTTGCAATACCATCTCCAACTGATAATACCTGCCCTACTTCTGCAACTTCGGCTTTTTCACCAAAATTTTTTATTTGCTCTTTTAATATTTTTGTTACTTCTGAAGGATTTATTTCCATTTATGCCTCTATCATTCTATTTTCAATTTGCTGTAATTTATTTTTAATTGAGGAGTCAACCATAGTACTCCCAACTTGGACTACGAGACCTCCTATTAAACTTTCTTCGTGTTTGTAGTTTAATTTTATTTTTGAGCTAAAATTTATTGATAACTCATCTGTAATTTTTTTAATTTCATCACTTGATAATTTTTTTGCTGATTTCAATTCAGCTATAAGCTCACCTCTTTTTTTGGAACAAATTTCAATAAAACTTTTAAGAATTCGCTCTATAAAAAAGAAACGTCTCTTTTGAATTAAGAAATTTAAAAAATTTTTGAATAAGTTATCAAATTTATTAATATCGGCTATTTTATTTATCACTTTTAATAGATCCTCTTTGCTAGTAGTAGGATCTTTAATCAAATTAAAAAAATCTTTACTTTGATTAATTAGATTTAGTACAGATAAAGATTGTTTCTCTATCTGGCTTAATAAATTATTTTCCTCTGAAAGCTCAAAAAGTGCGAGTGAATACCTTTCAGCTGATGAAATTGAAAATCCTGTATCTTTGCTCAACTTGTTCCCTATATAATGTTGAAGATTATTAAAAATTTAGACTCTAATTAACATATGACCCTTGCGTCTTCAAGTGACTGATATATCAAAAATGCCTCTTTTTATTGGTTAATTGAAGTTTATTGGATCAACATCAACTGAAAGTTTTATTCCAGTAGAAAATTTATATTTTGGAATAATTTTAGCTAGAGAATTCTGTATTTTCATAGATTTTGAACCTCTAATCAAAAGTCTTATTCTAAATTTTTTTTTTATTCTAAATATTGGTGCGTTCACAGGGCCTAAAATCTTTCCGTTAATTTTGTTTTCAATAAAATTCTTAAAATCGAAAGCTTCTTTCTCTAATTTTTTTTCATTTTCTCCTGTGAGAATTAGAGAAATAAATCTTTGAAAAGGAGGAAGTTTGTTTTTTTTTCTTATCTCTAACTCTCTTTCTAAAAAAATATCTGGATTTTTATTCGTTATCTCAGAAATCATTTTAGGATTATTTTCATAAGTTTGAAAATAAACTGTAGCTGGTTTTCCGGTTCTACCGGCTCTTCCTGAAAGCTGATGATAAAGTTGTAAATTTTTTTCAGCTCCCCTTAGATCATGACCATGAGATGAAAGATCAATATCTAAAACAACTATACAATTCAAGTGAGGAAAATGAAAACCTTTTGATATTAATTGTGTTCCTACTAAAATTTGAATTTCATTATTAATTATTTTTCTAATTTTTTCTTTAGAGTCCTTTTTGTTCATCGTATCACTTGAAAAAATCTCAATCTTTTTACCAGGAAACTTTCTTTTTACTTCTTCAGAAATTCTTTCAACACCTGGTCCACAAAAAACGAATTCACAATTATCGCCTTTCTTGCAATTTCTTTTTAACTCTGATTTAAATCCACAGTAATGACATATCAAATTATTTTTATTCTTATGATAAACCAAATTTATTGTACAATTTGGGCACATAAAACTTGAAAAACATTTGTTACATAATGCGTTAGGTGAAAAACCTCTTCTATTCAAAAAAAACAAAACTTGATCCTTTTTTTCAAGATGTAAATTAACTTTTTCAATTATTTTTGCTGATAACCATGATTGCTTCTCAAGTTTTGTTTTATTTAAATTAATGATTTCATAATTAGGTAGTGCTGCATTTCTATATCTCTCACTTAATCTTGAAACTTCATATTTTCCCTTTTTAATATTTTCAAAAGTTTCTATGGAAGGAACTGCTGTGATCAAATTAACAGGAATATTTTCAAATGATGCTCTTGAAATTGCCATATCGCGTGCATTATATGTAACACCTTCATCTTGTTTGAAAGATTGATCATGTTCTTCATCAACAATTATTATTCCTAATCTTTTAAACGGTAAAAATAAAGAAGATCTTGCACCAATGATAACTTTAATTTCACCACAGCAAATACCGCTCCATATTATTTCTTTTTTCTTTTTTGAGATACCAGAATGCCAAATTGCTGGTTTAAATCCGAAATATTCTGAAAATTTTTGCTCAAACTGACTAGTCAAACCTATTTCTGGTAAAAGAATTAAAGATTGAAAACCTTTCTCTATTAAAGATTTAAGTGCCTCAAAATAAACTAAAGTCTTACCTGATCCTGTTGTTCCTTGTAAAACGTGAACTCTAAATTTTTTGTTTGAATTACACATTTTTTCTAAGGATTTAATCTGATTGATAGATAGTGTGAAGGAATTTTTTTTTATCTTATTATTATATGGTTCATAAAGTTTTTTTTCCATTTTTTCTATTGCATTGCTGCTCAATAAAACAAGCTTTAATGCCATTCCTTTTGGTATTAAATTGTACTCGGCAAACCAATTTAAAAAGTTTATTGTATCTTTCTTTAGTGGGGTCACATCTAATTTTTTTAAGATACTTTTTATTTTAAATTTTTTAATATCGTTTTTTTCAAATTCATCCCATACCACACCTGTGATTTTAGATTTTCCAAAAGGAACTAGAACGAATTCACCAAGTTTAAGATTAATTTCACTTTCATAGGTAAAAGGATAATTAAAAATATTTGGTAATAGAATCGGGTATTTCATATTTTTATAATATGAAAAAAAATTAAGAGTGTATTGCTCTTTTATCTACTGATAACGCAGCTTCTTTGACAGCCTCAGAAAAAGTTGGGTGAGCGTGACAGGTTCTTGCAATATCCTCGGCGCTTGCACCAAATTCCATAGCAACTCCGATTTCAGCTATTAATTCTCCTGCATGGGGGCCAATTATATGTGCGCCTAAAACTTTATCTGTCTGCGCATCTGCAAGAATTTTCACAAATCCTTCCGCGTCATCTATAGCTTTGGCCCTAGAGTTGGCCATGAATGAAAATTTCCCAACCTTATAACTTTTATTTAATTCTTTTAATTGCTCCTCAGTTTTACCAATTGAGGCAACCTCTGGAGAGGTATATACCACACCTGGTATAGTATCATAGTTTACATGTCCTGATTGACCTACAATATTTTCTGCAACTGCTATACCTTCATCTTCGGCCTTATGTGCCAGCATAGGTCCAACAATCACATCACCTATTGCATAAATATTTTCAACATTTGTTTTAAATTTCTTATCAGTTTTTATTCTATTTTTTTCATCTAAACTCACTCCTGCATTTTTTAAATTTAAACCTTCCGTATTTGCCTTTCTACCAACCGAAATTAAAACTACATCACATTCAAAATTATTTTTGTTCCCATCTTTATCAATTGTTGAGACCACTGCACCTGAATTATTTTTTTGTATTGTTTCAACCTTATTTTGCATATTAAACTTCATTCCTTGTTTTTTAAGAATTTTCATAAATTCAGATGAGATTTCTTTATCCATACCAGGTGTAATATGATCTAAAAACTCGACAACTTCTACTTTTGCACCAAGTCTTGACCACACTGACCCCATTTCTAAGCCAATGTAACCTCCACCAACGATAACCATTTTGTTTGGCACTTTTTCTAATTTTAAAGCCCCAGTTGATGAAACTATTATTTTTTCGTCTATTTCAATACCTGGAAGAGATACTGGTACGGATCCTGTGGCTATAACTGTTTTTTCAGTTTGAATTATTGTTTCTTTTTTTTGATCATCTTTTATTAAAATTTCATTATTTGATTTAAAACTTCCATGTCCCTTAAAGTAAGTAACTTTGTTTTTTTTTAAAAGAAATTCTACACCTTTTGTTAAAACAGTGACGGCTTTATCCTTGCTCTTCATCATTTTATCAAGATTTAGTTTTACTTCTCCTATTTCAATACCTTTATTTGCTAAACCTTTAACTTTGTGAAATTCCTCAGACAAATTAAGTAAACTTTTTGAAGGGATACAACCAATATTCAGGCATGTACCACCAAGAGATCCTCTTGACTCTATACATGCAGTTTTTAATCCTAGTTGGGCAAGTCTAATTGCACAAACGTAACCTCCTGGGCCACCTCCTATAACTACTGCTTGAAATTTTTCTGACATCTTAAATATCTAAAAATAACCTTCTAGGGTCCTCAAGACTTTCCTTGATCATTTTAAGAAAAGATACAGACTCTTTGCCATCTATAATTCTATGATCATAAGATAAAGCTAAATACATTACTGGTCTTATCTTGATTTCACCATCTACTACAATAGGTCTATCAACAATATTATGCATTCCTAAGACCCCTGACTGAGGTAAGTTTAGAATTGGAGTTGAAAGCATTGACCCATAAACTCCACCATTGCTAATAGTAAAAGTACCTCCTTGAAGATCTTCAATAACAAGTTTTCCATCTTTTGCTTTTTCAGAAATTTCTTTAATATTTTTTTCAATATCTGCAAAAGATAATTCATCTGCATTCTTTAAAACTGGAACTACAAGGCCTTTATCTGTTCCAACTGCAAAACTTATGTTATAATAATTTTTGTAAACAATTGTGTCCCCATCTATTTCAGCGTTAACTGCTGGAAAATTTTTTAAAGCCACTATACAAGCCTTTACAAAAAATGACATGAAACCAAGCTTGATACCATATCGACTTTGGAAATCATCCTGGTTGTCTTTTCTCATATTAATTATATTTGTCATATCCACTTCATTAAAAGTTGTAAGTAGAGCTGCATTTTCCTGGGCTTGCTTCAGTCTTTTAGCTATAGTTTGCCTTAACCTAGTCATTTTAATACGCTCTTCTTGACCGTATTTAATTTTTCTTTCTGAAGGTGGAGGATTAACTCCCATCAAACTTATTAAATCACCTTTTAGTATTCTTCCATCTTTTCCAGATCCTTTTACTGTCTTAACGTCAATATTGTTTTCATTTACCATTTTTCTTACAGCTGGAGATAATATTTGACTTTCCTCAATAGAATTTTCCTCAGTATGACTATTTTTTATTTCCTCTGTTAAAACAAGTGGCTCCTCTTTTAAATCTTTGCTATTACTGTCTTCCTCAAATATATCTAATTCCGCTTGTTCTTTAATTGGATCTAACTTGATTACATTGTCTTTTTCTTTAATCTCTTCTTTTTTTTGTAAATTTGAGGGCTGGATTTTTTCTATTTTATCTGATTTTTTAACTTCACCTTCAATTTCAGTAACTAAACCTAAAATTTCTCCCACTTTAACAGTTGACCCATCTTGAGAGTTAATTTCAATTAATTTTCCTGTAACTGGAGATGGTACTTCCAAATTAACCTTATCAGTCTCTAATTCAACAATTGGCTCATCTGCATCAACCGTTTCGCCTTTATTTTTTAACCATTTAGCAACTGTAGCTTCTGTAATACTTTCACCTAAAACTGGGACTAATATTTTTTCACTCATTTTAAATTATTCAAAAACCTTCTTAATAATTTCTTGTTGTTGTGAAATGTGTCTTTTTGCATAACCAGTGGCCGGTGATGCATCTGGACTTCTTCCAATATAAGAAATCTTTTTATTATTAGCCTTTATATTATCTAATGTCCATTGGATATAATCTCTAGCAGAAAACCAAGCTCCCATATTTTTTGGCTCTTCCTGACACCAATAAAATTTAGCTTTTTTAGCATAAGGTTTTAGCTCTTTTGCAAGTGCCTTAGCTGGAAAAGGGTAAAGTTGCTCAATTCTATAAAATATAAGATCATCTCTTTTGAATTTTTCTCTAGCCTCAAGCAAATCAAAATAAATTTTTCCTGAGCATAAAATTACCTTTTTAATTTTTTCCTTTTTTTTCAATTTAATAAAACCCTTTACCTTTGGATCTATTGCGTGATCCCATAAAACTCTATGAAATGTATTTTTTTTACTGAAATCACTTAAACTTGAAACACAATATTTATGTCTAAGTAAAGATTTGGGAGTCATTATAATTAGAGGTTTTCTGAAATCTCTATGCATTTGTCTTCTTAGTGCATGAAAGTAGTTTGCAGGTGTTGTACAATTCATTACCTGCATATTGTCATTTGAACATAATTGTAAAAATCTTTCTAATCTAGCAGAAGAATGCTCAGGACCTTGACCTTCATAGCCGTGAGGTAATAACATAACTAATCCAGAGGCTCTTGACCATTTTCTTTCTCCTGAAGCAATAAATTGATCTATGACTACTTGAGCACCATTAGCAAAATCACCAAATTGAGCTTCCCAAATTGTAAGTGTATTAGGTTCAACTAAACTGTAACCATATTCAAAGCCTAAAACAGCTAATTCAGATAAGAAACTGTCTACAATTTCAAAATTCTTTTGATTTTTAGATATTTTGTTTAACGGAACATATCGAGAATTATCTATTTGATTTCTTAATACTGAATGTCTTTGACTAAATGTACCTCTTCCTGAGTCCTGACCAACCAATCTCACTGGGTACCCTTCCTCTAATAAAGATCCAAACGCCAAAGCTTCTGCTGTAGACCAATCAATTTTTTCCTCATTATTAACGTTTGATTTTCTATTTTCTAAGACTTTAGCGATAGTTTTATGAATGTTAATTTCTTTAGGTATTGTGTTTATTTTTTCAGAAATATTTTTTAATTTTTTAACATCATAACCCGTGACGCCTCTTTTATCTTTTCCTCTCGATGGTTTATATCTTGACCATGTACCTTCAAACCATTCAATTTTAGGCTTATAATTCTTTGCATTCTTATATTGATCGTCAAGTAATTCCTTAAATTCTTTTATAGATCTTCTAAAATAATCATCTGTTATTGATCCTTCATTTATTAATTTTTCTCCATAAACTTTGATTGGTGAAGGGTGTGAACGGATTTTTTGATACATTAGTGGTTGAGTAAAAGACGGCTCATCCCCCTCATTATGACCAAATCTTCGATAACAAATTAAGTCTATAACAACATCTCTATTAAATTTTAATCTAAAGTCAGTTGCGATTCTTGCAGCATAAACAACTGCCTCAGGATCATCGCCGTTAACATGGATAATTGGTGCTTCAACCATTTTAGCAATATCAGAGGGGTAAGGTGATGATCTTGCAAATCTTGGGCTTGTAGTAAATCCTATTTGGTTATTGACTATAATATGGATAGTTCCACCTGTATTATGACCTGGAAGACCGGACATCGCAAAACATTCTGCAACAACTCCTTGTCCCGCAAAAGCTGCGTCTCCATGAATCAAAATTGGTATAACTTTATTTCTCTCTTTATCCTTATGGAAATATTGTTTAGCTCTTGTTTGTCCTAAAACTACAGGATTCACTGCTTCAAGATGAGATGGATTATCTGTAAGACTTACATGCACTTGATTTCCATCAAATTCTCTGTTTGACGACGCACCTAAATGATATTTGACATCTCCTGTGTCATCCTCTGATTTTGAACTAATCTCTCCAGCAAATTCATTAAAAATTCTTTTATATGATTTTTGTAAGACATTGGCTAAAACGTTCAATCTTCCTCTATGGGACATTCCTATTTTAACTTCTTTCACTTTTGATTGACCACCAATTTTAATTATTTGCTCAAGGGCGGGGATTAAACTTTCACCTCCATCTAAACCAAATCTTTTTGTACCAACGTATTTTGTGTGTAAAAATTTTTCAAAACCTTCAGCTTGAATTAATTTTTTAAGAATGGCTTCTTTTCCATTCTGAGTGAATTTAAAATCATCTGCTTTTTCAACTCTGTCTCTAAACCATTTTCTTTCAGTTGGATTTGAGATGTGCATATATTCAAAACCTAAGGATCCACAATATTTTTCTCTTAAAAATTTTAAAATTTCAGAAATGTTAGAGTATTGTTTATTAATGACTCCGTCTAAAAAAATTTTATTATTATATTCTTCCTTCTTAAATCCATATGATTCAGGATGGAGTTCTTCTAAATAATCGGCTTCTAAAAGACATAGAGGATCTAATTTAGCAATCAAATGACCTCTCTGTCTGTAAGATCTAATCATAGCAACTGCTTTTATAGAATTTGCATTAGATTGTTTTGAAACTAATTCACCTTGATTTTCATTACTATTATTCAAATTTTGTAAATTTTTGATTGATACTTTTTTTGATGGACTCCAGGATGGACCATTGATTTCATTTACAATTATGTCTGCCTCATCACCGATCTGATTAAAATATATTTTCCAACTATTAGGCAAAGATGGATCATTATTAACAAACTTAAGATACATCTCCTCAATAAAAGCACTATTGGATTTACTTAAGAAAGCAGTCTTTTCAAATTCAAGATTTTTAGAAGATGACATCGCTAATAGTTAATATAGACCTAGAAAGAAATTTTTCAATTAGACAATTTATTTAATAATGTTTTTCCAATCTTTGATGGAGAGTTGGCCATGGTTATTCCACAATCCTCCATTTTTTTAATCTTTTCCTTTGCGCCACCTTTGCCACCTGAAATTATGGCTCCTGCATGACCCATTCTTCGTCCTGGTGGGGCAGTAACACCTGCTATAAATCCAACAATTGGTTTTTTTATTTTGTGATTTTTAATGAAATCTGCAGCCTCTTCTTCAGCTGTTCCTCCAATTTCACCAATCATTAAAATTGATTGGGTATCCGCGTCGTTTAAAAATAGATTTAGACAATCTATAAAATTTGTACCATTGATAGGATCACCTCCAATTCCAATACAAGTTGATTGTCCTAATCCATTTTCTGTAGTCTGCGCTACTGCTTCATAAGTTAAAGTTCCTGATCTTGAAACTATTCCGACTGTTCCTTTTTTATGAATGCTAC
This sequence comes from uncultured Pelagibacteraceae bacterium, assembly GCA_902573465.1. Lineage (GTDB taxonomy): Bacteria > Pseudomonadota > Alphaproteobacteria > Pelagibacterales > Pelagibacteraceae > Pelagibacter. The sequence continues at coordinate 65,071 of CACGJX010000005.1, forward strand.
CAGGCATTATGCCAATTTTACACTCATCAGGAGTTATTACACCTGGACAGTTGGGGCCAATCAGTCTACTTTTTGAATTATTCAATCTCTGTTTAACTTTTAACATGTCCTGAATAGGAATCCCTTCAGTTATACATACAATTAGTTCTATAGATGCATCTATTGCTTCAATAATTGCTGAGGCTGCAAATTTAGCTGGGACGTATATCATAGTTGCATTAGCTCCCTCAGATTCTCTAGCCTCTTTCACTGTATTAAAAACTGGAAGGCCCAAATGTTTTTGGCCACCTTTTTTTGGTGTCACTCCACCTACTAAATTTGTTCCATATTTGATTGCTTGCTCAGAGTGAAATGTTCCATGGGAACCTGTAAATCCTTGACAGATTAATCTTGTATTTTTATTGACTAAAACTGACATTTACTTAATTGCCTCAACAATTTTTTTCGCTGCATCATCCAAATTTTCAGCAGATATTAATTTTAAACCTGAATTATCTAATATTTCTTTACCTTCTTTAAAATTTGTGCCAGCTAATCTGACTACCAAAGGAACATTGATTTTCATCTCTTTTGCAGCATCTACAACACCTTGAGCTAGAACATCACATCGCATTATGCCACCAAAAATATTGATTAATATACCCTTTACATTTTTATCTGATAAAATTATTTTGAAAGCCGCTGAGACCTTTTCTTTTGATGCTCCCCCGCCAACATCTAAAAAATTTGCTGGCTCTTCTCCATATAATTTTATTATATCCATAGTGGCCATTGCTAAACCAGCTCCGTTAACCATGCATCCAATGCTGCCATCTAATTTGATATAAGCTAGGTCATGTTTACTAGCTTCAATTTCAGTAGGATCTTCCTCATTCAAATCTCTAAGTTCTAAAATTTCAGGATGTCTAAACAAAGCGTTACTATCAAAATTTACCTTTGCATCTAGACAAATAATTTTCTTTTCTTTTGTGAGTATTAAAGGGTTTATTTCAACCATATTTGCGTCAGTTTCAACAAACATCTTATAAATTGATTTGATTAAAGATATTGCCTCGTTTTTTGGATTGTCCTCTAATTTAAATATTTGAATAATCTTTTCACACTCCTCATTTGAAATTTCGTCTTTTAATTCTACTTTAGTTGTCAAAATTTTGTCAGGTGATTTGCTCGCTACATCCTCAATATCCATTCCACCTTGATCACTAGAGATAAAAGCAATTTTTGAAGAAGCTCTATCTACCAAACATGATAAATAAAATTCTTTCTCAATATCTGACGAAACTTCAACATATAATCTTTTAACTTCTCTTCCTTCAGGTCCTGTCTGATGAGTTACTAATTTTTTTCCTAAAAGCTCTTTAGCTGATTTCTCAAGTTCTTCGAGATTATTCAGAATTTTAACACCTCCTGCTTTCCCTCTTCCACCTGCATGAATTTGAGCTTTTAAAACATATTTTTCTGTTTTTAATGACTTACATTTCTTTAAAAGTTCCTCAACCGTTAAACCAAAAACACCTTCTGGTACAATTGCTCCAAATTTTTTTAAAATTTGTTTTGCCTGATGCTCGTGTATATTCATTATTTATTTAAATCTGGATCTATTTTAGACGCTGCCTCCCAGAGTTTTTTAACTGCATCAATTGAATGAAGAAATTCAGATTTTTCTTTCTCATCTAGGTTTATTTCCTCTATTTTTTCGACACCATTCTTTCCAACAATAATTGGAACCCCGGCATATATATCTTTGATACCATATTCGCCATTCAAATACGCAGCACATGGAAGCATTTTTTTTTCATCTCTAAGATAAGCTTTAGCCATCTCAACTCCTGAAGCTGCTGGGGCATAAAAAGCCGAACCCTTTTCAAGAAACTTTACAATTTCAGCTCCACCATCTCTAGTTCTCTGATTTATTTCCTCTAATCTTTTTTGAGAAATTTTTCCTTCTTTAACTAAATCTAATAAAGGTTTTCCTGAAACTTTAGTAAATCTTGGAAGAGGTACCATTGTATCACCATGACCACCCATTACCATTGCCTCTATTTCTTTTACTGGGACGTTAAATTCTTCAGATAAAAATAACTTAAATCTAGAGCTATCTAATATACCTGCCATCCCAACTACTTTATTTGGAGAAAGTCCTGAGAATTTTTGAAAAGCCATTACCATTACATCTAATGGATTTGTTATACAAATTACAAATGCATTAGGCGCATTTTCTTTAATTCCTTCTGCAACTTGCTTTATAATTTTTAAGTTTATGCCAAGTAAATCATCTCTGCTCATACCAGGTTTTCTTGGTACTCCAGCTGTAATTATTATAACATCTGAGCCCTTTATGTCTTTGTAATCATCAGTCCCTGAAAATTTAACATCAAAACCATCTACAGATGATGATTGTGCAATATCTAACGCTTTTCCTTTTGCAATACCACTCGCAACATCAAATAAAACTACCTCATTTACTAATTCTTTTATTCCAATTAAGTGAGCTAAAGTCCCGCCTATTTGACCTGCACCAATTAAAGATATTTTACTCATTGTTTATTACTTCATTGTTGGCATCACAAATTCAGCACTAGATCTAATTCCTGAGGGCCATCTTGAGGTTATCGTTTTTAATTTAGTATAAAATTTTATTCCTTCCATTCCATGCATTGCACTATCTCCAAACAAAGATCTTTTCCAACCACCAAAACTATGAAAAGCCATCGGCACAGGTATTGGCACATTTATACCAACCATTCCAACCTGAATCTTGCTTGCAAAAGTTCTACCAGCATCTCCATCTCTTGTATAAATACTTACACCATTTCCATATTCATGATCATTTATTAATTTAGAAGCTTCATCAAAAGTTTTAACCCTTACGACAGATAGAACTGGGCCAAATATTTCCTCTTTATAAATCCTCATATCTTTTGTCACGTTATCAAATAAACAGCCACCAATGTAAAAGCCATTTTCATATCCTTGTAACTTTAAATTTCTTCCATCAACAACTAATTTCGCACCCTCTTTTACACCAAAATCAACATAACTTTTTACTTTTTCTAAATGTTCTTTAGTGACTAAAGGGCCCATTTCTGAGTTTTTGTCCATTCCTGGTCCAACTTTTAAAGCCTCTGCTTTTTTTGATAATCTAGACACTAATTCATCTCCAATATCACCAACTGCTACAGCCACTGATTGAGCCATACATCTTTCTCCAGCGGAGCCATAAGCTGCACCCATTAAGCCATTCACAGCACCATCTAAATCACAGTCTGGCATTACTACTAAATGATTTTTAGCTCCTCCTAATGCCTGAACTCTTTTTTCATTTTTGGCTGAATTTTCATAAATATATTTAGCAATAGGAGTTGAACCAACAAAACTAACTGCTTTAATATCTTTGTTATTTAAAATTGCATCTACTGCTTCTTTGTCTCCATTTATCACATTAAATACACCGTCTGGAAGACCAGCTTCTTTCAACAATTCTGCTAATCTTATTGCACAAGAGGGGTCTTTTTCTGATGGCTTTAATATAAATGTATTTCCGCATGCAATAGCAATTGGAAACATCCACATCGGAACCATAGCTGGAAAATTAAATGGTGTTATTCCGGCAACAACACCTAGTGGTTGACGCATTGACCAGCTGTCAACATCTGTCCCTACATTTTCTGAAAATTCTCCTTTAAGTAAATGTGGAATTCCGCAAGCAAATTCTACAACTTCTAATCCTCGTGTTAATGAACCTTTTGCATCCTCATAAACTTTTCCGTGTTCAGAAACAATTAATTGTGTAAGTTCATCAGAATTTTTTTCAATTAACTCTTTAAATTTAAACATTATCCTTGCTCTTTGGAGTGAAGGTTTTAATGACCATGTCTCAAAAGCTTTTTTTGCAATCTCTACTGCTTGATCTAAATCACTTGAGGAGGCAAGTCTTACTTGCTTTTCCTGTTCACCAGTAGCGGGGTTAAAAACTTTTCCTTTTTTATCTGAACTTCCGGGAATTATCTTTCCACCTACAAAATGTTCAATTAATTTCATGAATAGGATCTTTTAGAGTAAAAATTCTTATTAGTCTATTGTTTAAATATTAGCTGTTGCTAACATTTTCTTTATTTCAGCAATTGCCTTTGCAGGGTTTAAACCTTTAGGGCATGCGCTAGTACAGTTCAAAATAGTATGACAACGATACAATTTAAGTTCATCAGCTACTTTTTTTAATCTGGCCTGTCTTTCCTCATCTCTACTATCGATAATCCATCTATAAGCTTGTAATAAAACTGCTGGTCCTAAATACTTGTCTCCATTCCACCAATAACTTGGACAAGAAGTAGAACAACAAGCACACATAATACATTCATAAGCACCATCAAGCTTAGCTCTATCCTCTTTTGACTGAATTAATTCAGCTGACTCAGATTTTGAACTCGATTTTAACCATGGCTCAATAGATTTATATTGCTTGTATAATCCATCTAAATCTCCGATTAGGTCTTTTTTAACTTTTAAGTGTGGCAACGGATAAATATCAATATCTCCATCAATATTTTCATGAGGAGTTGTGCAAGCAAGACCATTTTTACCACCCATGTTCATTGCACACGATCCACATACACCGTGAGCGCATGATCGTCTGTAAGCAAGGGTGGGGTCTATTTCATTTTTAATCTTATTTAAAATATCTAATACTTTAGATGGGCAGTTGTCCATATCGACCTCATATGTGTCTATTCTCGGACCTTCTCCTGATGATGGATCCCATCTATATACATTTACTTTTCTTAAATTTTTTGAGCCAGTTTTGTCCTTAAAATATTTACCTTTTTTCGTTTTGGAATTCTCAGGTAAACTGATTTGCACCATTAATATACTCTCTCCTGAGGTGGAAAATACTGTACTTCGTTAGTTAACGTTGACTTATGAACATCTCTATAACTTATTTTTGATTTTTTCCCATCACACCAAGCTAATGTATGTTGCATAAACTTCTCGTCATCTCTTTTTGGATAGTCCTCTCTAGCATGAGCTCCTCTGCTTTCTTTCCTATTATAAGCTGAGTCAACTGTCACAACAGCTTGTCTAATTAAATTATCAAATTCTAAAGTTTCTACTAGGTCAGTATTAAATATTAATGATTTATCTTTAACTGATAAAGAATCCAATCCATCAAATGTTTGTCGTATTTCATCAACACCCTCTTTAAGTGTTTTCTCTGTTCTAAAAACCGCACATTTTGATTGCATTGTTTTTTGCATGGACAATCTTAGTTCAGCAGTACCAATATCTCCATCGGAGTTTCTAATCTTATCAAAACGATCTAAACATTTTTGAGTTTCTGACTCATTGATCTCTTCATGAGGTGTACCAGGTTTAACTAGTTCGGCAGCTCTTTTTGCAGCTGCTCTTCCAAAAACAACAAGATCAATTAAAGAGTTAGACCCCAATCTATTTGCTCCATGAACTGAAACACAAGCTGCTTCTCCTATAGCCATAAGTCCTGGAACAGTTTTTTCAGAACCATTTACAGTCAAAACTTCTGCTTTATAATTAGTTGGTATACCACCCATGTTATAATGAACTGTGGGTACAACTGGAATTGGATCTTTAGTAACATCTACATTAGCAAATAATCTTGCTGCATCTGTTATACCTGGCAATCTACTTTCTATAATTTCTTTATCAAGATGGCTTAAGTTCAAATGAACATGATCTTGATCTTTTCCAACTCCTCTTCCTTCATTAATTTCAATTGACATTGACCTACTTACAACGTCACGTGATGCTAAATCCTTAGCTTTAGGAGCATATCTTTCCATAAATCTTTCACCTTTAGAATTTGTAAGATAACCTCCTTCACCTCTCGCACCTTCTGTTATTAAGGTGCCGTGTCCATAAATTCCAGTTGGATGAAATTGTACAAATTCCATGTCTTGTAATGGAAGACCTGCTCTTAGCACCATTGCATTTCCATCACCAGTACATGTATGAGCAGATGTTGCTGAATAGTAAACTTTTCCGTAGCCACCTGTAGCTATAATAACAATATGAGATCTAAATCGATGAATAGTTCCATCATTTAAATTCCATGCTATCAATCCTTTACATTCTCCATCTTTCATTAAAAGATCGAGAGCAAAATACTCAATAAAAAACTCTGTCTTATGTTTTAAAGCTTGACCATATAGAGTGTGCAAAATTGCGTGTCCTGTTCGATCAGCTGCAGCACATGTTCTTTGGACTATTCCATTTCCATAATTTTTAGTCATACCACCAAAAGGTCTTTGATAAATTTTGCCATCCTCTGTTCTGCTAAATGGGACACCATATTTTTCCAATTCAATAACTGCCTTAGGAGCTTCTTTGCAAAGATACTCAATACTATCTTGGTCTCCTAACCAATCTGCTCCTTTTACAGTGTCATACATATGCCAACGCCAATCGTCTTCGCCCATGTTTCCAAGGGCAGCTGAAATTCCACCTTGCGCAGCAGAAGTATGACTTCTTGTTGGAAATACTTTTGAAATACATGCAGTTTTTAATCCTGCTTCACTTAAACCAACAGCAGCTCTTAAGCCGGAACCACCAGCACCTAGGACTACAACGTCGTATTCATGATCTATTATTTTATATGAACTCATAAGCTGGAGATTAATATAATTGTAATTAGAGGAATTACTACTGCTGATGCATATAAAAGCTTATTTGCGACACTTTTGATTTTATCATTTTTAATATAATCCTCAAAAACCTCACTTATACTTAAAGCTGAAAAAAAATAAGCATTTATTATAAAAATACTAAATAAAAATTTAGATAAGGGCTCTGTAAAAAATTCTATTAAATTTAAGTATTCTTTATCATAAATCATTGTGAAATTTAAAATAAACCATGTCATCAATGGCACTAGCAAAACTCCACTAATCTTTAAAAAAATCCATTTTTTAGTCGCACTAATCATACTAAATAAAATTTTTTCCTAATGTAAAAAAAATAATCGTCAAAATTATTGATCCAAATATTACTATTAAACCCGTAATCCTAGTTATCTTCAGTTCAAAACCATAACCTAGATCCATTATCAAGTGTCGAATTTCACTTAATATTTGAAATGAAAAGGACCATGTGATTCCCAAAATGATAAATTTTCCAAATAATGATTTTAAAAATAAATTAATTGCTTCATAATTATTTTCACCAAGAAGAAGTAAACAAGACCAAATGCAAATAAAAGTAATTCCAATAATATTTATTACTCCTGTAATTCTATGAGTAATGGAAACCAAAGAGGAAATATGCCATCTATAAATTTGAATATGTGGCGATAGAGGAGGTTTATTTTCCATAAAAATTATTTTTAATTAATGTTTCAGCTATTTCAACTGCATTCAATGCAGCGCCTCTTAAAAGATTATCAGATACAATCCACAAATTTAATCCATTTTTTATTGTTTTATCTTCTCTAATCCTTGAAATAAAAGTTTCATCTTTTCCTTCTGCCTCTAATGGTGTCGAGTAACCTCCATCAATTCTTTCATCAATTACTTTGCAACCATCAAAACTGTTCAATGCTTTTTTTATTTGTTCTAATGAAAAAGTTTTCTCAAATTGAATATTTACCGACTCTGAGTGAGAAACAGATATTGGTAACCTAACACATGTTGCTGTTAGATCGATTTTGTCATCTAAGATTTTTTTAGTCTCGTTTCTCATTTTTAATTCTTCTTTCGTGTAGCCATCTTCTGAAAAAACATCAATATGTGGAATTGCGTTAAAAGCAATTGGTTTTGTAAAATTTTCAGATTTAATATCTTTACCATCTAAAGCTAATTTAGTTTGTTTAATCAATTCATCCATTGATGCTTTACCAGCACCAGAAACAGATTGGTATGTTGAAACAACTATTCTTTTAATTACAAATAAATCATGTAATGGTTTTAATGCGATTACTAATTGCGCTGTTGAACAATTAGGATTTGCAATAATATTTTTTTTAATATTGTTCAAAGCATCTGAATTTACTTGTGGGACTATCAAAGGAACGTCCGGATCCATTCTAAAAAAACTAGAATTATCAATTACTAAACAATGCTTGGCTGCTTTTTCAGCAAATTTTTCAGAAATTTTACCACCTGCTGCAAAAAAAGCGATTTTAACTTTAGAAAAATCAAAATTTTCTAATTCACTCACTATAATATCTTTACCTTGAAAATGAATTTTTTTTCCAGCGCTTTTAGACGAAGCAACTAAGTAAAGATTTCCTAAAGTAAGTCCTTTTTTTTCAAGAACTTCCAGAGTTTTTCTTCCAACATTACCTGTTGCTCCTACTATTGCTATATTCATGATGTAGGGTTTATACTAGATGAAAGGTAAATCGCAAACTTTTACAGCTATTAAATTTCCATCAATTTCCAATAATCCTGTAGCAGATGCTTTACAATGTGGCTCATTTATCATCGCAATACCTATAGACTTTTTAAAATGAGGTGAATAACAGGCAGATCTTAAATCACCAATTAAATTTCCTTTTTCATCTTTAATATTGAGAGATTTAGTTAAATTAATTTTGCTAATATCAATTTGAACACCCATTAATTTTCTTTTGATCCCGTCTTTTTGAATCTTTTTCAGTTTTTCCTTACCTAGGAAATCTATATCTGTATCCAGATTTACATACTTTTCAAAACCACATTCAAATGGATTATCATTATTGTCAAAATCGTTTCCATAAGAAAGTAAACCACTTTCTATTCTTTCAATTAAATTTGGACATCCAGCTTTTACATTGAATTCTTTTCCTAATACAAAGAGTTGATCATATAAATCTAATCCGGATTTAGTATTTTCAACATAGATCTCAAAACCTCCTTGTTTTGACCAACCAGATCTAGCAATTAAATGTTTTACACCCTTATAATCATAATAATTAAATCCAAAAAATTTTAACTGTTTTATCCCCTCACCAAAAATTTTTTCCATCAAATCAAAAGATTTGGGCCCTTGAATTGCTAGGATATCAACATTAGGCTCAAAAATTTTTACATTGAATTTATTGCCTGATGCTAATCCTTTTGCAAAAAAAATAACATCGGAGTCAGCAATTGAGATCCACCATCTATCTTCAGCTAGCTTTAAAATAACTGGATCATTTACTAAATTTCCACTTTCATCAATTATTGGGCAATAATAACATCTGCCGATTTTGGAATTGGATAAATCTCTACAGGTCATAAGTTGAACAAGTTTCGCTGCATCATTGCCTGAAATTTCAACCTGTCTTTCTGCTGATACATCCCATACTTGAACATTTTTTTTTAAATGATCACAAGATTCTTCTAAAGATCCAAATGCTGCTGGTAACAGCATATGATTATAAACTGTGTACGCAGTCACACCTTGATTTTCAACTCTTGAAGTATACGGAGTACTTCTCACTCTTCTTGATTTAGCTATTGGATAACTTTTCATTTATTTAAGAATTCTAAAATCTTTTCTCTCATTTCGAATGCTTTTTCAATCATTATCATATGGCCACATCCTTTGATCACGTGAGTAGTTGAATTTTTAATCAAATTAGAGAATTTTTTTCCTGACTCTAAATTAACCATTTTATCTAATTCTCCAAATATAAGCATCGATGGTAGATCAATTTCTTTTGCAGCCTCAGAGCCATTTAAATAATTGTTACATGCATTTAAATCAACAGCCAAAATTTCACTTATATCTCTCGGCGATTGAATGATTTTTTCTACTGGGTTACCACCAATAAACTTTTTTGAACCCTCATATCCCCATTTCATCATTAATTTAACAGCGTCTGAGTGTCCGCTTTGAGCTAATTCAATTAAATCTGGATGTACCGGCATTTTATTTGAACCTCCAACAAAAACTAATTTTTTTAGTCTTTCTTTATATCTTGAAGAATATTCGAGTATTTCTAAACATCCTTGAGAATGACCAACTAAAATTAAGTTTTTTAATTTTAATTTATCAAATACTTTTTCCATCCAATCAGCAATTTTTTCAACACTATCTAAGCAAGGACCATCTGAATTTCCATGTCCAGGTAAATCTATAGATAATACATTATAATTTTTTGATGAAAAAAATTGTTCAGCTAGCGACCAGACAATATGTGAGAGACCACTTCCATGTAAAAATACTATCGTATCTTTATTTGTATCTATACCCTGGCCAGAGTCGGATGCATGAATGTTTTTGTTTTCTAGTTGGAATATCAATTATTTTCCTAAAATTTTTTTCTTAACTCAAATTTTTGAATTTTACCTGTTGAAGTCTTTGGTAATTCACAAAAAACAACTTGTTTCGGCACTTTAAAACCAGCAAGAGTTTCTTTGCAAAAACTTATTAATTCTTTTTCTGTAACTGGTTTATCTTGGACCATCTCAATAAATGCACATGGGACTTCGCCCCATTTTTCATCTGGTTTTGCTACTACCGCTGCAATAGAAACTGATGGATGCTTTGCTAAAGTGTTTTCTATTTCGATTGAAGAAATATTTTCACCTCCAGAAATAATGATATCTTTCGATCTGTCTTGAATTTTAACATATCCATCTGGATGCATAACTGCCAAATCTCCAGAATGAAACCATCCACCACTCATAGCTTTGTCTGTAGCATTTTTATCCTTGAAATAACCCTTCATAACGACGTTTCCTTTAATCATAATTTCACCAATCGTTTTTCCATCTTTTGGAACTTCTTTCATAGTTTCAGGGTCCATAACTGTGATCCCCTCTGTATTAGGATATCTTACACCTTGTCTTGCCTTTATTTCATTTTGTTTTTCTTCATCAAATTCATTCCAAGAATCGTTCCAAGCACATTGAGTAACATGGCCATAAGTTTCTGTTAATCCATAGACATGCATTACCTCAAATCCAAGCTCTTTCATTTTTTTAAATATAATACTTGGTGGTGGTGCACCAGCAGTTAATACATAAACTTTTTGTTTTAATTTTTTTCTATCCGACTCTGGAGCTCCGGTGATCATATTCAATACAATCGGTGCTCCACCAAAATGGGTAACATCATATTTATCAATTAATTCAAATATTTTTTTTATATCAATATTTCTTAAACAAATAGTTCTTCCATTTAACATAGGGACAGTCCATGGATAACCCCAACCATTACAATGAAACATAGGTACAATTGTTAAAAAATTTAACCTGTTTGGCATATTCCATGCAACTGCACTTCCGGTTGACATTAAATATGATCCTCTATGATGATAAACTACACCTTTAGGGTTTCCAGTTGTTCCTGAAGTATAACTAAGTGATAATGCTTGCCATTCATCCTCTGGCATTTTCCAATCAAAATTTTCATCACCAGTGTTTAAAAAACTCTCATATTCTAATTCTCCAATTTGCTCACACTTAGATTGGTCTGCAAATTTATCATTGATATCGATTATTATGATTTTTCTTTTTAAAGTATTTAAGGCCTTTTTAACCTCAACATGAAGTTGCCTATCAACAACTAAAACTTTTGCCTCACTATGTTCTAAAATATACGCAATTGTCTTAGCATCTAATCTTATATTAATAGTATTAAGAACTGCACCTGTCATAGGAACCGAATAGTGTCCTTCAAAAATTTCAGGGGTATTAAAAGCTAAAAATGAAACAGTATCACCCTTACTAACTCCAATTTTATTAAGTGCACTAGCAAATTTTACAGTACGTTTATAAACTTGAGCCCAAGTATATTTCCTATCTTCATAAATAACTGCTTCATAATTGGGATAAATCTCATAAACTCTTTTCAAAAAAGTCAAAGGTGTTAATGGAACATAATTTGCATCATTTTTATTAAGATTAGTTTCGTAATGGCTCATTTAATTGAACTTGAAATTCATTATATTTGAACTTCCAGAGATTGCAGACTTATAATGATGTTCAGCTCTAGGTAATACTTTATCAAAATAAAATCTAGCAGTGTCTATTTTATCATTATAAAAATTTTTATTTTCCTCATAATCTTTGAAACTTACCTCTAAAACCTTAATCCATGCATATGCAATAGATACATAACCTAAAGTTTTAAGGTAATCATTAGCTGCTGCACTAGCATCATCTTTTGATGTAGTTGCTTCATCTGTCATCCAATCACTAAATTTTTTAAGAGTGTCTAAATTCTTATTAAATTGTGATAAAAATGGTTTAATTTTTTCATCTTCGGTTTCACACTCTGACTTAACCTGGTCTAAAAATCTATTTATTATATTGCCGTTTTTATTTGATAATTTTCTGAAAACTAGGTCTGAAGCTTGAACCGAATTTGTACCTTCATAGATAGGTGTAATTCTATTATCTCTATATAATTGTTCTATTCCTTGATCTTTAGTGTATCCGTATCCACCATGTATTTGCATAGCATCACTTGTGATTTCCATTGCCAAATCTGTGAATAACGATTTTACAACAGGAGTCATGAGGGAAACATAATCTGAGGCTTCCTGACGAGTTTTTTCGTCTGGATGATTTAAACTTACTTCTGTTTGTTGTGATAACCAAAAACATAAAGCTCTTTCACCTTCAATAATTGATTTCATATTTAGTAGGGTTCTTCTAATGTCAGCATGTTCAATTATAAAATCTGCACCATTTTTTGAATTAGAATTATTAGACTTTCCTTGTTTTCTTTCTTTCGCGTAAGTTAGCGAATTTTGATAAGCAATTTCAGAAATACCTAAACCTTGTATACCAACTACTATTCTTTCAAGATTCATCATAGTAAACATTGCGCTTAATCCTTTTTCTTTAGCACCTATCATATACCCAGTAGCATCATCAAAATTTAATACACAAGTCGCTGATCCCTTTATTCCCATCTTGGTCTCTATGGAACCTGTAGATATACCATTTCTAGGTCCGATTGTTCCATCATCTTTAACCAGGAATTTTGGGACTAAAAATAAACTTATTCCTTTTGTGCCTGCTGGAGAGTCATCTGCTCTTGCCAAAACTAGATGAATAATATTCTCGGTTAAATCATGATCACCAGATGTAATAAATATTTTTTGACCACTTATTTTATAAGTTCCGTCAGTTTGTTTTCTGGCTTTTGTTCTTAATAAACCCAAATCGGTACCACATACTGGCTCAGTTAAACACATAGTGCCGCTCCATTTTCCCTCAACTATTTTGGGTAAATATTTATTTTTTATATCGTCTGTAGCATGATGATTAATACAATTATATGCACCTATACTTAGTTCACTGTATAATTTAAAAGACAGACTTGCTGAGGAAAGCATTTCATCAAAAAATGCACTTACAGTTTTTGGCATACCTTGACCCCCATATTTTGGATCACAAGATAGTGAGGTCCATCCGTCCTCAATATATTTTTTGTAAGCTTCTTTATAACCTGGTGGAGTTCTTACTACTCCATTTTCTAAAACTGCAGGATTTTCGTCACCAGCTTTAGCTAATGGTAAAATTAAATTTTGATTAATCTTCGCTGCCTCCTGCAAGATATCTTTTACTAAATCAATGGTTACCTCTTTATATTTTTCTAACTCATTATATTTTTGATTATTTCTAAGTTTCTCAAATAGAAACATCATATCATCAACAGGAGCGGTATAGCTTGGCATAGTATGACTTTAAGATAATTAATTAATTATTGCAATTTTGAAATGATCGCATCACCCATTTGAGAAGTAGAAACCTCTTTCATTTTATCAGACATTATATCTTTTGTTCTTAATCCATCATTAAGCGCCTCTTGTACAGCCTTTTCTAAGGCCTCTGCCTCTTTATCTAAATCTAAAGAATATCTTAGTGCCATGGCAAAACTCAAAATTGAGGCAATAGGATTTGCAACTCCTTTTCCAGCAATGTCTGGAGCTGAACCATGAATAGGTTCATACATAGCTCTCATTTCACCATCTTTGTTTTTTGCACCTAATGATGCAGAAGGTAGTAATCCAAGAGAACCTGTTAACATAGAAGCCTCATCTGATAACATGTCACCAAATAAATTATCAGTTAAGATTACATCAAATTGTTTTGGGTTTCTTACTAATTGCATTGCACAATTATCAGCCAACATATGACTTAACTCAACATCCTTATAATCTTTATCATGTAATGATTGCACTTCTTCTTTCCAAAGTTGACCCGCTTCCATTACATTGGATTTTTCACAAGATATGACTCTATTTGATCTTTTTTTAGCTAAGTCAAAAGCAACTCTAGCTACTCTAATAATTTCACTACTAGTATAAGTATGAGTGTTTACTCCTTTTCTTTCTCCATTTTCTATTGGTTTAATTCCTCTTGGTTCACCAAAATATACTCCACCAGTTAATTCTCTAACTATTAAAATATCTAAACCTGATACAATTTCTGGTTTTAAAGTTGAAGCATTTACCAATTGTTCAAAGCATATTGCTGGCCTTAAATTAGCAAAAAGTTTTAGTTCTTTTCTAAGTTTTAAAAGAGCTCTCTCAGGTTTTTTTGAAAATTCTACACCATCCCATTTTGGTCCACCAACTGCACCTAACATTATTACAGCGCTCTCTAATGCTTTATAAAAAACTTCATCAGTAAGAGGTGTTCCATGCTTATCAAAAGAAATTCCTCCAACTAAATCCTCATCAATTTCAAAATCTAAAGATTTTTTATCATTAAACCAATTGATTACTTTTTTAACCTCTGCAATCACTTCAGGACCTATTCCATCACCTGGTAACAATAACACTCTTCTTTTTTTAACTTTAATCATTAAACACCCAGGGCTTTTTGACTTTTAAATCTTTTTCAAAAATTTCTATTTTATCAGATTTTTTTAATGAAAGAGCTATATCGTCTAATCCTTCTAACAAACACTTTTTTTTAAACGAGTCTACTTTAAATTTTAATTCATTATTTCCAAAAATAACTTTTTCTTCCTTAAGATCTATAAAAATTTCTTCTTTTCTTTTTGCGTACTCTGATAACTCTTTAATTTTATCATCATCTAAAATTATTGGTAAAATTCCATTTTTAAAACAGTTGTTATAAAAGATATCTGCAAAACTAGAGCTTATCACACACGTGATACCGAAGTCTAATAATGCCCATGGAGCGTGTTCTCTTGAAGAACCACAACCAAAATTTTTTCCAGCAATTAGAATTTTTGAGTTATTGTAAGGATCTGTGTTTAAAACAAAATCATTTATTTCTTTACCTTGATCGTCATATCTCATCTCAAAAAATAAATTTTTGCCCAGTCCAGTTCTTTTAATTGTTTTTAAAAATTGTTTTGGAATAATCATATCTGTATCAATATTAACTATTGGCAAATACGCTGGTATACTCTTCAAGGTGTTAAATTTTTGCATGTTAATTTTGATATTTCCTGACATCATCAAGGTTTCCAGATATTGCTGCTGCTGCTGCCATACCTGGGCTTACTAAATGGGTTCTTCCACCTCTACCTTGCCTACCTTCAAAATTTC
This sequence comes from uncultured Pelagibacteraceae bacterium, assembly GCA_902573465.1. Classification (GTDB taxonomy): domain Bacteria; phylum Pseudomonadota; class Alphaproteobacteria; order Pelagibacterales; family Pelagibacteraceae; genus Pelagibacter. The sequence continues at coordinate 80,546 of CACGJX010000005.1, forward strand.
TATTTGATGTAGAGGCACATCTTTCTTCAGGTTTTAATTTATCTGCATTCATAGCTAAACACATTGAACAACCAGGCTCTCTCCATTCAAATCCTGACTTTACAAAAATTTTATCTAATCCTTCTTGTTCTGCTTGTTCTTTAACTAGCCCTGATCCAGGAACAACCATTGCATGAACATGAGAGGCAATTTTTTTATCTTTTAAAATTTTTGCGGCCTCTCTTAAATCTTCAATTCTCCCATTAGTACAGCTCCCAATGAAAACTTTATCAATTTTAATATCTTTAGCTGCCATATCTGGTTTCAAGCCCATATAATTTAAGGCTCGTTCCAAAGAATTTTTTCTATCCTCATCTTTCTCATTTTTTGGATTTGGTACTCTTTCATCTATCGTAATAACATCCTGAGGTGAAGTTCCCCAAGTTATCATTGGCGAAATTTCATTAGCAGTTAGGTTTACCTCTTTGTCAAACTTTGCTCCTTCATCAGTATTTAAATTTTTCCAATTATCTAGTGCTTTATCCCAATCATCTCCTTTAGGAGACATCGGTCTACCTTCTAAGTATTTAAATATTTTTTCATCAGGAGCAATTAATCCTGCCCTTGCACCACCTTCAATTGTCATATTACAAATTGTCATTCTATTCTCAACACTAAGCGATTTAATTAGATCACCTGCATATTCTATTACACATCCTGTTCCTCCAGCAGTTCCAATTTTTCCAATTATCTGAAGAATTACATCTTTTGATGTAACCCCTAATGGAAGTGTGCCGTTGACATTTATTCTAAAATTCTTTGCTTTTTTTTGAACTAATGTTTGAGTTGCTAAAACATGTTCTACCTCTGAAGTTCCAATACCAAAAGCTAATGCGCCAAATGCTCCATGTGTTGCTGTATGACTGTCACCACAGACAATGACTGTACCGGGTTGAGTAAAGCCCTGTTCAGGCCCTGTGACATGAACAATTCCTTGTCTCTTATCGCTCATTCCAAAAAGTTTAATACCAAACTCTTTACAATTAGCCTCTAAAGTTTCAACTTGAATTTTAGATTCATGGTCTGAAATACCTTTTGACCTATCCGTTGTTGGAACATTATGATCTGCAACAGCTAATGTCAATTTTGGGTGTCTTACTTTACGTTTAGAATTTCTTAATCCCTCAAAGGCTTGTGGACTAGTGACTTCATGAACTAAATGTCTGTCAACAAACAATAAAGCTGTTCCATCTTCTTGCTGATGAACTAAATGCTCGTTCCAAATTTTATCGTAAAGAGTATTGGGCATTGAGAAAAAAATTATTTTTTTTCCTGTAAATTTTCAAGTTTTTTTTCAGTTTTAGTTTCAGCTTTGGGTGCCTCTTTCTTCATCTCCGTTTTTGGGGCTTCTTCTTTTTTAGGCTCTACAGTTGGGGTAGCCTCTTTAGCCTCTTTTGGAGATTCTGGTGCATTTTCTTTTTCAGCTGGTGCCAGATTTTCTTCAGTAACAGTCTCAGGCTTGACGTCAATATCAATACCAATTTTTTTTCTTATTTTTTCAGCGATCCTCGCAGATTTTCCAGTTCTATCTCTTAAATAATACAGTTTAGCTCTTCTTACTTTTCCTGAACGAATTACTTTGATTGAGTCAATAACAGTTCCATACAACGGGAAAGTTCTTTCAACACCTTCTCCAAAAGATATTTTTCTAACAGTAAAAGAGGAGTTTATGTCTCTACTTTTTTTAGCTATACAAACACCTTCGAAATATTGAATTCTCTCTTTTTTTCCCTCGGTAATTCTGACGCCAACTTTAACAACATCGCCAGGAAAGAAATCAGGGATCTTTTTTTCTGACAGAATTTTTTTAACGTTATTTTGGTTTATTTCTTCTATTGTTTTCATTTTAATATTTAACAAATTAATTTTTCTTATATTTATGCCACAAATCTGGTCTTCGGTCGCGTGTTATAGCCTCAGATTGAGATAAACGCCAGTCTTTAATTTTAGCGTGATCACCAGATAATAACACATCTGGAACTGATTTTTCCTCCCAAATCTGGGGTTTAGTATATTGTGGATACTCCAAAAGGCCATTTTCAAAAGTTTCTTCTGAAGCTGATTTATCATTCCCTAAGACTCCAGGTAAAAGTCTCAATACACTATCAAGCACTACCAGCGCAGCAGTTTCTCCGCCTGACAATACATAATCTCCTACACTAATCTCTTCAATATTTCTTGTAGATAATACTCTCTCATCAACACCTTCGAAATGACCACAAATTAATGAGAAAGATTTTTCTAATGATAGATCTTGTGCAAGTTTTTGATTAAATACTTTGCCTTTCGGTGAAAGATACAAAATCCTATCTCCTTTATTTATGTTTTGATCGATAGAATTTGCTAAAACATCAGGTTTTAATAACATACCTGTTCCACCACCGTAAGGAGTATCATCAACTGTTTTATGTTTGTCTGTAGCTGCATCTCTAATATTTATCACATTCAAACTCCACAATTTTTTAGACATTGCTTTTCCATAAAGACCTTTTCCTAAAGGCCCAGGAAAAATATCCGGATAAAGT
>CACGJX010000006.1 GCA_902573465.1 uncultured Pelagibacteraceae bacterium
ATGATCAGGATAGACGAACTCTTCGATTACTCTAAATTTATTTTCTTTGAGTGTTTCTTTAAAACTTTCAGAATTTCCTATTCCAGAGAAGATTAAATAATTTTTATCTAAATTAAAATTTTTAATATTTGATATTTTAACAAAACTATTAAAAATTTTTATTTTGGGATTTATTTCCCTTATCCTTGAGTAAATTTCAGTCAGATCATGATTTCTACAAGTATTTTTTAAGAATATTCCATCAAATTTTTTTAAAGATGTGATATTTTCTCTTAAAGGGCCAGATGGTATTAAAAAACCATTCCCAATCCATTTCTTTGCATCGAAACAAACAAATTTTATATCATAATTTAAAAACTTTTCTTGTAAACCATCATCGAAAATTACTGCATCGTATTTTTTATTTAAAGAGGTTTTAACAATCTCAATTCTATTTTTTAATGAGATAAAAACTGATTTATCTTTAAGCATTTCAGCTTCATCAAGTTGATTAGAGTGAAATTTTTTTGCTGTAACAACATTGAAATTTAATTCTTTCATTATTTTGTAAATATTAAGAGTGGTTGGAGTTTTTCCAGTTCCTCCCAAATATATGTTGCCCACACATATAGTTTTAATATCTTTAAATTTTTTTTTATTTGTAAGATTTAAAAAAAAATTACTTATCATTAAAATGATAGTAAAAGGGAGTAATAGATATGAGATTAGATTAGGTTTTTTTAAATCCCAAAATTTGGGCTTTTTTAGATTCATAAACTAACTTCTTTGTATGTTTTTTTAAGAATATCTATTCCAATTAATTTCAAATTATTAATTATTTTCTTTGATTGATTTTTCTTTTTTAAATTTATTTTAAGTTTATTTTCCAAGTTTTTTTGATTATTAACTTTATATGATATTTTTTTTTGGTTTAGAAATTGATAAATTTCCTTAAAGTTTGCTACATTTGGACCATGAAAAATTTTACAGCCATACCTTGCAGCCTCCAGAGGATTTTGCCCACCATGATTTATCAAAGATCCACCAAGAAAAATATTTTTACAAGTTTTATAAAACATTTTTGTTTTCCCGTAAGAATTTACCAAATATATATCTGTATCTTTATCAATTTTTTTTCTTGGAAAGTCTAAATGAATTTTAAGATTTAATTTTTTAAGTTCTGATATTATAAAATTAACTCTATTAACATGTCTGGGTATGATAATTGTAAAAAGGTTCTTATATTTTTTTTTCAAATTTATGTGAGTATATCCACAAATTTTTTCTTCATTATAATGTGTACTTGATGCACACCAGGTATTTTTTGAATTTATTAAGTTGATTAGACTTTTATCTAAATAATTTCCTTCATTTTCTGACTGACTAAATTTTAAATTACCAATGAATTTTACATTTCTTGCTCCAAGTTTTTTTAGATAGTTTTTAGATTCATTACTACATGATAAACAAATGTTAAATTTACTAAATAATGATTTTGAAAAACTATAAAATAAAATCCATCGTTTGAAAGTTTTTTTAGTAATTCTACCATTAAGAAGAGTAATTGGTATTTTTCTTTTATATAGATTGTTTAGAGTATTGGGCCAAATTTCAGAGTCTATAAAAAAAACTTTTGATGGTTTCCAGTAATCTAAAAATTTTGTTGATATGAAACTACAATCAATTGGAAAGTATTGATGGATTGTTTTTTTTAATTTGCAATCTTTTATGATGAATGATGAACTTAGTGTATTTGATGTAATTAAAATTTGTTTTATTTTTTTGTCCTTTTCAAACTTTTCAACTAAAGGGATAATACTTTGAATTTCACCTACACTTGCCCCATGAAACCAAATAAGTTTTCCAACTTTTTTTTGTTTTTTAAAAAAACCTAACTTCTCTTGAAATCTTTTTATGTCTTCTTTGCCTTTTATTAGTCTGATAAATATTATAATAGGAGATAAGATAAAAGTTATGTTTATTAAAATTTTATAAATTATAAACATTAAGTTTTTATTTGTTTATTATAAAAATTTTTGTAAATCTCCGAATTATTCATTAATTTATCATGGTTACCTTCAGCAACTACATTACCATTGTCAATTACATAAATTTTGTCTGAATTTAAAATTGTCGATAATCTATGTGCTATTACTATGGTTGTCTTATCTTTTGTGAGGTAAGTAATAGCTTTTTGAATTTTATCCTCAGTTTCAGCATCCAGTGAAGAAGTTGCTTCATCAAGAAGAATTATTTTACTTTTTTTGAGAATTGCCCTAGCAATAGACAACCTTTGTTTTTCACCACCAGATAATCTAATTCCATCTTCACCTATTTTCGTATCATACCCATTCTTTAATTTTTCAATAAATTCAGATGCATAAGAAAGTTTGGCAGCGTTATAAATTTCTTCATCAGAGGCATCCATGTCAGCATATGCAATATTATTTTTGATTGTATCGTCAAACAAATTTGTATCTTGGCTGACAAAAGAAATGTTACTTCTAAGAGAATTAATTTTAGTTTTATATATAGATTGATTATCTATTGTAATTTCACCTTCGTAGGCGTCATAAATTCTTGGTATCAAATTTAATATTGTCGATTTCCCACTTCCACTATGCCCAACTAAAGAAGTTATTTTACCTCCCAACATTTTTAAATTTATGTTATTTAATGTGATTACTTTATTTTTATTATCATTCGAATTATCGTAAGAAAATTTAATATTTTCAAATACAATATCCCCCTTTGAAAGATTTAATTCTTTATCGTTTATATTTGATTTCAATTTTGATTTTTCATCAATAATTGGAAGTATTCTTTCTGCTGAGGCTATTCCTTGATTAATAACAATATTTAAAGTAGCTAGTGATCTAACAGGTTGATATGCAAGCATCATAGCTGCTAGAAATGAAAAAAAATTATTTATATCAATTTCATCACTCATAATTAATTTTCCAGAGTAATAAATTAATATAGCTATCATTATTCCAGTCATCGTTTCCATAATTGGAGATGCTCTAACAAAAACTACCTGCATTTTTCTTCCTTTTTCTTTTGCTTTATTAAGAAAATCCTCAGCTCGGTTTTTTTCATAAATTTCTTTTTGAAATATCTTAATCAACTTATGATTTTTGAACATTTCAATTAGATATGAACTTAGTATTCCAGCTCTATCCATTTGTTCAAAAGAAACTTTGGTTATTCTTTTTCCTAGTGATCTAGCAGCAATAGACGCGAGTGGTATCATTATTATTGCAATTAGAGATAGCTTCCAGTTTTGATAAAACATGACACTCATTAAACCAATTAGAGTGAGCGTATCCTTAAATAAATTTAAAATTCCAGAACTTATTAAATTTGTTAAATGATTTACGTCATTTGTCAGATTAGAAATAAATTTACCACTGTGCTTATCATCTATAAGTTTTGTGTCAGCATCAATTAAATTATTAATCATTTGAACCTGAACATCTTTTCTAACTTCTGCTGCAACTCCAATCATTAAAACTTTAGCGATATATAGCGATAAGCCTTTTACAGAAAATGCAAGAATTATAAAAAGTGGTATTATAATAATTAAAGCCTGGTCTTTCTTCACAAAAATTTCTTTAATTGCGGGATCTAAAAGATAAGCAATGGATGATGTACTTCCTGCAACTAATAAAGAAAGTAAAATTGATAAAATTATTTTCTTTAAATGTTTTTTTGTATAATCTTCATAAAGTCTTTTTAAAGTTTTTACATTGTTCATTAGTTTATCTTTCCAATAAAAACCGAAATTAGAACTAAAGCTCCTAAAAAATTATTTGATTTGAATATTTTTAAACAAATAAGAGGATCTTTTGAGTTAAATTTTTTGAGTTGAAAAAAATATATTTGTAGAGCTATCAATCCTAGAGACATAAAATACAAATATTTAAATCCAATTAAGTAACCAATAAAAATTAGCATTATCAAAAATATTGAATAACATAAGGATAAAAATATTATTGGATTTTTTTTAAATTTAATTGATGTTGATTTAACTCCTATAATTTCATCATCTTCAATATCTTGAAACCCATATATAGTGTCGTAACCCAATGTCCAAAATATGGCGCCAAAATAAAATATTATTGGAATAAGACTTATTTCCTCATTAATAGATGTCCATCCAAGCAATAACCCATAATTAAAAGTTATGCCCAAGAATAATTGTGGCCAGTAGGTAAGTCTTTTCATTAATGGATATGTGAAGGCAAGAGGCATAGATGCTAAAGCAATTAGAATTGTAAAAAAATTGAAATTAATAAGCACTATTAAAGCAATTAAACATAGCACTCCTGAATATATTAAAGCAAGTTTAACTGATATTTTTTCTGAAGCTATTGGTCTGTTTTTAGTTCTTGCTACTTTTTTATCAAACTCTTTGTCAAAAATATCATTTACTATACATCCAGCAGACCGCATTAGAACAGATCCTAAAAAAAATAATAATAAGTAAAAAAAATAAATTTTCAAATCAGACGAGAAATCGTATGCCATAGTTAGACCCCATGAGCATGGCCAAAATAACAACATAAATCCAATTGGTTTTTTAAGTCTGGTAAGTTCTACAAAAAGATTTAATTGGTTCATAAAATTTTACTTGTAAATAACAAAGCCAACATTGATAATCAAACTGATTCGTATGAGTATCGATTATACTGTAACCGCATTGATGTTTCCTGCAATACCATTGATGATGGCTGTTTATAGTAATAGATTTCATTCATTAAGTATCCTTATAAGACAACTTCACGATGAACATGTGTATGAAAAGCATATACCACCTGAGTGGAAAAAACAGTTTATAAATTTAAGTGGAAGGATAACTCTTTTGAGATGGACAATTTTATTTGCATCTTTTGGCTTTCTGTTTAACATGCTAACTGTTTTTGCCCTTTACTTTGATGAAGTTTTTATAGCGAGGATTATCTTTGGGTCATGTTGTTTATCGATGATTATTTCAATACTATTTTTTATTAGAGAAATCCATATCTCAACGAATGCTCTTAAGTTACATATGTCTGATATGGATGTAAACTTAGATTAAGGAACTATAACTGCTGGACCAGTTAATATTCTTGCTTCTAGATCTTTATGAGCCTGAGCAGCATCCTGAAGTGAATACTTCTTTGAAATTTCAACATTAAATTTTTTTGATAATACTGCATCAAAAACTTTTTTTGCAGACTCGACAAGCTCTTCTCTTTTTATGGTGTAATGAGCAATAGATGGTCGTGTAAAAAAAAGACCTTTTGCATTTATATCTTTTTTTACATCTATTGTATCAACATAACCTGATGCATTCCCAAAAGCTACCATCATTCCTCTAATCTTTAATGTTTCGATTGATCCTTTGAAAGTTTTGATACCAACACCATCATAGACAACATCAATACCATTTTTACCAACAATTTTTTCAACTTCTTCGACAAAATTTTTTTCTGTATAATTTATAACATGATGGCAACCATTTTTTTTAGCAATTTCTTCTTTGGCTTTTGAGCCCACAGTTCCAATAACCTCGGCACCTAATGCATTAGCCCATGGACATAAAATTTGTCCAAGTCCACCTGCAGCTGCATGATATAAAACTTTATCACCCTTTTTTAATGGATATGCTCTGTGTAACAAGTATTCTGCAGTAATTCCTTTTAATGTAATGCAAGATGCCACCTCATCAGAGACTCCATCTGGAACAGATACTAATTTCTCCTCAGGCATTATTTGCTTTTCTGAATAAGCACCGATAGGCATTGATGCATGAGTAACTCTATCACCGACTTTAAATAATTTTACTTCAGATCCGACTTCTTCAATTACTCCACAAGCTTCAAGTCCAATACCACTTGGTAAGGGAATAGGATAAAGGCCTGTTCGATGATAAATATCTATAAAATTTAAACCAATTGATAAATTTTTAATCAATACCTCTTTTGGTCCAGGCTTATCTAATTTCACATCTTTAATAACTAAAACTTCTGGTCCACCAAATTTATCTATTTGAACTGATTTCATTATCTACTTTACAAATGTACCATTATGATAATCTTGAACAGCTTGTAAGATTTCTGCTTTAGTGTTCATTACAAATGGTCCACCTCTAGCTATTTCTTCATTAATAGGTTTACCCGAAATAACTAAAAATTTTGCATCAGATTGTGCACTGATTTTTAAATCCTCACCTTTCGATAGCAAGATCAAAGTACTACCCTCGACTTTTTCATGTTCTTTTTCACCAATTTTGATTTCCCCCTTTATGAGATAGATAAATGTATTGTGCGTTGAAGGAAGACTAAATTTAAAATTTTTGTTTTTATATAATTCAACATCAAAATAAACGGGTTCGACATTATGTCCTTTTACTGGACCTTCAGCTTTTTCAAATTTACCTGCAATTACTTTTACTTGCTTATCACCATCTTTGTGAACACTCATTTTATCTGCATCAATATAAATATATTCTGGTTTACTCATTTTTAATTTTGCTGGCATATTTATCCATAATTGAAATCCATGAAGTTTCCCCTCTTTCATAGCAGGCATTTCAGAATGAATAATTCCACTTCCTGTTTTCATCCATTGAACATCACCAGCAGTCATTCTGCCTTTTCCACCAGTACTGTCTTCATGCTCAAAGTCACCAGCAAGCATATAAGTGACAGTTTCAATTCCTCTATGTGGATGTGGAGGAAATCCTGCAATATAATCTTCACTATTCTCTGAACCAAATTCATCTAGCATTAAAAAAGGATCAAAATAATTTGGTTCCACACCAATACTTCTTTTTAATTTAACTCCAGCTCCATCTGATGCTGGAATAGGATCAATGATTTTATTTACTTCAATATTTTTCATCAGTTTAAAATAGTTGTTCTATTTCGATTTGCAATACTACTTTTTGTTATGCGAGCCATCACAAAAAGGTTGATCGTTTGTTTGTTTGCATACACAAAAGAACACCTTTTTTGTTAATTCAGCTTTATAAGTCAAGGGTTTGAATTCTGTTCCTTTATGCGAACCATCACAAAATGGCTGCTTAGAACTTTTTCCACAGCTACACCAGTAATAAGATTTTCCCTGTTCGACTTCTATAGCTAATGCGCTATTCCCAGCTCTTTGTCCTTTATTCATATTATCTGCATTTTAATTTAAATTAAATTAACAAGCTCGCTTAAATTTTTAACTTGATTTTTGGGTTTGTAATCAAGATTGTCAAAGATATTATTATTACGGTTTACCCAAATAGAATGATAACCATAATTTCCACCTCCTGAAACATCCCAAGTGTTTGCACTTAAGAAAGCTATTTCATTGCTTTTAATTTTGTACTTTTTAATAGGCAATTCATAAACTTTATAGTCTGGTTTATAAATTCCAACTTCCTCTATTGAAAATAAATCATCGAATAGATTATCTAAATTATTACTCTCAACTAACTCTTTTAAAAGAGATGGGGTTCCATTTGAAAGTACAGCTAATTTAAAATTCTTTTCTTTTAATTTTTTAAGAGTTTCTGGAACCTCCTTAAAGGGTGAAAGAACTTTATATAAATTCAATAATTCACTTTTCATTGAAGAGTTAATATCAAAAGTTTTCATTGATTTATCTAAACTATCCTCTGTAATTTGCCAAAAATCCTTGTGTCTTCCCATAAGACTTCTAAGCCAGGTGTATTCTAGCTGAGTTGTTCTCCAAAAATTTGCAAAACCTTCCCACTTAGCTCCAATCTTGTCTTTACATTTTTCAGCAGCTGAATTGACATCAAACAATGTGCCATAAGCATCAAAAATTATTGCTTTAATATTTTTCATAAATTAACTTAACACAAATGAGTAATATTAGATTATTTTTTTCAGATACTTTATCAGCAAACATGATTGATAAACTCGATAAGAATCAATCACATTATTTAAATAAAGTAATGAGAGTAAAAGAAAATGAGGTTTTCTCATTATTTAATAAAGAGGGAGAGTGGGAGGCAAAAGTTTTAGGAATATTCAAAAATATTGTTGAATTTAAAATAATAAAACAACTAAGACAAAAAGAGACACTCAAAGAATTATGGTTAGCATTTTCTCCTATCAAATCAAACTATCAGAATTTTATGCTGCAAAAAGCAACAGAGCTTGGAGTTACAAAATTTTTACCAATTATTTTTGATAGAACAGTTGTTAGAAAAATTAATAAAGATCGTATCGAAAAAATTGTAATTGAGGCCAGTGAACAATCAAACCGTATCAATGTACCAACAATTGAAGAGGCTCAAGATTTAAATGGCTTTCTCAAAAAAAATTCGATGAATTTAATTTTTACAGATTTAAACTCAAATATTAAAAAAATTGATAAATCAAAATTTACAGATAAGCCTGTTTGTATAATCATAGGTCCTGAGGGAGATTTTTCAGAGACTGAAAGAGAGAAGATTCTCTCTTTTAAGGGCGTTCAACCTATTAAAATTAATGAGAATATTTTAAGGTCAGAAACCGCAGTCATATCTGCAATTTCGATCGTAAATTATGTGATTAATTGATAAATTGTCGCGAAAACTAAAGTGTAATTTTTTTAAAAGAGCTTTATATAGCTATTAAAAATGAAAAAATTTTTATTTATATTTTCGTCGCTTTTCATATCGCAAAATGCTTTTGCTAACCAACCAGTTGACTGGCAATTAGGTTTTCAAAAAGCAGCTTCGGAATCAATGAGAGAGATAGTTGCTTTTCATGATTATCTATTATTACCAATAATAATCGCAATTAGTGTATTTGTTTTATTTTTAATGTTGTATGCGTGCATAAGATTTAGAGCTTCAGCAAACCCTAATCCATCTAAAAGAACTCACAACGTTGCAGTTGAAGTTTTATGGACACTAATACCATGTTTAATTTTAATTGTAATTGCAGTTCCCTCATTTAAAATTTTATATAAACAAGATGCAATACCAAAAGCAGATTTAACAATTAAAGCAATCGGTTATCAGTGGTATTGGGGATATGAATATCCTGATGAAAATATTATTTTTGAGTCTTACATGGTAGAAGATAAAGATTTACGACCAGATCAACCTAGACTTCTAGCGGTAGATAACGAAGTTGTTGTGCCAGTTAACAAAGTTGTAAAAGTTTTAATTACTGCAAACGATGTATTACATGCTTGGGCTTTACCATCGTTTGGTGTAAAAAGAGATGCTGTTCCTGGAAGAATTAACGAGACATGGTTCAAAGCTGAAAAAGTAGGAACCTATTATGGTCAGTGCTCTGAACTTTGCGGTATTAAACATGCATTTATGCCCATCACCGTTAAAGTTGTAACTGATGAGGAATATGAGTATTGGTTATCTGAGGCAAAAGAAAAATTTGCAAAAGAGGAAATAGAAAATAACAATCTTAAATTAGTGAGTAAATAAATATGTATACACAAACAGCTTCGCACGACGATCATCAAACACCAACAGGTTGGAAACGTTGGGCTTATTCTACAAATCATAAAGACATAGGAACAATGTATCTAATTTTTGCAATTGTTGCTGGAGTTATTGGAACTGCATTTTCAGTTTTAATGAGAATGGAATTAATGCATCCGGGCGATGGAATTTTGGGTGGAAACTATCATTTGTATAATGTGTTAGTGACAGGTCATGGATTGATAATGATTTTCTTTATGGTAATGCCAGCCATGATAGGTGGTTTTGGTAATTGGTTTGTTCCAATTATGATTGGTGCACCTGATATGGCATTCCCTCGGATGAATAATATTTCTTTTTGGTTATTACCCGTTTCATTAACATTATTAATATTGTCAATTTTTGCTGATGGTCCTCCAGGACAAACTGGAGTTGGAGGTGGATGGACAATATATCCTCCTTTATCGTCAAAAGCTGGACAACCTGGTCCTGCAATGGATTTAGCGATTTTAAGTTTACACTTGGCTGGTGCTTCATCAATTTTAGGAGCAGTTAATTTTATCACAACAATTCTTAATATGAGAACTCCCGGAATGACTTTACACAAGATGCCATTATTTGCTTGGTCAATTTTAGTAACAGCTTTTTTATTGCTATTGTCTTTACCAGTTCTAGCAGGAGCGATAACAATGCTATTAACTGATAGGAACTTTGGAACCGCCTTTTTTGAAGCTCAAACTGGAGGAGATCCAGTGTTGTTTCAACATTTATTCTGGTTCTTTGGCCATCCAGAAGTTTATATTTTAATTCTACCAGGATTTGGAATGATCAGTCATATTGTTTCAACATTTTCTAGAAAACCAGTTTTTGGCTATTTAGGTATGGCTTATGCGATGGTCGCAATAGGAATAGTTGGCTTCGTAGTTTGGGCTCACCATATGTATACTGTTGGATTAAGTACAGATACAAAAGCTTATTTCTTAGCAGCCACTATGATTATTGCTGTTCCTACCGGAATAAAAATCTTTTCTTGGATAGCAACTATGTGGGGAGGATCGATCTCATTTAAAACTCCAATGATGTGGGCACTAGGTTTTATCTTTATGTTTACAGTTGGCGGAGTGACAGGTGTAGTTTTAGCAAATGCAGGAGTAGATACTGCAATGCACGATACTTATTATGTGGTAGCTCACTTTCATTATGTTCTTTCACTAGGAGCTGTATTTGCAATATTTGCTGGTTTCTATTATTGGTTTTCAAAAATGTCTGGTTACGAATATTCAGAGTGGCTAGGTCAATTACATTTTTGGTTAACTTTTATTGGTGTAAATTTAATTTTCTTTCCACAGCATTTTTTAGGTTTAGCAGGTATGCCTAGAAGATATGCTGATTATCCAGATGCATTTGCAGGTTGGAATTACATTTCTTCAATAGGATCCTATATAGCAGTTGCTGGCTTAGCTGTATTTTTTGTGAATTTGATTTATGCTTTTGCAAAAAAGAAAGCTGCAGCACAGAATCCTTGGGGAGAAGGAGCAACAACTTTAGAGTGGACCGTTCCATCTCCACCAAATTTCCACACTTTTGAAGAATTACCAAAGTTTGTAGATGATCAAGAGACCGGGAAATCTCATAGCTAGGAATAAAAGCATTAAAATTGATGAGTAGTTCAAAATTAAAAAAAGATAATCTGTCTCAAGAAGACTTACTAAATTTTTCTGAATTATTTAAATTGATGAAACCAAGAGTAATGTCGCTTGTGATATTTACTTGTGCGGTCGGATTATTAACAGCCCCAACTATGGTTTCAACTCAAGATGCAATAATTGGAATATTACTAGTTTCAATGGGCGCAGGAGCAGCAGGAGCATTAAACATGTGGTATGAGTCTGATCTTGATGCTTTAATGAGTAGAACTTGCCTAAGACCAATACCAACAGGTAAAGTTAATAAAAATCAGGCTCTTATATTTGGGATAACTTTATCGCTTATTTCAGTAGTTGCACTTGATTACTTTACAAATCGAGTATCTGCAGGAATATTACTTTTTACTATTATATTTTATGTTTTAATTTATACAATTTGGCTGAAAAAAAGGACCTCACAGAATATTGTTATTGGTGGTGCGGCTGGAGCTCTTCCTCCTGTTATAGGCTGGACTATTGCAACAGGATCTTTATCTCTTGAACCTCTTGTATTTTTTTTAATTATTTTTTTTTGGACTCCATCACATTTTTGGGCTTTAAGCTTATATAAATCAGAAGATTATAAAAAAGCTAATATACCCATGCTTCCTCTAACAAATGGGATAGAGAGCACTAAAGTAAATATTTTTGTCTACTCTTTGATAATGCTTCCAGTTATAATTTTTCCATATGTAATCAACTTTGTAGGACTTGCTTTTCTTATTCCATCATTGTTATTAACTATTTATTATAATTATCTATGTTTCGATCTTTATAGATTTAAAAAAAATAAATTTAGTGCAAAAAAAGCTAAATCAATATTTGGCTATTCTATTTTATATTTATTTTTGGTTTTTGTGCTTTTTCTGATAGATAAGATTTTATGATTATACCAGATAAAAAAACTAAGAAAAAAAATATCAAGACAGCATTAGCGATTATTGCCTTCATGATTTTTCTTTTTTTATTTACATTATATAATACTGGAGTTTTTGATAGAGCAATATGATACAAAAAAAAAATCTTACACCATTAGTCCTTATAGGAATATTTGTATTTATGTTGGGTTTATCCTACGCTGCAGTACCTTTATATGATTTATTTTGTAGAGTAACGGGTTTTGGAGGTACTACTCAAATTTCAAACAGTGCTCCTAAAATAGTTCTTAATAAAGTAGTAAGTGTTAGATTTGATACTAATGTGAATAATCTACCTTGGGATTTTAAGGCAAAATCGAATGTTATAGATGTGAAAGTTGGCCAAGTTAACAAAATAGAGTTTGAAGTTGTAAATTATAGTAGCGAACCAACTGCCGGCGTAGCAAGTTTTAACGTATCACCAGCAAGTTTTGGAAAATATTATAGTAAACTTGGCTGTTTTTGTTTTGAAAAACAAGTACTAAAAGCAGGAGAAAAAGCCACCTATGTAATGACTTTTTATCTAGACCCTGAAATGATTAATGATCCAAGTGTTAAAAACCTAGAGGATGTAACTATGTCGTATACTTTTTTCTCGACAGATTATTATAAACAATCATAATTCAAAAAAATGTCAGCTGAAAAAAAACATGATTATCACTTAGTAGATCCAAGTCCTTGGCCTATTTACGTTTCGTTTTCTTGCTTAGTATTAGCTATAGGTGCTGTGTATTACATGCATTCAGATGTTTCATGGGGAATGTATCTTGGATTAGCTCTTTTAATTTATGGCGCATATATGTGGTTCAGAGATGTGGTCATTGAGGCAGAACATCAAGGTCATCATACCCCAGTAGTCCAAATTCATCACCGTTATGGAATGACTTTATTTATCGCATCTGAGGTAATGTTTTTTGTTGCTTGGTTTTGGGCTTACTTTGACGTTAGTCTTTTCCCAAATGATTTTGTAGGAAACGTATGGCCACCTAAAGATATTGTGACTTTTGATCCTTGGGATATACCTTTGATTAACACATTAGTTTTACTATTATCAGGTACAACTGTCACTTGGTCTCACCATTCATTATTAGAAGGTGATAGAAAAGGTTTTATACAAGGTTTAGTGCTAACAGTAATTCTTGGAGCATTTTTTACAGCACTTCAAGCATATGAATATCATCATGCTACATTCGCTTTTTCAGATCATATTTATGGTTCTGTTTTTTACATGGCAACAGGCTTTCATGGCTTCCATGTTATAGTTGGAACAATTTTTTTAGCAGTATGTTTATGGAGAGGAAAACTAGGTCATTTTACCAAAGACCATCATTTTGGTTTTGAAGCAGCTGCATGGTACTGGCATTTTGTTGACGTTGTTTGGTTATTTTTGTTTGCTGCAATATATATTTGGGGAAGTTAATTTGATCTTTGAAACATAAGTTTTTATTTTCCGTCTTTATAATTTTCTTTATTTTTGTTTTTATTGGACTAGGTACGTGGCAAATTATCCGTCTAAATTGGAAAAATAATTTAATTTTAGAAATTGAAAATTCATTAAAAAATCCTCCGGTGGAATTAGCTCAATCGAAAAAAGAAAATTTTCTAAAAATTAAAACTTCAGGGTCTATAGATTTTGATAAGCAAATTTATTTATACAATTTAAATGAGTCTGGTACTCCTGGATTTGAAGTAATAAATCCAATTACGATTGGGGATGAAAATTTTTTGATAAATAGAGGTTGGATACCATTTGAAAAGAAGGGTACTCAAGAAATAAACGTATTTGATCAAAAAAATATTATCGGAACCCTAAGATTACAAGGTAGAAAAAATATCTTTAAGCCAGATAATGATTTAGATGAAAATTACTGGTTTAGTTTAAATAGAGAAGATATCTTAAAATTTACAGGTAAAAATTTTTCTAAATATATTATTTATTTAGATGGAAATTATCAGTTACCCAGACCAAAAAAAATTACTGCAAATATTTCTAATAATCATCAAAAATACGCTATTACTTGGTTTTCATTAGCGCTTTCAATTCTTTTGCTATATTTATATTTTAGAAAAAAGAATTATTAAATGAATTACATTAGTACAAGAAATAATCAAAAAAACTTTACTTTTAAAGATGTTTTCCTCAAAGGATTGGCGGACGATGGAGGACTTTTTGTTCCTAAATCAATTAAACAATTCCAAAAGGAAGAATTAGATAATCTAAAAAATCTTAGTTACAATGATTTAGCTGCTGAAATAATTTATCCATTTATTGGAGATTTCATGTCTAAAGATGATCTAATCTCTATGATTTCAAAATCATATTCAAATTTTAGATCTGACGATGTTGTTAAAATTTCTAATCTCGGAAATCTAAAAGTATTAGAACTATTTCATGGACCCACACTTGCTTTTAAAGATATCGCAATGCAACTGATTGGTAATTTTTATCAATACCATTTAGACCGTGATCAAAAAAAAATTAATATAATAGTAGCAACCTCAGGTGATACTGGTGCAGCTGCAATCGATGCTTTAAAAGGAAAAAGCAATTTAAATGTTTTTGTATTACACCCAAATAATAAGATTTCACCTGTACAAAGAAGGTTAATGACAATACATGAGGAGAATAACGTGTTTAATATTGCAGTAGAGGGCAACTTTGATGACTGTCAAAATCTAGTAAAAGCAATGTTCAATGACGAAAAATTTTCAAAAGCGATTAATATGTCAGGGGTAAATTCAATTAATTGGGCAAGAATTATTGCTCAATCGGTGTATTATTTTTACGCTTTCTTTAAAGTTGGAAATGGTCAGCCTTTATCCTTTTCTGTTCCAACAGGAAACTTTGGTGATATTTATGCTGGATACTTAGCAAAAAAATTAGGCCTTCCAATTGATAAGCTAATCGTAGCTACAAATAAAAATGACATACTTCATAGAGCCATATCAGGCGGCGACTATAGTCAAAAGAAAGTTGAGGAAACAAATACTCCAAGCATGGATATACAAATAGCAAGTAATTTTGAGAGGCTTTTATATGATGTAAAAGGTTGTAACTCAGAAGTTACAAAAGGTGTAATGGCTGAAATAAAAAATAATACCTATAAAATTGATAAAAATGATTTAGATAAAATCAAAAAGAATTTTGTATCTGAGATGCTTGATGAAAACGAAACTGTTGAAATGATAAAAACTATCAATGATGAAAATCAGATGGTAGTTGATCCGCATACCGCTGTAGGTATTGGTGCTGTTAGAAAATTAGGATTAGAAAAAAATTGCGTTGTATTATCAACTGCACATCCGTGTAAATTTCCAAAGGCAATAGAAGATGCAATATCAAAAACTGAAAATTTACCAGAAAGTCTTAAATATGTTTATGACAGAAAAGAAAAATTTGAGCTTCTTTCAAATGATATTGAAAAAGTTAAAAAATATGTAATGAATTCGATATGAAAATTAAAATAAAAGATCAACTTCCAGATACAGAGATTTTTCAACTTATTGATGGAGAGCCTCAAAAAAGTAACTTAAGAGAAATCATAGGTAATGGAAAAATTGTTTTGTTTGGTTTACCTGGAGCATTTACATCAACTTGCTCTAAACTTCACTTACCAGGTTTTGTGGCAAATGCAGATAAAATCAAAGCAAAAGGAATAGAAAATATATTTTGTTTATCAGTCAATGACCCTTATGTAATGAATGGCTGGGGAGAGATTAATAATACTGGAGATAAAATTAAAATGTTATCTGACCCATATTTAGTATTTACGAAAGCAATCGGTGCGGAAGTTGATAGAAATGCAAAAGGAATGGGAATTAGATCAAATCGTTATTTGATGGTTGTTGAAAATTTTACAGTTATTAAAATTCATGAAGAAGAAGAGACTAAAGAATGCGGCTTGACTTCTGCAGAAAACTTATTGAACAGTCTACTATAAATTTGCAGCATCTCTAGCAAGTAAATCCACCTCATTATTTAATTTATCTGTTGAATGCGCTTTTACCCAGTTCCAACTTATTTCAAATTCACTATTTAGTTGATCCAATTCTGTCCAAAGTTCTTTATTACTCACCTCTTTTTTATTTGTAGTTTTCCATCCATTTTTTTTCCAATTGTGTATCCACTCTGTTATTCCAGACTTAACATATTTAGAGTCAGTGAAAATTTGAACTTTACTTCCTTTTGGGATCTTTTTAAGCGCCTCTATAGGTGCTAATAATTCCATTTGATTATTTGTAGTATCTTTTTTACTTCCTTTTATTTCAGTTTTTTCCCCCTCATTTAAAATTATTGCTGCCCAGCCACCTTGACCCGGATTGCCAATGCATGAACCATCAGTGTATATTTTAATCATTAATTCAAATAATCTTTATAAGTTCTTAAATTATTGTGTATTACAAGCTTTTGATAATATTCTCTTGGATCTTTTATTTTAATTAATGCTGTCTTAGGAGTATTTGAATAGTCATAAAGTCTAGTCATAAAATATCTAATTGCTGCACCACGACATAAAATATTTAATGATTTCCTTTCTTTAACTGAAATTTTCCTAATTTTTTCATAACCTTTTATTAAATTTTTGACTTTCTTTTTGTTCAACACAAACTTTGATTTTTTTTTATCAAAACATAGTGCATTCACACAAATTGCGATTTCATACATAAAATAGTCATTAGCTGCGAAATAAAAATCGATTACCCCTGACAATCTATTATTTTTAAAAAAGATATTATCGATAAACAAATCTCCATGAATTACCCCGTTCGGTAAATTTTTAGGCCATTTCGTTTTAATATCTTTAAAATTATTTTTTAAAAATTTTTCTACATTAGTAAATTTTTTTGACTTAAATCTTATACTTTTCAGTAATAGATTTAGATTTCTAACACCCATAGAGTTTTTTCTAGTAAGATTCATTTTTTTTGTAGATTGGTGCATCTCAGCAATCATTTTGCCAATGTCATAACAGTTTTTAAAATTAAGTGATTTTTTATCTTTTCCACTAAGAAAGGAAACTATGCATGCAGCCTTATTTCTTAAATTAATTAAATATCCACCACCTTTTTTTGTTTGTGGTTTCGGGCAATTTATTTTTGATTTATTCAATTTATCCATCAAATTCATAAAAAAAGGCAACTCTTTTTTTGATACTCTTTTTTCAAAAATTGTTAATATAAATTTTTTATTCTTTGATTTTAACAAATAGTTTGTATTTTCAATTCCTTGTTTTATACCTTTAAATTCTAAAATTTTTTCTATATCAAATTTTCTATTAATATAAGAAATATCTTTTTTACTTATTTTCGTATAAACAGCCATTTTAGTTTAATTTTTTTGGTGCGTTGAAAACAACGTTTTCTTTAATTATTTCTACTTCATCTATACTGACTGTAAATTTATTTTTTAGCTCACTTATAAAATTATTAACCAAAATTTCTGGTGCGGAAGCCCCAGAGGAAATTCCAATTATATTTGAGTCTTTAATTAAATCGAATGGTATTTCACTTTGTGAATGAATTAATAGCGAGTTAGAGCATCCAGATTTTTTTGCAACCTCTACTAATCTAACTGAATTTGATGAATTTCTACTACCAATTACAAAAAATAAATCACATTTTTTTGCAATATTTTTTACAGCCAATTGTCTATTCGTTGTTGCGTAACAAATATCTTCTTTCATTGGTTCTTTTATATTAGGAAATCTATCTTTTAAGATTTTAATTATATCTTTTGTATCATCTACTGATAGCGTTGTTTGGGTAACATATGAAATTTTTTTGTTGTTGTGAGGTTTATATTTCTTGGCCTCATCCTCATTTTGAACAAGATCAATTGATCCTTCTGGTAATTGACCCATGGTACCGATTACTTCAGGGTGATTTTGATGTCCTATCAAAATTAATTGATACCCAGCTTTATGTAAATTTTCCGCTTCTCTATGTACTTTGGATACCAATGGACATGTAGCATCTATATAAGTCATGTTATAGTTTTTAGCATCTTCCGGTATTTTTTTTGGAACACCATGTGCAGAAAAAATAACTGGCCTTGTTTTATCTTCTATCTCCTCGAGCTCCTCAACAAAGATGGCACCCTTATTTTTTAAATCGTCTACAACATATTTATTATGCACAATTTCATGGCGAACATAAACTGGAGCACCAAATTTTTTGATTGATTTTTCTACAATTTCTATAGCTCTTTCAACACCTGCACAAAAACCTCTTGGTGCAGAAAGTAATATTTTCAAATGTTTATTTTTCATTTTTTTCAATCAAATACTCAAGCAATATATGTGGAAAGGTCAAAGACGCCAAACCTATAAATATAATTTTAAGAATTGAACTTTCTAAATTGTAAGTATTATTTAGTAGATAAAGGCCAATTGCACAAAAAATAGCAGTAATAATTGTTAGTGGTAAAGCCTTTTTTACAAAGATTTTAAATCCATTACCAAGGTCATCCCTGTCTAATTCAGACATTAATGAGATACTATGTCTTACAGAGTGTAAAAAGCAGAAATAAATTGTAAAAGCTACTAATGGAGAAAAATAATAATTTATTATTATAATTGAAAAATAATCTAAAAATATTGTGAATTTCTTTAGCTCAAAATTTTTTGTAAATAGTAGAATGTTTGCTAAAGTTGATAAAATAATACAATACAACAATATCTTTTTAGATTCTATCAAATCTAAAAAGATATAAAAATTTTCATTTTCAATTAAAAGCAATCTGAATATTGATATTGTCTCATCGAAATGGAAATACATTGGTGCAAAAACTATTAAAGAACCTTTCAATAAAAATAAAAATTGATTGTAATAAGAGTTTTCAATTATTAAAAATTGAGTGTCTTCTTTTCCAAAATGAAATGATGCAACCATTAAAAAAATGATTAACGAAACATATGGTATGAATATCCATAAAATAATAACTATGATGGCTATTAAAATATATGCCAAGTAAAAAATATAAAAATTATTGATTCCTAAAATTTGAAAAAGTTTTCTTCCTTTTACATTGTCAAGTGATCCATGAGATATACCGATACTTAAAATTAATAACAAACAAATAAATGGTGAAATTGACAAAGTACTAAAATTAAAAGCTATCAATGAAAAAATATTACAAACTAAAAAAAAAATGAAAGAATGATTGAAATTTATTTTTTTTGATCTGTTATTCATTTTAAAATTCTATTAATAAAATAATGCTTTTATAAAAGTCAATTTAGGCATTCTTAAAATAATAGACAAATCCTCGAAAAAATTGCTTTTATTGGACAAAAATTTTATAACAGTCTTTGGTGGAGCCTTAAACATTTTAAAGAATATATCGGACATTTTTTCTGGATGTTTTTCAAGAACTCTTAAAAATATTTCATCTAAAAATTGATATTTGGTGCTTATTTTATATTTTCTAACATTAGCAATATTTTCAATATTTTCTCTAATATATTTACTATGTTCTTGAATATTAAGAAAAGTATAACCTGTGCTTAATCTAGTCATACCACCAGCAGTTCCAATATTAATTTTATTTTTTTCATTCTTATCGACTGGGTAAAATAAAGGTATCGCCCCTTCCTCTTTATAAATTATCTTGTAATCTTTCAAATTAAGATGATTTTCAATGTAATCTTTTATCTGTTTGTCATAATCTTTTTGAGAATTGTCATTAATTTTAGACAACCAAGTGGTTTCAACTAAAGCAGTATTTTTTGAGTAGGGTAAGGTATAAAAAAAATGAACACTTTCTCTTTGATCACAATCAAAATCCATAAGGTTAAAAATTTCATCATCAAAAAAATCATTTTTAGTTTTGATTTCCACTCCACAAAAATGTTGCCAAAGATTTCGATAATCTTTTTTAATGAATGGTACACTATTAAAAATAAAAGAATTTTTTAAACTAATTTCACTGACATCTTTAAAGTAGAAAATATTTTTATTTTCATTTAGTTTGTTATTAATTTTTTCATAGAATAAACCACTGTCAATACTTTGATATGGAGAACTTTTACACTGCAAATAGTTAGTTTTTTTAGGAATATTAATTGAAAAATTTTCCCAATTTTTTTTTACACAATCATCAAAATTATGAGTTGTTACTTTCCAAAAAGACCAAGTTTTGTCTCTTTTGTAATCATCTCTTGGCTCTATGATCGCCAAAGTTTTATCTTTAAGCTTTTCATGAATTTCCAATTCATATGCTAAAGATAAACCAGCACAACCCCCACCAATAATGACATAGTCAAATTCTCTCATCTAGATTTATTTCCTCGTTAATTAAAAAATGATCATGTTGAATCTGATTTTCTTTAATATTGGTTAGAGATAACTTTATAAGATCAAAAATTGCGAAAATAGTCTCTATACTCTTTTCAATATTGGATACATAGATTTTTCCTGAATTTTTATAATTTTCAAACGTTTTTTTATTTAGAATATTATAGCCTATTTTTCGGTAGATCCTTCTTGCAACTAAAATTGAAAATCTAAAACTTATTGGAATGTCTTTTATAGAATAAAAGGAATTCTTATAAAAGGTATCTGCAAGATCTATAGTCGATGTAATTTCCTCAAAATTTTTATTTATATAAAATCTATTTATTTTTGAATCTTCAATCACATCTCTTGATATATTTGTAAGTTGCATTGCGATACCGAGATCAATAGCTGACTTAAGTGAGCTTTTTTTATTAACTTTTAAAATTTTTGCCATCATTAAACCAACAGTTCCAGCAACTCTGTAAGAATAAATTAAAAGGTCTTTTTTTGAATTTAATATCACCTTATCTTTTATATCTGAATTTATACCATCTAATAGATCTTCGATAATTTTTACTGAAATTTTAAATTCATCAATAAGGTCCCACATATTTTTAACAATTTGATTATCAAAATTCTTTTGAACAAAATCTTTTTTAAATTGTTTGAATTTAATTTCTTTAACTTCTAATTTTTCTTCATCGTCTGCAATATTGTCAGCAACTCTACAAAAATCATACAACGCAGAGCATTTTCTATATGTTTTTTTAGGTAAAAAAAAACCAGCCCAATTAAAAGATTTTGCATAAACTGATAAGTAATTTTTATCAGACATCATAAAATCTTTTCTAATACCTTAGCTGACGAAAGTACTCCAGGTACACCTGCTCCAGGATGGGTTCCTGCACCAACAAAATAAAGTCCTTTGTAAATCTCAGACTTATTGTGAAATCTAAAATATGCAGATTGAGAAAATTTTGGTTGGATTGAAAAACCTGAACCATATTTTGTATTTAAATCTCTTTCAAAGTAATCAGGGGTTAAATAAAAATCTTCTACAATATTATTTTTGAGATCTGGCATTAAATCATTTTGCATTTTATCAATAACCAAATTTTTCATTTTTTCTCCCTCAACAGACCAATCAATTTTTGATTGATTATTTGGCACCGGGACTAAAACATAAAAGCAATCGTTACCCTCGGGAGCCATAGTTTTATCGGTTGCAGAGGGTCTGTGAAGATAATAACTAATATCGTTGTTCAATTTTTTGTTATTGAAAATGTCATCTAGATGTTCTTTATATTTGTTTCCAAACTTAATAGTATGGTGCTCAACATTATCGTATTTTTTTTTGGTACCAAAGTAATAGACAAATAATCCCATTGAATATTCCATTCGGTTTTTTTTCCATTTAAAAAGAAATGAATTACTTGCATTCCCATTTAACATTTTCTCGTAAACAGCAGGAGGATCAGCATTACAAATTACATTGTTAGACTCTATTATTGTTTGATCATCTAATTGGATACTGGTAATTTTTTTTTTGTTTGAAATAATTTTGGTAACTTCGTGACCTTTAATTATTTTAATCCCGACTTCATCCATTAATTTTTCAAAACCCTTGATTATATTTCCTGTTCCACCCATTGAGTAATGAATGCCCCATTTTTTTTCTAGGTATAAGATTAATCCATAAATTGAAGTTGTAGTAAAAGGATTTCCCCCAACTAATAATGGGTGCATACTAAGCATTCTCCTTAATTTTTCATTTTCTATATATGAGGAGACTAAAGAATAAACAGATTTATAACTTTTTAGTTTTAGTAGTGCTGGCAATTGCTGCATCATTACAAATGGTTTATCAAAGGGTACATCAGCAAGCTCCGTGAAACCTTTGTCAAAAATTTTTTTTGTAAAATTGACTAATTTTTCATAACCCTTAACATCTTTTTCATTTATCTCTTTTATTTGTTTTTTCATCTCTAGCTCATCCCCAGAGTAATTAAATTTTGATTTATCCTCGAAAATGAATTGATACCAAACTTTTAGTGGAGTGAGTTTAATATAATCTTCTGGTTTTTTTTGAAATAATTCAAATAATTCATTTATCAAATATGGAGCAGTTATTACTGTTGGTCCACCATCGTAAATGAAGCCATTTTTTTGAAATACTCTAGCCCGTCCTCCAAGATCTCGATGTTTTTCGATTAAAGTAACTTTATGTCCTTTAGCTTTAAGACGTAAAGCTGCAGCTATCCCTCCAAATCCTGAACCTATAACAATGGAATTCATCTATATAATTTATAGTCTTTTTTGTAAAATTGTAAGAGTATTATGAGTTGATTTTTTTTAACTCTTCTTTTGTTTCATCCAAATTTTTTTGAAACAAGTTATCAAGCTTGGACTTATCAACCGATGTTGTAATTATCTTTTTAACTGAATCTACCGCGACTTTAATTGAAGCATCTTTTATTTCTCTTATTGCCGCGTCTTTCATTTGATTGATCTTATTTTCTGTTGAATTTTTTTTAATTTCTGAAGATTTATGAAATTTATCGTTTAATTCAATAATAAGATTATCACTGTCTTCTTTCGCTTGTGCCAATATTTCCTTGCTGACTGATTGAGCTGTATCGAGTTTTTTTTGAGCATTATCCAATAAAGTTTTAGCTTCTGTTCTAAGCTTTTCACTTTCATCAATCTCATTTTTGATATCTGAAATTAATTTGTTTAGTAATTCATTTATTTTTTGCGGAACCTTAAGATATATTAAGCCTCCAAAGAAAATAATAAACGATACAGCTACCCAAAATGTTGCATCAATTGCCATAATATTTATCCCCGTTTCTTTTAGATAAATCATCAACGATTGCGGAAATACTACTATTATTAACTTCCGTACCGATTAATTTCACTAGTAACTCTGAAGTAGTTTCGATTGCAATTTTATTAATTTTCTCTGAAGCACCTTTTCTTAGTAAATTTATCTCTTTCTCAACTTTCTTTATTTCCTCATCAATTTGTTTATCTAAAGTCTCCTTTTTTGCATTTATTTCTTTGAGCACATTTTCTCTAGCTTCTTTAAAAATGTTATTAGCCTCTAATTTACTTTTTGAAATAATATCATCGTACTCTTTAAGCTTGGCTTCACTACTTTCTCTTTGTTTTTCTGCTGCCTCAATATTTTCTTGTATTTGCGATTTTCTTAATTCAAGGTTTGCACTTATCTTAGGTAGTATCAGTTTAGATAATACGATGTAAAGAATACCAAAAGTAAGTGTTAACCAAAAAATTTGTGAAATCCAAAATTCTGGATTTAATTGAGGCATACCTCCACTTTCAGCTGCAAAAACCTCCTTTAAAAAAAAGAGATTAAAAAATATTAACTGAAAAAATATTTTTTTAACCATCTATTTAAAATGCAAAAAGAATGATTAACGCTACAACCAATCCAAACAACCCAGTTGCTTCTGCTAGGGCGAACCCTAAAAGCAAATTAGGAAACTGTTTCTGAGCTGCAGATGGGTTTCTCATCGCACCTGACAGATAATTACCAAAAATTATACCTATACCAACACCGGCACCAGCTAGGGCTATAGCCGCTAAACCTGCTCCGATCATTTTTGCTGCTTCTAATTCCATTATATCCTCCTCTGTTAATTAATGGTGTAAGTTTAATGCATCATTCAAATAGATGCAGGTTAAAATTGCAAAAACATATGCTTGAAGAAAAGCAACTAATATCTCCAGGCCAGTTAAAGCAACTGAAAAACTCAGTGGAAGCCATCCACCGACTACCCCAAGACTTATTACAAAGCCTCCGAATACTTTCATCATTGTGTGACCCGCCATCATGTTAGCAAAGAGCCTGACGGATAAACTGATAGGTCTACTTAAATATGAGATAATCTCAATAACTACAATTAATGGTAATAGTACTATAGGAACCCCACTCGGTACAAATAATTTAAGATAGCCTATACCATGTTTTATAAAACCAATTATTGTTACACCGATAAAAATAAAAGCTGCTAACACAAAAGTAACAATAATATGACTTGTGACTGTAAAGGTGTAAGGAATCATTCCAAACATGTTACAAAAAAGGACAAACATAAATAAAGAAAATATAAAAGAAAAATAAGGTTTAGCTTTAGAGCCTGCCGTATCACTAATCATTTTTGAAACAAATGTATAACTTAATTCAGCTAACAACTGAATTTTGTTTGGTAGCAATGAATTTTTTTTTGATCCGAGATTAAATATAATCAAAATAGCTAGCGAACTTATGACCATAAACAAACTAGCGTTTGTAAATGAAATATCAAAAGCACCTACTTTAATTTCAGGACCAATTCTATAGACTTCGAATTGTGTCATTGGATTTGCAGCCATATATTTTTCGATCTATTTTTGCATTTTTTTTGCAGATTTAATTACATTCATTATTCCTGCGATTACACCTACAAAAAAAAATATTAAAATTAACCAGGGTTTAGTACCAAAGGTCTTGTCTAAAATAAACCCAATAATTGTCCCTACAACTACTGCAGAAACTAGCTCAGTGCTTAGTTTAAAAGCATTACCAATTGGAGAGGGGTTATGTTTTTTCCTATTTTCTTTATCCAATACCTTTTTTTTTGCAATTTCTAAGCGAGTTTTAAATGGATCTTTGGACATTTGAAATCAGCTTTATTAGGCAACCATACTTTCTGCTTTTTGAAGATCAACTGCTACAAGTTGGCTAATACCTTTCTCGGGCATTGTAACTCCATATAGTCTGTTCATTTTAGACATTGTTAAAGCATGGTGGGTAACAATTATAAATTTCGTGTCAGTAATTTTTGTAAGTTCATCAAGCAAATTACAAAATCTTGTGACATTCGCATCATCAAGAGGTGCATCTACTTCATCTAATACACAAATTGGAGATGGATTAGTTAAGAAAACGGCAAAAATTAATGAAAGCGCAGTAAGTGCCTGTTCTCCACCCGATAATAAAGTTATTGATTGGAGACGCTTACCAGGAGGACTCACCAACATCTCTAGTCCTGCCTCTAGTGGATCATCAGCATCTACTAATTCAAGTTTAGCGCTTCCACCATTAAAAAGTTTTGTGTAAACCTCGTTAAATTTTCTATCAACTTTATCAAAAGCCTCAATTAATCTTTCTCTTCCTTTTTGATTAAGCTCATTGATACTTTCTTTTAATTTTACTATTGCTGTTACTAAATCGACCCGATCGCTTTCCATTTTTTTAATTTCAGTTTCATACTTATTTGTTTCTTCATCTGCTTTTAAGTTCACCGAGCCTAGTTTTTCTCTTTCTTGTTTTTTTTTGTCTAGCAAGTCCTCTTGATTTACAGCATCGGGCAGTTCCTCAACTCCAAAAAGATTTGAATTTTCTAAAATATTTTCCTCAGATAAATTTAATTCGGAATTAATTCTATCAATTAAATCGTTTTTTCTCTTTTTAAGTCCCTCAACTGTTGCACCTGAACTTGCTTTTCTCTCTCTAATCTGAATTGATTGCTCTTGGATTTCATTCAATTGTAATCTTAAATTTTCTATTTTTTCATCTGTTGAATTAATAATTTCTTCATTTTTTTTTTTTTCCTCTTCAGAAATTCTTAACCCTTCAGTTATTTGACCTTTTTTTTCTGCCTGTAATTTTGGTTGATTGTCTAATTTACTTAATTGATCATTCAATTTACTTCTTCTTTCGGTAAGCTGGGAAACCATTTTTTCAGAATTTAATAATAGGTTTTTCCAACTTTCTATCTCTGTATCAATTACTTTAATTCTTTCGTTTCTCTTTACAGACTCTTTTTTTATATTTTCATTTTTACTATAACTCCCAGCATATGCTTCAATCAACAGCTTACAATTATCAAGTGCTGAAATAGCTTCTTGATTTTTTTGTGAATTAATAAGTTCTTTAACTTTTTCAATTTCACTTTGTAATTTATCTTTAGAGGTGTTTAAATCATTATCAGACTGTTTTTCAGTGTCATAATATTTGGAGTCAATTTCTATTAACTCATTTTTTTCTTCTTTTAATCTTTTTTCATTTGAGTTCGCATCGATTACTATTCCTTTTTCTCTACCGATATCTTCCTCAAATGTTTGAAGTGTTTTTTTTATATTTTCAATTTCATCTTGTATCCTTGTGTTTTCTTCGTCCAGACTTTGTAGTTCAAGATTAAGTCTCTGTATTTTAGATAAGTTTTCAATATTCTTTTCCCTTAAGGGTGTGACTTTTTCAGTTTCAGTCTTTATTAAATTTTCAAAATCTGCGATCTTATTATTAAAGTCTGTTACTTCAGTCTCTGCTTCAACATTAATCTCATTTTCTATTTTTATTTCTTTATCAATTTCTAATAATTTTAAATAATATAAGCCTGCCTCTATCTTTTTTATCTCTTCAGACATATTTTTATATCTAGCCGCCTCTTCAGCTTGTTTTTGAAGATTAACAAGTTGCCTTTCTTGTTGGCGCCTTAATTCATCTGCTCTTTTAAGATTATTTTCTGCCGCGTTTAGTCGTAATTCAGCTTCATGCCGTCTTACATGTAATCCTGAAATTCCTGCAGCTTCTTCTAAGATTGCCCTTCTATCGGCTGGTTTAGCTGTAACGATTGCACCTATACGACCTTGGCTTATCATCGATGGAGAATGTGCTCCAGTTGATAGATCTGCAAAAAACATTTGAGCATCACGGGCTCTAACTTCTTTATCATTTATATAAAATTTTGAGCCTTTATCTTTTTCAATTTTTCTTCTTACGTTTACTTCACCCAATTCTCTATATTGAATTGGTCCCTCATTTTTTTCATTAGTTACAGTAACAGATACCTCTGCAATGTTCTTGGATGCTTTGTTAGATGTTCCAGAAAATATTACGTCCTCCATTCCTGATCCTCGCATACTTTTTGCTGATGTTTCCCCCATGACCCATCTCAAGGACTCAACAATATTTGATTTTCCACATCCATTAGGACCAACTATTCCAGTTAAACCATTTTCAATTAAGAAATTAGTTTTATCAGCGAAAGATTTAAATCCGTTCAATTGGATTTTTTTAAACTCCATTAGGAGTTTATATCAGTTTTTCCAGCGATTTTTTTAAATTTTTATAATTAAGGGGTTTCTCAAACTTTTTGTTATTAATAATAATCGTAGGAGTAGCATTAACCTTAAATTTTTTGGTACCTTCGATTCGATCGTTTAACACATAATCCTCTATTTTTTTATCATTTATACATTTTTCAAAATCTAAATCGAAGCCTTGATTTTTAATGAATGTTTTTAAGTTATCATTAATTTCTTCCACATTTTTCCCTCTGACCCATGCTTGTTGATTTGAATAAAGGCTATTTAAAATTTTCAAACTTTCATTACTTTTACATTGAGAAATTTTTGATGCATTAAAAGCGGCCACATCTAGAGGAAAGTGCCTAAACTCAATTTTGACTAAACCAGTATCGATATAATCTTTTTTGAGTTGAGGATATACGTTTTTATGAAAATCTGCGCAATGACTACATGTTAAAGATTCATAAGCGATTATTGTAATTTTCGCATCCTTATTTCCTGCTATGATTCTATTTCCTTCAGCATTTAAAATACTTATCGACCCAAAAAATAATATTAATATTAAAAATATTTTTTTCATTTTGTTTTAAACACTTTTGATAACTTTATTAAAGATTTCTTTATTTTTTCATTTTTAACACTATTTATCTTTTTTTGATAATCATGATTTGTCACATTATAGGAGCTTTCATCATTTATAGAGGAGTTAATTTTTTCATCATCAAAACTTGTTAGTTTAATTTTTTCAACAACAGAATAACCAAATAAATTATTTAATTTTTCTAATATATCTTTTCTTGAATATTCCAGTTCAACTTCATGTCCTCTTTTAACGTTGATTAACAAAGTGCTTACACCCAACTTATTGGAATTTTTAAAAGACTTGGGGTAGCAAACTTTAAATAAATTTTCTCCAACAATATATTTCCAATTATTGATAGTTTCGGAGTACACGTGCCCTTTCTTATTGATGACTTTTTTGATATTTTTTGGCAAAGTGTCTTTAAAGGATCTTAAGCCTTGAATGCTATTTCTCTGCTTAGTATATTTTTTGAATTGCATATGAAAGATCAGATAATAACAAAAAAAATTCTTAATTGGTATGATTTAAATAAGAGAACATTACCGTGGCGAAAAAATGTTTCACAATCAAAAAAACATTATTTTACATTGGTAAGTGAATTCATGTTGCAGCAGACACAAGTTGTGACTGTAATTCCTTATTTTAATAGATTTATAAATAAAATTCCAAATCTTAAAAAACTTTCAAAAATCCCAGATAGAGAATTGATAAAACTTTGGGAGGGTCTTGGATATTATTCGAGAGTAAGAAATCTAAAAAAAACTGCTAAAATCATAATTAGTAAATATCATGGAGAAATTCCAAATAATTATGAGAATTTAATATCTTTACCTGGTATCGGCAATTACACTGCTAATGCAATTTTAGCTATTGCCTTTAATAAATCCTATATTCCTTTAGATGGAAATATTGAAAGAGTTTTAAAAAGATATCTTTATTTAAAAAAAGATAAGGAAATACAAAAAGACAATCTAATAGAAAAAAAATCTATTTTTGGAATTTCATCAAGAGCAAGCGATTATGCTCAAGCTTTAATGGAATTAGGAGCAATGATATGTAAACCAAAAAATCCTGAATGTAGTAAGTGTCCTATCTCAAAAAATTGCAAATCTTATAAGAAGAAAGATTTTAATTTAGCTAAAATTACAAAAAAGAATAAAGAAAAATATTTTATTCTTAAAGTTTATAAAAAAAATCAAAAATACTTGTTAGTAAAAAATACAAGATTTAACTTTCTAAAAAATTTAGCAATTTTTCCGATGGAAGAGCTTTCTAACCCAAAAAATTTTAATGAAAATCTTAATTTTAAAATGTCAAATATGAATATGAACATAAAAATTGAATATCTCAAAAATGCAAAAAGATTTCCCTCATCTTATTGGTTTGATAAAAGGAAATTAGATAATTATATGCTTCCAACATTTACCAAGAAAGTTGTTAAATATTTAGAAAAAAAATAATGAAAAAAGTAGCTGTAATTGGTGCTGGTATTTCAGGGCTATTCATCGCGAACTTATTTAAGAGAAATGAAAAGTATCAAGTAACTATCTTTGAGAGAAATAGCCTAATCGATTTAAAAGAAGGTTACGGAATTCAATTATCTGTCAACAGTATCAAACTTTTAAATAAAATTCAGTTTGATAAATTAGAAAATAATAAAAAATTTAATCCAGACAAAATCAATTTTTACTCAGTTAAAAATTCTAACAAGATATGTGAGTTAAATATATCAGATTTTAATACTGAAAATTGTAAATATACTACTCTTAAAAGATCATCACTTATTGATTTTTTAAAAAAGGATTTAGAAAAAGAAGTAAAATTTAACCACACTATTTCAACGATAGAACAACAAGATCAAATTGTTAAAATCGCTTTTGAAAATAATCAAACTTATGAATTTGACTATTTAATTATTTCAGATGGTGTCTTTTCAAAGAGTAAAAATCTGTTGTCAAAAAATCAAATTAAACCAAAATTTGATGATACGTTAGCCATAAGAGGAATAATACCAAGTTCATCAAACATAGCTGATAAAAAAAACATCTCATTGTTTTTAGGTTCAAATTTTCACTATGTTATTTATCCAGTATCTCCTGATGGAGATTTAAACTTTATAGCTGTAATGAAATATAAACTTTCAGAGGATGAGCAAAAAGATTACTCGTTGTTTAATGACAATATTTTTATTAAAAATATTTTAGAAAAAGTTCCGGACATAAATAAGAAATTTTTTGACAATATTAAGGATCTAAAGATATACCCAGTATTTATCAGCCATGATTTTTTCAAAGCTAAAAACAATAATATTCATTTAATAGGAGATGCTTTTTTTGCTTTTTCACCATCATTTGCTCAAGGTGCATCACAATCAATTGAAGGTGCATATGAATTATTTGAGAATATAGAGAATAATACTAAGAGTAATTTTTTTAGAAATAGAGTTGATAAAATAAAGATGGTAAATAACCGATCAAAATTTAATCAATTTGCTTTTCATTTATCTAATCCTCTAACTACATTTTTAAGAAATATTCTTTTGAAAAGATTAGTAAAAAACAAAAAGTTTTTAGAGGGCTACCTTGGGAAAATATATAAAAACTAACTATTAGAAATCAACCTTTGTCTCAAATGATCGATAGGAACTGCGTTTCCATTTAAGTTATAATGCCAATAGGTCCATCCATTACAGCTCTCAGCACCTAAAATTGTAGCTGCTACTTTATGGATTGAGCCTTCAGTTTGAGCATGTTTAATACTGCCATCAGCCATAATTTTTGCACTGATTTTCTTTTTATTATCAAAAATAGTGGTGCCTGGTTTAATTATTCCTAATTCAACCAATGATCCAAAAGGTATTCTCGGCTTAGATCTACCATTTTGCAAAGTATCTAAATAATGATCTTCTATAGGTTTTGCATTCTTTAATCTTTGTTCGGCAGCTTTAAAATAGGTTTTTTCTTTTTCAATTCCATAATAATTTCTACCCAATTTTTTTGCAACTGTTGCTGTTGTTCCTGATCCTAAAAAAGGGTCTAAAACTAAATCATTTTTATTAGATGTTGCTAATAAAATTCTGTGAAGTAAAGCCTCAGGTTTTTGAGTAGAATGGACTTTTTTACCATTCTTTTTAAGTCTTTCAGAACCATTACAAATTGGTAATTCCCAGTTAGATCTCATTTGAAGATCGTCATTTAAACATTTTAAGGATTGATAATTAAAAGTGTATTTTGATTTTTCAGACTTAGATGCCCAAATTAAAGTTTCGTGTGCGTTTGTAAATCGCGTTCCTCTAAAATTTGGCATAGGGTTTTTTTTATTCCAAATGACGTCATTTAAAATCCAAAAACCTAAATTTTGAATAGCTGCTCCAACTCTAAAAATGTTATGGTAACTACCAATTACCCAAATTGCCCCATCTTTTTTTAAAATTCTTTTACACTCACTTAACCATGAATAGGTAAAGTCATCATACTTTTTAAAATTTTCAAATTGATCCCATTTATCATTTACTGCACTTACTTTGGATCTATCTGGTCTTGTTAATTCACTTTTTAATTGTAGGTTGTAAGGAGGGTCAGCAAAAATTAAATCAAAAGTCTCATCAGGAATTTTTTTTAGCTCCTGGAGACTATCTCCGTTAATTAATTTATTTTTAAAATTTAAACTCATTTTGAAAAAATAAATTAGACTCCAAAAAGATTCTTGGGTCAACCTATGATTGAATTATTTAGACTGGTTTTGTATGACTTATCATGGTGATAACTACATATTGTGTTTTTACGTGAAAACTATTTTAATCTATTTATTGGAGAAAAGTTTTTCCTGTGATGTTTTGTAATCCCTAAAACTTTTATGGCTTTTAAATGTTGACTAGTACCATATCCAAAATTTTTTTGCCAACTATAGCCTTTAAACTTTTTACTTAAATTTGAGATCATTTTATCACGTGTAACTTTAGCAATAATTGATGCTGCAGAAATAGATGGAATTTTTTGGTCACCTTTAATAATAGATTTAAGTTTGTAATTTTTTAATTCAGGCAATTTATTTCCATCAATTAATACATGTGAAGGTTTTTTCTTAAGTTTTTTGATTGCTCTTTTCATTGCTAATAAACTGGCATTTAAAATATTTAATTGCTCAATTTCTTTCAATGATGCCTTTCCAATTGCCCAAATTGAATTTTTTTTAATATGGCTAAATAAGACTTTGCGTTTAGAGCTTGATATACTTTTTGAGTCTTTTAGTAATTTTGTATTTATAGATTTTTTTAAAATAACTGCAGCTGCATAGACTGGTCCAACCAAACTTCCTCGACCGACTTCATCTACACCAGCAATAATTTTCATTAAATTATAATATTTAAATCTTCTACTTTTTTTCTTATTTTTTTTAGGTCCTCCCATGAGAATTTCTTTTTATCTGGATACCTAATTAAATAAGATGGATTAAAAGTGATAATTACGGGAATTGTTTTGTTTCCAATTATGATTTCTTTCCAATTTCCTCTTTCGGTTGAGATTTGATTACCAAGACCCGTTACTGCCTCCATTGCAGTGGTGCCCATTAATATCAAAATTTTAGGATCTATAATTGAAATATGTTCTTTTAGAAAAATTGAATATCGCTTTATCTCTTGAGTAGTTGGCTTTCTATCATTGGGTGGTCTAAAATTTATTGAGTAAGTAGAGTACACTTTCTCTCTTTTGATTTTAATTGCTAAAAGCATCTTGTTTAAAAGCACACCAACATCTCCACAAAATGTTTTAGCTTCCAAGTCCTCTTTTTCATCAGGAGCTTCTCCAATTAACATTATAGGACTATTTATGTCACCATCTCCCATAACTAGATTTTTAGAATTATTTCTTAAATTACAATCTTCAATTGAATTGATTTTTTTCTTTAGTCTTAATATTCTCTCTTCTTTCCCTGTTTTATTTTGAACGCTATTTTCCTTTACAATTTTAAGTCTATTTATTGGTTTATTACTAAATTCAAAATTTGGCTCTACTTTATCTAAAAATCTTTGATCATATTTGGCATTTTGATTTAACATCTTTTTAGTCATAAAGTGCAATTATGTTTGTCAAAAATTTAAAATTTTTATTGATTTTATTTTTACTTTATCAAAATCCCTTGCATTCTAAAAGTGCTAGTTTTGATGATTTTGACACCAAAAACTTATCAAAATATTTCTCTGGAATTGTAGCATTTGAAAATAAAAATAATTCAAAGGCGTTAAATTTTTTTAATACTTCTAAAATTTTATTAAATAAACATGAGCCTTATTTAAAGAGATATGTTTACTCTCTAGTCTTAGAAAATAAAGTAAATCAAGCTATAAATATTGTTAAACAAAATAAAAATAAATCAGAATTTTTTGAAAAATACTTATTATTAACAATAGACAGTATAAGAAGAGAGGATTTTTCAAAGGCACTGAATTACATATCTAAGTCTAAAAAATACATTAAGCTCAACCGATTTAATTCAGCAATTTTAGATAATTTGAGAGACTACATTTTTGTATTCAAAGAAAAAAGATTGCCCAATGACATAAAAGATTATGGAAATTTATCAATAATTTCAACAACCTTTCAAAGGTGTTATTTAGGAGATGCAAAAACAAAAACTTTTTTCTCTAAGCTTATTGGTAATGACGATGCAGACTTAACTAGGTACACTTTTTTTTACTTAGCATATTTAATTGAAAATAACCAAATAGAGGAAGCAAAAAAAATAACTGATAACATTAAATTTATTAATACTTCTTTACTTTTGTCTCAAGGAAAAAGTTGGATTGAAAAAGGCAACGAAAGAAAAATGAACTCTATTTTTTCATGCAAAAACCATAATGACTTAATAAGTGAATTTTTATTTTTAATATCTAATTTATATTCTGCTCAAGACGATTTTATAAATTCTAACTTTTATTCATTTTTATCTAATTATTTAAATCCAAAATTTCATTATAATTTATCATTAATGGCAGAAAATTTATATTCAAATGAAGAATTTGATCGAGTTAAAAAAATTTTACAAGAATTTGAAAAAGAAGATGATTTCTATTATTGGTATAGATTAAAAAAAGAAGCTCAAATTATCTCAAGAGAAAGTAGCACAAAAGATTCATTAAAATTTATTAAGTCTAATTTTGAAAAAATTGAAAAACCAAATGAAAAAATCTTATTTGATATTGCTAATTTTTACAAAAATGCAAAAGAGTACGAACAAGCTATAAAATATTACACAATAGTCCTAGGAATAGTCAGCGATGATTTAGAAATTAAATCAGATTTGTTTTATAGAAGAGGAGCGAGCAATGAACGAATGGGAAATTATGAAGAAGCAGATAGAGACATGCTTTATTCTTTAGAAATTGATCCAGATGATGCATATGTTCTTAATTATTTAGCATATTCTTGGTTAGAGAGAGATTATAAAATTAAAGATGCAATGGAAATGTTAGAGAAAGCATATTCTTTAACTGAGAATGATCCATATATAATTGACTCAATTGGTTGGGCTTATTATTTAACAAAAGACTACGTAAAAGCAGAAACATACTTAAAAAGAGCTGTCGAATTAATGCCAGATGATGCGATAGTAAATGATCACTATGGAGATATTCTTTGGATGTTGGGTAGAAAAATTCAAGCAAGGTATTTTTGGAAAAGTGTATTTAAAATGGAGGATGTAGATGAGGAATTATTACAAAAAATAAATTCAAAAATAATTAAAGGACTCTAAGATGAGCTATTCCAGAATAAAGTCATTTGCTAAAATTAATTTAGCTCTTAACGTTACTGGAAAAAACTCAAGACTACACAAGATTGAGAGTATGGTAGGTTTTGTCTCGTTACACGATGTTATTCTAATTAAAGAAATTCAATCTAAAAAACATATTATTTCATTTAACGGAAAATACTCAAAGAATATTCACAAGAAAAATACAATTTCAAAGTTGTTAAATATTCTTGAGAAAAAAAAATTAATTACAGGTCATAAGTTTGAGATAAAAGTTAATAAACATATTCCATCAAAATCTGGATTAGGAAGTGGATCAATGAATGCTGCAAATATATTAAAACATTTGATTAAGAAAAAGTATATCAACCCCAGCAAAGGACAATTAAATTCAATTTGTAAATCAGTAGGTTCAGATGTAGCTCTGGGTCTTAATTCTACTTTTACAATTCTTAAATCTAATAATCAAATTAAAGAGTTTAAAAACTGTAAAAAATTTTACGCACTAATTGTTAAACCTAGTTTTGGGTGTTCGACAAAAGAGATATATTCAAGTGTTAAAAAATTCTCAAAACCCAGATTTAATAAACCCTCTAAGAAAATGTTTAGGTTTGATAATTTGAAAAAACTCAATAATTCTCTTGAGGCGATTTCTCTATCTAAGTTTCCTAAATTAAAAAATATCAAAAATTTTCTTGAAAAATCCTCAAATAAGAGTTTCGTAAGAATGACAGGATCAGGTTCTGCAATTGTCGCATATTTTAAATCTAAAAAATTATGCGATGATGTTAAAAAAAAATTTAGTAGAAAATATAAAAATTGCTGGTGTAAAGTTGCAAAAACTATATAAATTCTTTTTTTTGTGTTATACGAAATTAGATTGGGGCGTAGCCAAGCGGTAAGGCACGGGTTTTTGGTACCTGCATCCTAGGTTCGAATCCTAGCGCCCCAGCCAAATATGAAAAACATTTTAAATAAAATTTTCTCGAGTTCAAAAAACCTTTACTCATTTAAGAATAATATCAAAAAACTTTCATTAACAACACCTGTGAAAAAAATTTTTGAGGCTATAAATTCTCACTCATCTGAAAGTGAGATTAGGTACGTGGGAGGCTGTTTAAGAAAAATATTAAATAATGAGAAAGTTGATGATATAGATTTAGCAACAAATTTAAATCCTTTAGAAGTCACTGAAATCTTAAATAAAAATAATATTAATTTTTATGAGTCAGGAATTGACCATGGAACAATTACAGCAATCATAGATGATCATAAGTATGAGATAACATCTCTAAGAGAAGATATTTTCACAGATGGTAGACATGCTAAAGTAAAATTCTCCAAAGATTGGAAAAAAGATGCTGCGAGAAGGGATTTTACTATTAACTCTATTTATGCCGATTTGGATGGAAATTTATTTGATCCTTATAATGGAAAAAAAGATATTGAAATAGGTCAGGTTAGCTTTATTGGAAACCCTGAAAAAAGAATTAAAGAGGATTATTTAAGGATATTAAGATACTTAAGATTTTTTTTAAATTATTCAAAGCAGCCTCACAAAGAGGAAATAATTAAAGTAATAAAAATCAATATAAGTGGTATTTCTATTATATCTAAAGAGAGACTATTAGATGAGTTAAAAAAATTATTAAAATCAGATAAATTAGAAAATTTATCAAAAGATAAATTCAGCATCGACCTAATATTGTTAATTTTTCCAGAGCTAAAGAATATCAAAAATATTATTGATGCAATCAAAGTAAAGAGAGAACTATTTGTTGATCTGGATTTTATGTTTACTTTATTTTTAATGATAATAGATGAAACAGACAATTTAGAATATTTCTTGTACAAATATAATATTTCGAAAAAAGATCAAAAAAGAGCTTATGCTATTAGTAACTTTTATAATGAAAAGAATGGATCAAAAACTTTAAATGAAGTGAACTTAAATAAAGTTCTATATTATGATGGAAAGCAAGCAGTATTAGATATTATAAATTTTAAGATTATAAAAACAAAGAAATTAGATAAGAAATTGTTGAACTTACTAGAATTATATAAAAATAAGATTACACCGAGTTTGCCTGTTGGAGCTAATTTATTAATGACTAGATACAAAATACCAGAGGGAAGACAGTTGGGGAGTATGCTGAAATTGATCGAAGAGGAGTGGATCAGGAATAATTTCAAAATTTCTGACAAACAAATCGATAGTATTATAAAGGGTTAAAGATATTTGACGTCTTTAACTTCAAAGTTTTTTACTCCAGCAGGAGTATTTATTTCTACAAGATCATTTTTATTTTTTCCAATAAGACCTTTACCTATTGGTGATTGAAAATATAACAGTTTTTTTTTTAAATCTGCTTCATCTTTTCCAACTATTTTATAATCTATCTTTTCACCGGTATCTAAATTTTCCAAAAATACTGTGGCACCAAAAATTACTTTGCCGTCATTTTTTATTTTAGTAACATCAATGACATTTGCTCTTGCAATAATATCATTTATTTCTGTTATCCTACCCTCGTTGTGAGACTGCTCTTCTTTTGCTGCATGATACTCAGCGTTTTCTTTTAAATCTCCGTGTGATCTTGCTTCAGCAATTGCGGCAACTATTTCTGGTCTTTTTTTTTCTTTTAAAAAAATTAATTCTTCTTTTAGTTTATTTAAGCCATTCAAGGTAATTGGTTCTTTATCCATATCATTTCCATTTTGCATGAGGAGGTAATGACATTAATATTCCCTCAACATTACCACCTGTTTGTAATCCAAATTTTGTACCCCTGTCATATAGTAAATTGAATTCTGCATATCTTCCTCTTTTAATATATTGATTTTCTTTATCTTTAGAAGTCCATTTTTTTTTAATTTTTTTATTTATAATTTTTTGAAAAATAGTCTCAAAGGTAATACCAACATCTCTGACAAATTTGAAATTTTTTTCAAAATTGTTTTTTTTATAATCAAAAAAAATACCACCTATTCCACGGGGCTCTTTTCTATGAGGTAGATAAAAATATTCATCACACCATTTTTTATATTTTTTATAATAATTTTTGTCATGTCGATTACACATATCTCTAAGAGTTTTGTGAAACTGTTCTTTTTCTTTAATATCTTTTTTTGATGGAGTAACATCAATACCTCCACCGAACCAATCAAAAGTCGTACAAATATATCTAGTATTAAAATGCATCGCAGGAATTAAAGGATTTTTCATATGCATCACAACAGATATCCCTGATGCCCAGAACCTAGGATCTTTTTGAGCGCCAGGTATATTTTGTTGAAATTTTTTTGGAAATTTTCCATAAACTTTTGAAAAATTAACACCTACTTTATCAAAAATTTTTCCATCTTTTAAGATTCTATATTCACCACCACCTTCATCTTTTTTTAAATTTCTCTTCCATGAAGTCGACTTAAAACTGATCTTGTTTTTTTCAAAATCACTAATAGTTTTGCAGAACATTTCCTGCAGAGATTTAAACCAATTACTTGTCAATTTTTGTTTTATTTCTAGATCCATTTAGATTAATTTATTTTGTTTTAAACACTCGGCCAATATTATAGCAACAGAAGAAGAAATATTTAAAGAACGCTTATTATTTCGCATCGGAATTTTTAACCTATTATTTATCATTTTATGCACAAATTCAGGCACTCCCGCACTTTCTCTTCCAAATAAAATTGTATCATTTTTTTTAAACTTAAATTCTGTATATGGGCTAGAGGCTTTTGTAGTCATAAGTATAATTCTTTGATCCTGTTTCTCATCAAAAAACTGATCAGAGCTTTTATAATATCTAATCTCTTTTTCATCCATATAATCCATCACAACTCTTTTAAATCTCTTATCGTTTAATAAAAATCCACAAGGCTCTATTATTTCTAATTTCGCCCCCAAACAGGCGCAAGTTCTTATGATCGCAGCAGTATTTTGAGGGATATCAGGTTCAAATAGTGCAATTTTTGGCCCATCATTAATTAGATTATGTGTCATTCTATCAGTAGAAAAATAATACTTTTTTATTATATGTAATCATATATTAACTACCTAAATCAACATATAGAATTATAAGAACCTATAAACAGTGGAAAAGAAAACTAAAAGAAGAGATTTTTTATTTACAGCTACATATGCGGTTGGAGCAGTTGGGGCGGGTGCAGTAATTTGGCCTATGATAGATCAAATGAACCCAGATGCTTCTGTAAAAGCGTTAGCAAGCACTGAGGTTGATGTGAGCGCAGTCAATCCAGGAAAAACCATA
This sequence comes from uncultured Pelagibacteraceae bacterium, assembly GCA_902573465.1. Taxonomy (GTDB): domain Bacteria; phylum Pseudomonadota; class Alphaproteobacteria; order Pelagibacterales; family Pelagibacteraceae; genus Pelagibacter. Next base: position 39,000 of record CACGJX010000006.1, read on the forward strand.
ACTGTGTTATGGAGAGGAAAGCCAGTTTTTATTAGAAGAAGAACTCAAGAGGAAATAGCTGAAGCCAAATCTGTTAAGTTGGAAGATTTAAAGCATCCTGAAAAAGATGAAGATCGTGCCAAAAATCCAGAGTGGCTTGTTATGCTTGGAGTATGCACGCATTTAGGTTGTGTACCTTTGGATCAAAAAGGTGATTACAATGGATGGTTCTGCCCATGTCATGGTTCTCATTACGATACTTCTGGAAGAATTAGAAAAGGTCCAGCTCCAACAAATATGGAAATTCCAGAGTACAAATTTGTTGATGTTAACACAATTAAGATTGGATAATTTTTTATGAGTGAACACGAATACACACCAAAATCAAAAGTTGGAAAATGGTTTAACGACAGATTACCTCTTTTAACTTTGGCAAACCATTTAACCGATTATCCAACACCAAAAAATTTAAATTATTGGTGGACTTTTGGTGGAATTCTTACTTTCTGTTTGATTACTCAAATTGTAACCGGATTAGTTTTAGCAATGCACTACATCGCTCATGCTGATATGGCGTTCCAAAGTGTTGAACACATAATGAGAGATGTGAACTATGGATGGTTAATAAGATATATACATGCAAACGGAGCTTCAATGTTTTTCTTAGCAGTATACATTCATATTTTTAGATCTTTATTTTATGGCTCTTATAAATCACCTAGAGAAGTTATATGGATTATCGGAATAATAATTTATCTGCTCATGATGGCGGCAGCTTTCCTCGGCTATGTTTTACCATGGGGACAAATGAGTTTTTGGGGAGCTACAGTTATCACAAATTTATTTAGTGCAATTCCTTTCGTAGGTGAGGGAATAGTAACATGGTTATGGGGAGGGTATTCGGTTGATAACCCAACACTTACAAGATTTTTCACTTTACACTACTTAATTCCTTTTTTAATTTTAGGTTTAGTTGTCTTACATATTTGGGCTCTTCATGTGCCAGGAAATAATAATCCAATTGGAATTGATATAAAAAAACCTTCAAAAGACACGGTCCCATTTCATCCTTACATAGTTATCAAGGATGGTTTTGCATTGTTGATGTTTATGATTGTTTTCGCTTTTTTTGTTTTCTATACACCAAATATTTTAGGTCATGCTGATAATTATATTGAAGCAAATCCTCTTGTAACACCAGCTCATATTGTTCCTGAATGGTATCTGTTACCTTTTTATGCAATTCTGAGATCAGTTCCGGATAAACTTCTAGGTGTTATAGCGATGTTGTCTGCTATTTTAATATTAGCCGCACTTCCTTGGTTAGATACTTCAAAAATTAGATCCGCAGTCTTCAGACCTTTATATAAGCAGTTCTATTGGATCTTAGTGGCTGATGTTTTAATTTTAGGATATGTCGGAGCTATGCCAGCTGAAGGTCTTTACTTATTAATTGCTAGGATTGCAACAGCATACTACTTCCTTCATTTTTTAGTTATACTGCCAGTTTTAGGATTCAAAGAGAGGACCACACCTGTTCCTTTGAGTATTACCGAACCAATTTTGGGTGGATCACCTAATCTTGCAGCGGTGAAAAAAAAGGATAGTTTTAAAGATCAGTGAAAAATTTTTTTAGAATATCGTTTTTAATAGCTTTATTTTTTGGATTTCAATTTAACTCTAATGCAGCTGAGAAAGTTGAATATTTAAAAACTGATTGGAGTTTTAAGGGTCCCTTCGGAAAGTTTGACAGAGCTGCACTTCAAAGGGGATATCAAGTTTATCAAGAAGTTTGTTCTTCTTGCCATTCTATGAAATATCTAAGTTATAGAAATTTAGTGGAAGAGGGTGGGCCTGAATTTTCAGTAGAACAAGCAAAAGCCATTGCAGCATCTTTTGAGGTAAAAGATGGACCAAATGCAGATGGTGAAATGTTTATGAGACCAGGAAGGTTGTCGGATAAATTTGTGATGCCTTACGAAAATGAAAAGGCTGCTCAAGCTGCAAACGGTGGAGCATACCCTCCTGATATGACTGTTTTAGTAAAAGCGAGAGGTGGTGGAGTTGATTACATCTATTCACTCCTTCAAGGATATGAAGATCCACCAGCTGGAGTGACTTTAGATGATGGTGTTTACTATAATAAATACATGTATGGAAATAAGATTAAAATGTCCAATCAACTTTCTGATGGTTTAGTAGAATACTCAGATGGTACTAATGCTTCTGTAGAACAAATGGCAAAAGATGTTACAACTTTTTTAATGTGGACTGCAGAACCTCATTTAGAAACACGTCATAAAATGGGTTTTAAAGCAATAGTCTATTTAATTATATTAACAGTTTTAGTTTATTTCAGTATGAAGAGAATCTGGTCACGTATTGAAACGAAAGTTTAAAACGTCACCGTCTTTTACAATATAGTCTTTACCTTCTAATCTCATTTTTCCATTTGTTTTAGAATTTACCCATCCATCATTTTCAACAAAATCATTATAAGAAATAGTCTCAGCTCTAATAAATCCTTTTTCAAAATCAGTATGTATTTCACCAGCAGCTTTTGGAGCTAAACAATTTTTCTGAATAGTCCAGGCTCTTGTTTCCTCAGGACCTGAGGTAAAAAAAGTGTCTAATTCTAAAATTTTATAACCTTTTTGTATCAACATATCCAAGCCAGTGTCCTTTAAACCAATCATTTCCATGTAGTTTTTTCTTTCTTCACTATCTAACTCATTGATTTGATTTTCAATATCAGCCGATACAATCAAAGTGTTTTCTAAACCAAATTTTTCTAAGAATGATTTAGTGTAACCGTTTCCATTTTGGACACTTTTCTCATCAACATTACAAACAAATATTTTGGGCTTCAAAGACAATAAACCACTTAAATTAAGTTGTTTTTTGGTAAATTCTGATTTTAAACTTGCTAAATCTTGATCATTATTAATCAAGTCTAAACAACTTTGAAGAATTTTAATTTGATCCTCATCAATATTTTTTTTGTTATTTTTCTCAAGTCTTTTTTGAATGGACTCTAAATCTGCAAGCTTCATTTCTGTTTCAATTATTTCAAGATCTCTAACAGGGTCAACTGTAGGATTTACATTTTGAATATCACTAGAGTCAAAACATCTAATCATATGTATTACAGCGTCTACTTCTCTGATATGAGACAAAAATTTATTTCCCAAACCTTCACCTTTAGATGCACCCTTTACTAGTCCAGCTATATCAACAAAAGAAATAGTAGTAGGTATAATCTTTTTTGATTTAGAAATTTTGGCTAAATTTTCTAATCGATAATCAGGCACACTAACTACACCAATATTTGGATCAATTGTACAGAATGGAAAGTTAGCTGCTTGAGCTTTATTTGAATTGGTTAATGCATTGAAGAGAGTAGATTTACCTACATTTGGTAAACCAACGATCCCACACTTGAAACTCATTATTTATTATTTACTGTACTAGAAAAAAGATCTAATTTTTTTTCAACAAGAAAAGAAATTGAGTCATTTATATGGTTTGATATTTTTTCAATACCTAATGACTCATCCTCATCAAAATTTTGTAAAACATAATCTGCAACCTCGATGTTTCCTTTGGGTTTACCAATACCTATTCTAACTCTAGAATAATCTTTGCCGATAAACTTATCAATCGAGGCAATTCCGTTGTGTCCTGCGCTTGATCCTCCAAACTTAGCCTTTATTTTTCCAAATTCCAAATCTAGATCATCATGAAAAACTATCACATCTTGAGCATCAATTTTAAAATATTCAATAAGCTCTCTAATACAAATTCCTGAATTATTCATAAAGGTCAAAGGTTTGATGGCATAAACTTTAACATTTCCTATATTGCCAGTTGTTAATAGGCCTTTAAATTTTGGTTTTTGTTTTGATAAACTAAATTTTTTGTTTATAGCGTCTATAATTTTAAACCCAACATTATGTCGATTATTTTCGCTGTCTGGTGTTGGATTGCCCAATCCTACAAATAAAAGCATGATCTATTGATTAATTTTCAATTTAGTTGATTATTTTTTTTCTTCAGGAGGTTTTTTGTCAGCAGGTTTTTTATCATCACCCTCTTTTTTATCTCCTTTATCACCCTCAGGAGCAGCTTTATCCCCATCGGCCGCTGCAGCAGTTGCACCCTCTGCACCTTCTTCACCCTCTGCAGCTTCTGCTTCAGCAGGTTTTTCAGGTTCTTTCATAACTGTTGGAGCTGCTAATGTTGCTATTACAAAATCTCTTCCTTGAATCGTTGGAACAACTTCTGGATCTAATTTAACTGAAGAGATTTTAAAACTCTCACCAATATCAACACCATCTAAGTCTAAGGTTAAATTTTCAGGTATCTTCTCACTGGGACATTTTAATTCTACTTTTCTTCTAACAATGTTTAGCACCCCACCTTTTTTGAGACCGGGAGATTTTTCGTGATTAATAAAATTTACTGGAATTTCTATTTTTATTTTTACACCTGGAAGCACTCTTAAAAAATCTACATGAATTGGTTCATCGGTTAAAATATGATATTTTATTTCTCTTGGTAATACATTTTGATTACTACCATCTACCTTTAGAGTAATTATGTTTGAAAAGAAATTTTCTTTTTCAATAAAAGTTTTAAGTAATTTTTTAGAAATAGATATTTTTTGATTTTTATCTTTACCACCGTAGATAATAGCTGGAACATCTCCACTATTTCTTATAGCGTTTAACTGCCCTTTAGTGGAATTATCTCTAATGTTAGCTTCTAAAGAATTCATAAAACAGAGCTTTTTAACTCATGTTTACAAATAATCAAGAAATTTATTTAAATAAATCTGATACGGATGTTGAATTTGAAATTCTCTTAATTGCTTCACCCATAAGACCTGATATGGGTAAAACCTCAATATTTTTAACATTTTTAGTTTTATGAACATTGTCTATTGTATCGGTTATAACTAAATTTTTAATTACTGAACTTTTAATTTTTTTAATTGCATCTCCACTTAAAACCCCATGAGTAATGTAAACATAAACATCTTTTGCTCCTCGAGATTTCAAAGCTTTCGCCGCATTAACAATTGTGCCACCTGAATCAATTATATCATCAACTAAAATACAAGTTTGTCCTTTTACATCACCGATGATATTCATAACCTCTGATTGCCCAGGCTTTGGTCTTCTTTTATCAACAATAGCTAGTCCTACATTCAGAAGTTTTCCAAGTGCTCTAGCTCTTTCCGTTCCTCCTACGTCAGGTGCAACACAAATAATTTTTTTACTTTTAATTTTCTTTCTAGCGTGTCTTGCAAATATTGGAGTAGAAAATAAGTTATCAACAGGAATATCAAAGAAACCTTGAATTTGACCAGCATGTAAATCTACGGTTACCACTCTATCAGCACCAGCTTGAGTTATTAAATTAGATACAAGTTTTGCAGATATGGAAGTTCTTGGAACAACCTTTCTATCTTGTCTTGCATATCCAAAATACGGTATTACCGCTGTTATATTTTTTGCCGATGACCTCTTTAGGGCATCAATACATAACAATAATTCCATTAAATTATCATTTGCTGGAGAGGAGATAGATTGAACAATAAAAATACTGTTTCCTCTTATATTTTCATTTATTTCAATATAAATTTCACCATCAGCAAATTTTCTAATACTTGAATTTACAAGTTTTGTTTTTAAGTATTTAGCAATGTTTTTACTTAAAACTTTATTGCTGTTTCCAGTTAATAATTTCATTGAAAAACTCTAATTAATCATAATTAATGAAATATTTCTACCATAATCATCATGATTTAAACGCAAAGACCTTCTTGCACTAAAAAAATTATTTTTTTTAGGAAAAGTATCAATATTTATCGTCTCTAAATTTGTGATTTTCATTAATTTGAGTTGTAATTTAACATATTTTGATAAATCAAAATAAATTAAGTTTTTTCTTTTTCTAAAAAAAACTTTATTTCTTTTATCTTTTTTTAGGAATTTTCTTCTAAAATCTTCTTTTACGTTATAGCTTTTTTGAGCGATACAAGGACCTATAACAGCAATCATATTCTTTTTTTCACAGCCCTTTTTAATCATGAAATTTATAACTTTTGAAATAATTCCTTTATATGCACCTTTCCATCCAGCATGAATAGCAGCTACCATCTTTTTTTGTTTATCAAAAATTAATATTGGTACACAATCAGCTGTAAGAATTCCAATTGGTAATCTTGGAATGTCAGTGATTACTGCATCTGCTTTCTTTTTTTTTAGGTACTTAGAATATTTATTGATGAAAACAAATTTATTACTATGTATTTGATGGAGTAAAAAAATATTTTTTGAATTTTTATCGATTTTCTTTTTTACAATTCTCAAATTTTTGATAATTTTTGTTTTGTAGTCGTTAGATCCTGGTCCACAATTTAAGCTTTTATAAATACCTCTCGAACATCCACCTTTTTTATTAAAAAAACCGTGACTGATCTCTTTAAATTTAGATAATTTTTTTGAAACTATCAATTAAACCCCAACTTATATTTATTGTCTTTGTTTTTGATAAACATTACCTTAAATAAATTTCCCATTTCTTTCTCATCTATGAGTTTTTTTAATCTAAAATAAATATCTGCTTTTTTTGAAAAGCTTTGATTTTGCGATATTATCTCAGCTCTTTTTTTTATTCCTAATTTTACTAAAAAGCTTCCTTGAGTTGTTATTAAGTCTTTTAAACCACCTAATTGATTGATTATTTTCTTAAATAAGAAAAAATTAATATTATGAGTAATATCTGAAGTACCGATATTTTTTAAAACACTATTATGTTTATGATTTGAAATCGATTTAAGAGTATTTTTCATCCTCTTTTCCATATACCCGTAATCAATCATTAGAAGACCACCATTATTTTTTTTAACTATACCAGCAACTTTTTTTAAATAATCTGCTCCAACTAAGGAGTATTCAATAAATTTTTGGTCTTTTGAAATATTATAATCAATTTCTTTTTCAAATTTTTTCATATTAAACTTTCTTTCACAAAAAAAGGGCTTTTTTTGATTTTTAAAATTTACATATCTTTCAAACCAAACATCTTTTTTTTTAATAAATTGTTTTATTGCTATTGCATCAAAAAACTCGTTTGCAATAAAAATAGTTGGAAATTTTTTTATTTGTTTCAGATCAGAAATCCAAATAACTTTTTCTTTATCTAATTTGTTTTTTTGAATTTTCTTTAATTTTAGACTTTTTTCATGAATTAAAATATTACATGAACTTAAAAACGCTGGAAATTTTTTAAAAGTTTCTAAAAATATTTTCATCATTTCACCGTTTCCTGCACCAAGTTCCACCAAATTAATTTTTTTTGGGGTTCCTAAATTTTCCCAAAAACCTAAAATCCATACAGCTATCATTTCAGAAAACATTCTAGAAATATTTGGTGCAGTTAAAAAATCGCCCTTTAACCCGAAAGGGTTTTTTTGCATATAGTATCCGTTTTTTTTATCATATAGAGCAAAATCGATAAATTTATCTAAAGAGATTTCAAAATTATTTTTGATGGTCATATTTTTTTAAAGTCAAATAAGAACCAAATATAAAAAAAACTAAACATAAAATTTGCCCCATACTCAATTTAAATAGAACGTAACCTAATTGTTCATCTGGCATTCTTAAAAATTCTATAAAAAATCTGAAAACAGAGTAAAATATTAAAAATATTCCAGATAAGAAACCAGGATTTTTAGCTGAGGACGCCTTTCGAAAATATATCAATATAAAAAATAATAACAGTCCCTCAAAAAAAGCCTCATAAAGTTGAGATGGATGACGATATATTTCATCAATTTTTTCAAATTTAATTCCCCATGGTAAAGTTGTTTCTTTGCCATAAAGCTCTGAATTTATAAAATTTGCAATACGTCCAAAAAAAATTCCTATTGGTGCGACTAACGAAACAATATCAAGATAAATATAAGAATTATGATTATGTTTTTTTGCAAACCATACGCTCATCACAATTACACCTAATAGTCCACCATGGAATGACATTCCTCCATTCCAAATTTTAAATATTTCAAAAATGTTCTCTAAATAGTAATCTAAATTATAAAATATTACATAACCTAATCTTCCACCAATTATAATACCTAAAATTATATAAGTAATGTAGTCGTCAAATTTCTCTTTTAAATTATCATCTTTTATAAAAATTCTTTTTGCCAAAACCCATCCAGCCAGAATTCCAAATATATATGATAAAGAATACCATCTAAATTCTAATGAAAATAAACTAAATGCAACTGGGTCAAAATTATTAATGAACATTTTTAATTATAATAATAAATTAAAGATATAATAACTTATTTAATAAATATATGAAAAATTCAAAATTTGTTTTTGATAAATTTACTAAACTTCTAGAACAAGGTTTAGTCTCATCTAGAGACTTAAAAAATGAGATAGTAAACATTTTAAAATCAAAAAGAGATGAAATCGTATTCAAAATGAAATTAACTAGTAAGGATGAATTTGATATCCTTGCTAAAAGAGTAGAAAGTTTAGAGAAAGAACTTGAAAAAAAAAAGGTTTTAAAAAAAAAGATTAAACGGGTAAAAAAATCTTAACCTCAAGTCCATTCAAATTGGATTTATTCAACTTTATATTACCACCGTGAGAACGTACAATGTCAGATGCAATAGACAGACCAAGCCCTACACTTGATTTTGAGTCTGCTCTTCCTTTGTCTATTTTGTAGAAAGGTTTAAATACATTATCATATTCACTTTCTGCTATTCCTGGACCATCATCTTCAACTTTTATTATTATACTTGTTTTCTTTTTTTGAAGTTCAATATTTATTTTATTCCCATATTTAATTGAATTTTCTAATAGATTATTAAGACACCTTTTAATTAGATTTTTTCGACCATTTAAATAAACCTCTGGTAATATCTCTTTGGTAATGTTTTCACTATTATACTTACCTATAATCTCATCTATTAAATCACTTAGATTGAAAAGCTCATCCTTTTCCATAAATGAGGAACTTGTAAACTGCAAATATTCATTAAGCATTTTTTCCATTTCATTTATATCTTCGGTTAACTTCTTAGCTATGGAATTATCTTTTATAAACTCGGTTTGTAATTTCATTCTTGTTAAGGGTGTTCTCAAATCATGACTAATCCCAGATAGCATTTCAGATCTTTGATTTAGATGTCTCATAATTCTTTTTCTCATTCTATCGAATTCATAACCTGCTTGACGTATCTCAGCTGCACCAGAGGGCTTAAATTCATCTACATTTTCCCCTCTTCCAAATTTTTCGGCAGCTTTAGCTAAAGCTGTGATTGGTCTTGTTTGATTTTTTAAAAATATAAGCGAAATAATTACGACCACGAATGCAGGTACAGTTATCCATAATCCAAACAGTCTTGCAGAAGTGCTTGTCAGTCTATCCTTAGGGACTATAAATTTAAAGAAACCATTTTGATATTTAATTCTTAAATCAACTAACTCTTTATAACTTGTAGTATCAAACCAAAATATTTCTAATCCAAATTTAGATTTTAATTCTCTTCTCAGTGTTCTGTCTATTGGACTAAACCATCTTTCATTGTAAGAGAAATTAAAATTTTCATCCTCAACAAATTCGATATTCAAATCTTGATATAATGAAAAAATATTTTTTATTTCATCTTTTTCATAATTATCATTACTATAAACCTCGATGAAAGTTTGTATTTCACTAACCAATGCTCTTGTCATTCCTTTGTTAGTTTTTATCCAAAGGCTATCAAAAAAAACTATTGTAATTATTAATTGAATTAAAATTACCGGGATAGCAACTATTAGCAAAGCTCTGTAAAATAATCTTTTTGGTAATAAATTTTTTACAAATTTATTCAATCCATAAAACATAGCCAGCTCCTCTTATAGTCTGAAGAAATTTTGGATTTTTTGGATCTATTTCAATTTTTTTCCTCAATCTAGTTATGATAACATCAATTGATCTTTCTTTATCTAAGTCAATTAATCTACCAATTTCTTCCCGTTCAAAAACTTTTCCTGGGTTATTAATCATTTTCTCTAATATTGTTTTTTCAGTGTTATTTATTTTAAATTCTGAATTACCATGAAAAATTATCTGCTTACTTAAATCTATTTTTACATTTTCAAATTCTATTATTTTCTTAGAATTATTTTTTTTGGTTTTGTTAATTATGTTTTTAATTCTAAGATCAAGTTCCTTGGGCTCGAAAGGTTTAGGTAAATAATCATCTGCTCCCACTTCTAATCCCTCTATTCTTTCATTCGGCTCACCTTTAGCAGTTAATAATATTATTGGAGTATTAATATATTCTTTATGTTCTTTTAAAAAATCAAGCCCACTTTTTCCAGGCATCATGATATCTAAAATTATTAAATCAAACTTAATAACCTTTATTTTTTCAGACGCATTTTCTGCGGTATGAGCTGTGGTGACTAAATATTTTTTTTCATTTAAATATTTTTTAACCAATGATCTTATTCCTTCATCATCATCAACCACTAAAATATGAGCCAGAAAACTATCCATTAATTATTCTTTTTAAAACTTCATCAAAATTAAGAACTTCTTGAGAACTTGAATTAAGCAATGCATTATAAATTCTTTTTTTTTGTATTTCAAAAATCTCTTTAAAAATTTTTTTTCCTTTTTCATTTAGAAAGATGTGTTTAATTCTTGTGTCAGTCTCGTCTTTATTAAAAAAAACCATTTCAAGCTTGATCAAATCTTTTAAAACCCTATTTAGGCTTTGTTTAGATACTTTAAGTTTCCTCATAAGCTCTGAGATTGATATTCCCTCATACATAGATATTAAATGAATAGTTTTTTGATGAGCTAAGCCAATATGATATTTATTGAGAATTTTTTTTGAGTCTGAAAAAGTTTCTCTATAACTTATAAATAATTTTTCAATTAAATGTTTTAATTGTTCATCTTTTAAATATAAAAGCTCTTTCATCACAGGTAAGTTATATTGACATATTATATATACACAGATATTTTTCAGTAATAATTTTATATTTCATACATGATACCTTACGATAAAAGATCTGGTAAAATATGGTACAACGGCGAATTAGTTGATTGGTCTAATGTTAAAGTGCATGTTTTAAGCCATGGATTACACTACGCTAGTTGTGTTTTTGAGGGAGAGAGAGTTTATGATGGTTCAATCTTCAAATTAGAGGAACATACTTCAAGATTTTTTCATTCAGCAAGACGAATGGGTTTTGAAATTCCTTACACTGAAACGGAAATAAACGCTGCTTCAAATACTATAATTAAAAACCAAAAAGTTGAAAATGGTTACGTAAGACCAGTTGCCTGGAGAGGCAGTGAAATGATGGCGATCTCAGCTCAACAAACAAAAATTCATGTTGCAATAGCAACATGGGAATGGGGGTCCTATTTTGATCCAAAATTAAAAGTTGAGGGGATTAGATTAAATATTTCTAATTGGAGAAGACCTGCTCCTAATACAATTCCTTGGGACACAAAAGCTTCAGGTCTTTACATGATATGCACTCTTTCAAAACATGAGGCAGAAAAAAATGGTTATACAGATTCTTTAATGCTAGATCATGAAGGTAATATTGCTGAAGCTACTGGTGCAAATATTTTTTTTAAAGACTCGAATGGTGAGTTACACACGCCGTTACCAGACTCTTTCCTAGATGGAATTACTAGAAGAACAGTAATTGAAATTGCGAAATCAAAAAATATTAAAGTACATGAAAGAAAAATAAACCCCTCAGAGTTGAAGAATTTTGTTGGATGTTTTTTAACCGGAACTGCAGCAGAGGTAACCCCAGTTTCTTGTATCGCTGAAAATGAATTTAAAGTTTGTGATTTAATTATTGGTCTTAACGAAAGTTATCAGAAACTTGTTAGAAAGAAAAAAGCAGCTTAATCTTTATTATCTTCTGAGATAGCGTGATCAATACCTTTTCGCATATATTCATACCCCGTAAATAGAGTTAAAGCAGCCGAAAGCCATAAAAGAATTATTCCAATAGTTTGAGCATTATAATCTTGAAAATTAATAATTTTGTTTCCAGTTTCACCAGAAAGTAAAAGTGCAATAGCAACCATTTGCAATACAGTCTTTAATTTTGCTAGATTTGAAACTGGTAGTTTAATTTTTCCCTTAGCCAAAAATTCCCTTAATCCAGATATCAAAATTTCTCTGGTTAAGATAATGATTGCTGCTATTACCTCGTAATTTCTTATAGTTCCGTCCATTACCAAAAGTATTAAAGCAGTTGCAACGATAATTTTATCTGCAATAGGATCAAGTAATTCTCCAAGTTTAGACTCTTCCCCAAGAAATCTTGCTAGCATTCCATCTAAAAAATCTGTGAAGGATGCAACGATAAATAAAATTAACGCTGTCAAATCTCCATAAAAACCTGGCAAGTAAAATGCTAACACAAAAAAAGGAACAATTAAGATTCTTCCTATAGTTAAAATATTCGGTATTTTTTTAAGCATAATTTTTTTTATTCATGAAAAAAGTTATATATTTTTTTCGCAACTTTTTCTTCAACCCCTTCCACAGATTTAATTTCATCTAGACTTGCAGACTCAACTGCTCTAGCTGATCCAAAATGGTTTAATAAAGCTCTTTTTCTTATGGAACCTATTCCGTCAATTTGGTCTAACAGCGATTTACTAATACCCTTCTTCCTTTTTGCTCTATGAGCACTAATTGCAAAACGATGAGACTCATCTCTTATTCTCTGAAGAAAGAATAAAGTAGGATCATTTTTAACGAATTTAAATTCCTTACCATTATGAAAGAAAGTCTCATTTCCACTATTTCTATATTTACCTTTAGCAATCGCAATTATAGGAATATCATGAAGTCCAAGTTCATTTAAAGTTTCTCTAGCTACTGAATATTGTCCTTTTCCTCCATCTACCATTACCAGATCAGGAAAAGTTAAATAGTTATCTTTTTCTTGTATTGCTCTTTTAAATCTTCTATTCAAAACTTCTTTCATCATTCCATAATCATCTTGTTCATTCTTTTTAAGCTTGATGTTAAATTTTCTATATCTTTTTTTAATAAATCCATCATCACCATAAGCTATCAATGCGCCTACACTGTTTGTTCCCTGTATATGACTGTTATCATAAACCTCAATCAGATTAATATTGGTCTCTAGATTAAATTTACTTGCCACAGCTTCAAATAATTCCTTATTATTTTGACTTTCATAAAGCTTTCTATTTAAACTCTCTTTAGCGTTTTTTATTGCTTGGTTAATTACTTTTAATTTTGAACCTTTTTTAGCTATAGATATAGTAACTTGTTTTTTTTCTTTAAGAGAGAGCGTTTTTTCGATTAAAACTTTTTCTTTTATCTCTTCAGATAATATTATTGAGGAGGGTACACTTTTATTTTCATAAAATTGTGTGACAAAAGAATTAATTATATTGCTTAAATTTTCATCAGGATCATGTTTTGGAAAAAAAGATTGGTTACCCCAGTTTTGTTTTGATCTATAAAAAAAAACTTGAATACATGCTTTGCCAGACTCTTTATATCCCGCGATTACATCAGCCTCTATAAGATTAGCTTCATTAATTCTTTGTGATGATTGAATAATATTCAAGGATTTTATTCGATCTCTTAAAATTACTGCTTTTTCAAAATCTAAACTCTCACTAGCTCTTTCCATTTGCTCTGAAAGGCTTTTTTGTATTTTTCTTGATTTACCAGAAACAAATTCAATAGCGTCATCAACAGTCTTTTTATATTCTTCTTTTTCTATATAACCAACACAAGGACCAGAGCATCTTTTAATTTGATATAAAATACATGGTCGCTCTCTATTTTTAAATACAGTGTCATCACAAACTCTAAGATGGAATATTTTTTGAATCATTTTTATTGTCCAGTTAGCTGATCCTGCGGATGCAAAAGGTCCAAAATAAAAACCTTCAGTAGTTTTTTTCCCTCTGTGTCTTTTTATTTGTGGCCATTTATCTTTGTTGCCAATAAATATAAAAGGAAAAGATTTATCATCTCTTAGTAAAATATTAAATTTTGGTTTATGTTTTTTGATTAAATTTGCCTCTAAAAGCAAAGCTTCACTTTCATTAGAAGTAGTTGTTATCTCCAATTTTCTAGTTTGTGACAACATTCTTTCGGTCCTAATAATATGATTTTTTTCAGCTACATAACTTTTAAGTCTATTTGGTAAATTTTTGGCTTTACCAACATAAAGAATTTCCTCTTTTTCATTCAACATTCTATAAACACCAGGAAGTTTTGGGATTAAGGGTAGTTCTTTTTTTATTATTTCTTTTCCAATATCAGAACTTATCATGACTTCTCTTTTTGGTAATTTGAATACCAACAGATGAGCATTCTTTTAAAATCTCTAATTTTTCAATTTTGAGCATTATCTTAGCAATTCTTTTATCTTTAAATAATTCATCAAAAACAGCCTCTGCAAGAGTTTCTAAAAAGTTATAATGTTTTTTCTTAACAAGTTTTCTTATCAGCTTAACAATAGTTCCATAATTAACTATTGATTTTAAATCTTTATCATTTGACGGTTTTTTATCTTGATAATCTATTTCAAGACTAAATTTTACTTTTTGAGCATTTTCTCTTTCAAAATCATAATATCCAAGTTTTAAATCCAGTATTAACTCGTTTATAAGGATTTTTTTTTCATAATTGAAAAGAGATTTTCCTTTATCAATTTTAACAATCTTAAAATTATTTTTTTTCATTCCTTACCTAGAACATCTGGTGTTTGCCAGTTTAAACTTTGGCCACTATCAATTGCCAGCACTTGACCAGTAATAGATCTGCTTTTTATAAAAAAGTCAACAGCATTACAAATTTCATTAACATCAACCTGTCTTTTTAAAGGAGTAGCAAGATATTGTTTTTTAAAATGTTTTTCAGTCTGTCTTTGATTTTTTATAGTAGGTCCTGGTGCAATACCATTTACCCTTATTTTAGGTGAAAGACTCATAGCACTAGTTTTTGTCAAAGTATAAAGACCAGATTTACTTATAGTGTAAGAAAAGAAATATGGAGTAAGTTTAAAAATTCTTTGATCAATAATATTAATAATATTATTATTATTTCCTCTAATATTTTTGGAAAATTCTTTAGTTAAAAGTGCAGGTGCTTTCAAATTGATTGATATGTGTTTTTCCCAACTTTTATTATTAAAATTTGCTAATTTATCATTTTCAAATAATGAAGCATTATTAACAAGACAGTCAAAATATTTTAATTTGGATTTTGCTAACTTGATAATTTTGATAATATCTTTTTCTTTACTTAAATCACCTTTGGCTAAATAAACTTTAGCTCCATAATACTCTAATTTTTTTTTGAGATTTTCTGCTTTAGATTTTGATTTATTAAAATGAAGAACTAACTCTTTATTTGGACCTGAAAGTTTTTTTGCAATTGCCGCACCTATTCTTGTTGCTCCACCTGTGATGATTATTTTGCGTGCTTCCATTTTTTATCTTTTTTTTTGGTAACTTTTGTACCAGGCATACCCATAGTGGATCTTCCTTTGGGATAAAGTTTATTTTTAACATCATACTGTCTTATTTTTGGATTTAATGTTATTTCTAGTTCAGTACTCTCTAATTTTCTTATTTCATCTCTGATTTTTGCCGCTTCCTCAAACTCAAGATTGGAGGCTGCTTCTTTCATTTTTTTATCCAAAGCTTTTAAATGTTTTTTTAAATTTCCACCAATGTTTGAACCCTCACTGATTTTTACATAATCTTTCTCATAAACACTTTCTAGAATATCGTTAATTTCTTTTTTTACTGTTTTCGCATCGATCTTATTTTTTTTATTATAAGCTAACTGAATTTTTCTTCTTCTTTCTGTTTCTTGTATAGCTTTTTTGATACTTTTTGTTTCTTTATCAGCATACAAAATTACCTTGCCATCAACATTCCTTGCAGCCCTTCCGATAGTTTGAATCAAGGATGTTTCAGATCTTAGAAATCCTTCTTTGTCTGCATCTAAAATTCCAACTAGAGCACATTCAGGAATATCTAAACCCTCTCTTAATAGATTTATGCCTACAAGTACGTCAAAAACACCCATCCTTAAGTCTCTCATAATTTCTATTCTTTCAAGAGTGTCAATATCAGAATGAAGGTATCTAACTTTCACTCCATTTTCATGTAGGTACTCAGTTAAATCCTCTGCCATTTTTTTAGTAAGAGTTGTAACTAGAACTCTATGATTTTTTTCTATTACCTTTTTACATTCATGCATTAAGTCATCTACTTGGTTTTTAGCAGGTCTTATTTCCACTGGTGGATCAATTAATCCGGTTGGTCTTATAACTTGGTCAATAAACTTCCCTTTTGTTTGCTCTAACTCCCAAGGTCCTGGTGTTGCTGAAACAAACACTGTTTGTGTTCGCATTAAATCCCATTCCTCAAATTTTAATGGTCTATTATCCATACAAGATGGAAGTCTAAATCCGTATTCAGCTAACGTACTTTTCCTAGATCTATCACCTTTGTACATGCCATTAAGCTGGGGGACTGTTACATGACATTCATCAACAAAAATTAAAGTATTATCTGGAAAGTATTCAAATAAAGTTGGGGGTGGTTCCCCTGGTTTTCTACCTGACAAAAATCTTGAGTAATTTTCAATTCCAGCACAAGATCCAGTTGCCTCAATCATTTCAAGATCAAATTTAGTTCTTTCCTCAAGTCTTTGAGCTTCAAGCAATTTATTTGCTGCTTTATGTTTTTTAAGGGTAATTTCTAATTCTTTTCTTATATTTAAAATCGCTTGCTCAATAGTTGGTTTAGGGGTTATGTAATGACTATTTGCATAAACTTTAACTAAACTTAATTCTCTAACTTGGTCACCTGTGAGAGGGTCAAACTCCTCAATTTTCTCCAGTTTATCACCAAACAAATTTAATCGCCAAGCTCTATCTTCTAAATGAGACGGAAAGATTTCTAAATATTCACCACGAGCTCTGAAAGTACCTCTATAAAAATTTTGATCATTTCTTTTGTATTGTAACGCAACTAGAGATTTTATTATTTGCTCTCTATTATAATCGTAGTTTTTTTGGAGTGTAAGAGTCATTTTACTATATGCCTCAACAGAGCCTAAACCATAAATACATGATACACTGGCCACAATTAAAACATCATCTCTCTCCAAAAGTGATCTTGTTGCTGAATGTCTCATCCTATCTATTTGTTCATTAATTGATGCCTCTTTTTCAATGTATGTGTCAGATCTTGGGACATAAGCTTCTGGTGTATAGTAATCATAATAAGACACAAAATACTCAACCGCGTTATCAGGAAAAAATGTCTTCATCTCCCCATAAAGTTGAGCAGCGAGAGTTTTGTTAGGAGCAAGAATTAAGGCTGGCCTATTTGTTGCCTCTATCACTTTTGCCATTGTAAAAGTTTTTCCAGACCCAGTAACACCAAGCAAAACTTGATTAAATTCCTCTTTATTTGCACCGTTAACTAATTTTTTAATTGCCTCTGGTTGATCACCCGCTGGCTTGAAATCGGATTTAATTTTAAATTTTTTACCACCTTCAAGTTTTCCACTGATTTTTGGGTTTTTACTCTGAATATCAGTAATTAAATCTTGATATGTATTTTCCATATATTAAAGAACGTAGTAGAATTAATTTATATTTCAATGAGCATAATATCAGACAGTTTAAAAAGAATTAAGCCATCGCCAACTATCGCAGTTACTCAGAAAGCTAGAGAATTAAGAGCAGCTGGTAAAGATGTAATTGGTTTAGGAGCTGGAGAGCCAGATTTTGACACTCCAGAAAATATAAAAAAGGCTGCGATCAAAGCTATAAAAAGAGGAGACACAAAATACACTGCTGTTGATGGCACACCTGAACTTAAAAAAGCTATAATTAAGAAATTTCAAAGAGAAAATAAACTCAACTACTCTTTAGATCAGATCACTGTTGGCACAGGAGGAAAACAAGTTCTTTACAATGCTTTTATGGCAACTCTTAATAAAGGGGACGAAGTAATTATACCAGCACCTTTTTGGGTATCATACCCAGATATGGTTTTGTTAGCTGGTGGAAAACCGAAAATAATAAAATGTACAGAACAGGAAGGATTTAAACTTACTCCAAAAAAATTAAAAAAAGCAATATCTAAAAAAACTAAATGGATCATTCTTAATTCTCCATCCAATCCAACAGGAGCAGGTTATTCAAAAAAAGAAATTAACGATTTGGCAAAAATTTTAATCAGATATAAAAAAATTTTTATTTTGAGTGACGATATTTATGAACATGTTAGGTATGATAACTTTAATTTTTTTACCATTGCTCAAATTTCTAAGTTAAAAGATAGGACACTTACAATGAATGGAGTAAGTAAATCATATGCCATGACTGGTTGGAGAATAGGTTATGCCGCTGGTCCAAAGGAAATAATAAAAGCTATTGGAAAAATACAATCACAATCAACTTCAAATCCGTCTTCAATAAGTCAAGCTGCAGCTGTTGAGGCATTAAATGGAAAACAAGGATTTATAAAAACTAGAGCTAAAGCATTTAAAGACAGAAGAAACTTTGTTGTAAAAAGCCTAAATAGTATAAAAGGCATAAATTGTTTAACCCCAAATGGTGCATTTTATGTATTTCCAAGCTGTAAGGGATTGTTAAATAAAAAAACAAAATTAAAAACTGATACTAATTTTGTTCAAAGATTACTCGAAAAAGAAAATGTCGCTGTTGTCCAAGGTTCTGCCTTTGGCTTAGATGGCTATTTTAGAATTTCTTATGCTACATCCATGAAAAATTTAAAAAAAGCAATGTCGAGAATTAAATCTTTTTGTGAAGCCTTAAATAGATAATTATTTTTGATTTAAAATCTTTTTTGCTGGAATTGTTTTTTTAATCCAAATATTTGGAATAGAATTTACACCTTTTAGAGCTGCAAAATATGCTCCAGTAAAATTTGCTCTTGAACAATTGCACCCACCTGCCTTTATTGTTTTTAAAATAGCGTCTTTATAATTTTTTGAATTAATAATTGTATATATTGAGCTGTTAAAAGTTCCTGGGTAGCTACAAGCCATACCTAGTTTCTTTATCACAGCTGGATCGAATTTTGATCTTAATTGTCTTATTTTTTTAATGTCATTTACTATTCCTTTAAAAAAAGAATTTCTATTGAATTTTTTAATGAATTCTTTGATTGGGTCTTCAGCTCCCTTTAACGCAAAATCTATTAAATAAAATTTTGCCATAGCATATTTAAAACTTATTTTTGAAACTGTTACAATTTTGAAAATTTTTTCTAAACTTTTAAAATCAAAGCCATATAGAAAATATGGAAGAGTAGCACAAAAACCATCTGACTCATTGACTTTTACACCACCAGGGATCTTCTTTTTCAACTTGATATTTTTTACTGTCTCAATAATATTTTGATGTATCCACGGTCCCTTGACGATACCGTGCCAGTCTTTGACTTTTTTATATTTAGATCTCAGTTTTAAATTTTTCCAATATTTACTTCCAGGGCCAAAGTTTATAAGGATTTTTTTTTTAAAACGTTTCTCTATATTTTCGTGTCCATCCAGTAGTGTGTGAAACATTACTTGGCTAATTTCATTGTAACCAGAGACTTTTCCGGTTTTGATATTATAGAAGGGACTTCTATTTTTTTTTAAGAAAGAAAAGTCCTTTTTTCCTTTAATATAAACACCTAATTTTTTTTGATTATATACCCAATGTAATGGTCTGGCTGCTGCATCTGCCACTGTAGCGCCTAAGAAAACATGGAGATTATTTTTCACTTTAATGAGATAAAAACTTTTCAGCCTCTAGTGCCGCCATACACCCCATACCAGCAGCAGTTACGGCTTGCCTAAATGTTTTATCCTTTACGTCTCCAGCCGCATAAACACCTGGTACGTTAGTCTCTGTTGAATCTGGTTTTGTTATCAAATAACCCTCATTATCCATACTAAGTTGATCTTTAAATAATTGAGTTGCAGGGTCATGACCAATAGCAATGAAAACACCGTCTAATTTTATTTCATCAATTTTATTGGTTTTAACATTTTTAACTTTTATACCTTTAACATTCTTTGGATCTTTATCTCCAATTACATCCTCAACAACTGTATCCCAAATGATTTCAATTTTTTTATTTTCCATAAGTTTTTTTTGAAGCATTTTTTCAGCTCTCAAACTATCTCTTCTGTGAATCAATTTTACTTTTGAAGCAAATTTTGTAAGAAACATTGCCTCTTCGACAGCCGCATTACCTCCACCTACAACAGCAACTTCTTTATCTTTAAAGAAAAAACCATCACATGTCGCACATGCTGATACACCAAATCCTCTAAACTCTTGTTCAGATTTAATATTTAACCATCTAGCTTGGGCACCTGTGGAAATTATTATGCTATCAGCAGTATATTTTTGACCAGTGTCCCCTACAGCCTCAAAAGGTGTTGTTTTCAAATTTACTGAACTTATATGATCTTCAATCATTTCTGTTCCAACTGCTTTTGCTTGCTCTTTCATTTGATCCATAAGCCACGGACCTTGAATAACATCAGCAAATCCAGGAAAGTTTTCAACGTCTGTTGTTGTAGTTAATTGGCCTCCAGGCTCCGACCCATAAACCAAAATTGGATTTAACATTGCTCTCGCCGCATAAACTGCAGCAGTGTATCCAGCAGGACCAGACCCAATTATTAACACTTTTGTGTGTTTAGTTGGATTTTGACTCATATGAAAGCTATATAGTGATAAATGACTAAATTAAAAGGTTTATTATTGACCGAGGGTATGCATGGCATGATTAGCCAAGTTGAGGGGCTTGCTAAAGCTCTTAATCTTGAATTTATACACGAAAAAATTGAACTAGATAATTTTTGGAAAATAATCCCTCCAAAATTAACACCTGTAAAAGATTTTGTTTTTAAAAATAATATATCAAAAAAATTTAATGTAGTAATTTCATGTGGGAGAAAAAGTGTAGTCCCATCAATTTTTTTAAAAAAAAAATTTGGAAGTAAAATTATGAACATTCATATTCAAGATCCAAAAGTATCATTAAATAATTTTGATTTTGTTATTGCGCCAGACCACGATGGCCTTAATGGGATAAATGTTCTAAAAACTAAAGGAGCAATTCATTATATTACTGAAAAAGACTTAGAGGAAAATATTGATTATCTTAAACCTCGAATTAAAAAAGAAAAAGTAATAGCGTTTATCGCCGGTGGTCCAAATAAGTATTATGATTTTAATGATGAAATAATTGAGGAAATTTTTGTTAAAACTAAAAAAAATTTTATTAATCAAGGTTATCAGCTTATTTTTATACCTTCAATTAGAACACCTCAAAGAATTATAGATAAAGCCCAAAATTTTTTTGATGATGACCAGATTATAATTCATGATATTGATAAGAAAGCCTATTTATCATCACTTAAGCTAGCTAATCATATTATTGTAACGTGCGACTCTACATCTATGATATCTGAAGCAACTATGTCAGGAAAACCAATATATGTGGCTCAAATGCCAGCTATTAAAAAAAATATTCGTTTCAAAAAATTTTTTGAGCTCTTTAAATCCCTAGAAATAATTAAAAACTTAGAGGATACAGTTGAAGAATGGAATTATAAAAAACTTAATGAAACTCATAGAATATCCAGATATATAGAGAAGCAACTTAAAGATTATGACTTTTCTTAATTCTATATTGAAGAACTCAAAAAAGTATGAATTCCCATTTAATCACTGGGAATATAATGATGCTTTAAGTGAAGAAGCTATTAAAGAAATAGAAGGTGCAGACATTCCCGATGTAAGCAAACATAATCTCAATTATGATGGCACAAGAGCAATTGATGGTGGTGCTGCCGAATTTAGAGAAGGCATAGCTTCAGGCGGTAAGGCAATAAAATTTAGATGTTTTGTTACAAAAGAAAATGCTTCTCAATTTCCAAATTTAGTAAAATTCATTAATGAACTTCAATCTAAAGAAACATGCGAGACAATCTCCAAAATGATTAATAAAGATTTATCCTCTTCATATGTTAGACTTGAAGTTATTTGTGATCGTGAAGGTTTTTGGTTAAAGCCACATTGTGACATTAAGGAAAAATTAATGTCAGGACTTATTTTTGTAAATAATGCAAATGAGTCAGAGGAATTAGGCACTGATTTTTATAATGAAAAATTAGAAAAAGTTAAAACCGTTCCCTATAAGCATAATTATGGTTATTTATTTACAAGTGGTCCAAACACATGGCACGGTATGGAAAAGAAAAAAATTGTTAAGGAAAGAAGATGTATTCAAGTCAATTATGTTACATTTAAAACTGATTGGAAAGTTGATTAAACATTTTGTAGAGACGTTATCTCTAATTTTTTTGTTTTAAGTGATTTAATACCCTCAATACATGCAAGTGCTGTTGACATATTTGTGCAGTAGGGTACTTTATTTTTAAGTGTTGCTCTTCTTAAAGCAACTGCATCGTTTAACCTATGTTCTGTGTTGCCACCACCAGTATTAATTACCAAAGCTATTTTTTTGGAGTCGAGAACATCAACGATATGAGGTGATCCACTACTTACTTTATTAATAATTTTACAACTCATGCCATTTTTTTGGATATATTCAGCGGTTCCTCTTGTAGCACACAAACGGAACTTTAGTTTCAGAAGTTCTTTTGCAAGCTCTAAACCTTCATCTTTATGAGAATCTTTTAGTGATAAAAAAGCCAGTCCATTTGTTGGTAACGAATTAGACGAAGCTATCTGGCTTTTTGCGTATGCCATTCCAAAATTTTTGTCAAATCCCATCACTTCTCCAGTTGATTTCATTTCTGGACCTAACAATAAATCACTATTAGGAAATTTATTAAATGGAAAAACAGCTTCCTTTACTGCAAACATTCCTTTAGATTTATCTTTTAAATTAAATTTTGAAAGTTTCTCACCAGCCATAACTCTAGAGGCTATCTTTGCCAGGGGTATTCCTTTAGCTTTTGAAACAAAAGGAACAGTCCGGCTAGCTCTTGGGTTTACTTCAATGACAAAAATTTCATCTTTTTTTATTGCAAATTGAACATTCATGAAACCTTTTACTTTCAGAGCTAGGGCTAAATCTTTTGTTTGTTTCTCAATTTCTTTTAGTAAAAAAGGTTTTATTGAAATTGGAGGTAAGCTGCAAGCCGAGTCTCCAGAATGAATTCCTGCTTCCTCTATATGTTGCATGATGCCAGCCACATGTACTTCTTTACCATCGGATATAGCATCAACATCTACCTCCATTGCATGATCTAAAAATTTATCAATAAGAATTGGATTTTTCTCTGCTGCTTTAAAGGCTTCCTCTACAAAATTTTTTAATTGGCTTTTTTCGTAAACAATTTCCATTGCCCTTCCTCCAAGAACATAAGAGGGTCTAACAATTAAAGGCAAACCAATTTTTTCAGATATTTCAATTGCTTGTTTAAAATTTTTTGCAATTCCACTTTCAGCTTGATTTAAATTTAATTTTTCTAAAAGTTTTCTAAATCTATCTCTATCCTCTGCCAGATCAATAGATGAGTATTGAGTTCCTAAAATTGGGAGATTATTATCATATAAAAATTTTGCTAATTTAATTGGAGTTTGACCACCAAATTGCGTAATGACACCGACTAAATTCCCTTTATCTTTCTCTCTCTTTATAATGTTGAAAACATATTCTTCCTTTAAAGGCTCAAAATATAATCTATCACTAGTGTCATAATCTGTTGAGACAGTCTCTGGATTACAATTAACCATTACAGTCTCAAAACCAGCAGCCTTTAGGGCAAAACTGGCTTGACAACAGCAATAATCAAATTCTATTCCTTGTCCTATTCTATTAGGCCCTCCACCTAATATTATAATTTTTTTCTTACCAGATGGGTCAGCTTCACATTCTGAATTTATTGAGAAATTTCTTTGATATGTTGAGTACATGTATGGTGTAAAAGATTTGAATTCTGCAGCACAAGTATCAACTTTTTTAAATACTGGTAAAATTTTAAGTGCAGTTCTTTTTTTTCTCACAATATCTTCAGATAAATTTGATAGTTCAGAAAGTTTTTTATCAGAAAAACCTATTGATTTTATTTGATTAAAGTCATCAAAATTTTTAGGTAATCCATTGTTTTTGATCTTAATTTCATTCTCTATTATTTCCTTAATTTGGTTTAAGAACCACGGATCGATTTTTGATAAATTATAAATTCTTTTAAGCTTTATTTTTTTTCTCATTGCTTCAGCAACAAGTAAGATTTTGTTTGGAATATTTTCTTTTAGTTTTTTTTCAATTTGTCTTTTATTTAAATTAAATATTTTATCTAATCCTGAAAAGCCAGTCTCAAGAGAAACCAATGCTTTTTGAAGAGACTCTTTAAAATTTCTTCCAATTGCCATTGCTTCCCCTACTGATTTCATTGATGTGCCTAGAATTGCGGGAGAAGTTGAAAACTTTTCAAAAGTAAATCTTGGAATTTTTGTTACTACATAATCTATACTTGGTTCAAATGATGCTGGAGTAACTTTGGTTATTTCATTTTTTAATTCATCCAACGTATATCCAATGGCAAGTTTAGCAGCAACTTTTGCGATTGGAAATCCAGTTGCTTTTGATGCAAGGGCTGATGATCTTGATACTCTAGGGTTCATCTCAATTATTACCATTCGCCCATTTTTAGGATTTATTGCAAATTGAACATTTGAACCGCCTGTTTCAACTCCAATTTTTCTTAAACATGCAATAGAAGCGTTTCGCATTACTTGATACTCTTTGTCAGTTAATGTCAATGCAGGAGCAACTGTAACTGAGTCTCCTGTGTGTATTCCCATTGGGTCTACATTTTCTATTGAACAAATAATTATACAATTATCTTTTTTATCTCTTACAACCTCCATTTCAAATTCTTTCCAACCTTCTAAGCATTCTTCTACAAGTACTTGACTAACTGGAGATTCGTGTAAACCACTTTTGATAATTTTTAGGTAATCCTTTTTATTTTTTGCTATTCCTCCTCCTAAACCTCCAAGCGTAAAAGCTGGCCTAATTATTGCTGGCAAACCAATTTTATTCAAAACTTTTGATGCTTGATTTATATTGTTAACGATCTCAGATTTTGGAAGATCTAACCCAATATCAATCATATTTTTTCTAAATTTTTTTCTATCTTCTGCATTGGAAATAGCTTTTGAATTTGCACCAATTAATTCAATTTTATATTTTTTTAAAATTCCTTTTCTTTCTGCCTCCATTGCAAGGTTAAGAGCAGTTTGGCCACCCATGGTTGGAAGAATTGCATTTGGTTTTTCTTTTTTGAGAATTTTTTCTAAAACCTCTAAAGTAATAGGCTCAATGTAAGTTTTATCAGCAACATCTGGATCTGTCATGATTGTTGCTGGGTTTGAATTAATTAAAATAACTTTATAACCTTCATCTTTTAATGCCTTACAAGCCTGGGTTCCAGAGTAATCAAACTCACAAGCTTGTCCAATGATTATTGGTCCAGCACCTACAACTAAAATTTTTTTAAGATCTTTTCTTTTTGGCATTTTTTTTCATATTGTTAATAAATTCTTGAAATAAATAGACACTATCTTGTGGTCCTGGGTTTGACTCTGGGTGATATTGAACTGAGAATACTGGATTATTCTTTAATCTTATTCCCTCGATACTATTATCGAACAAAGATTCATGGGTAATCTGAATATTTTTTGGTAAATTTTCTTTTAAAACTTCAAAGCCATGATTTTGGCTGGTAATTTCTACATTGTCATTAATCAAATTTTTCACAGGATGATTTGCTCCTCTATGACCCAATTTCATTTTTTTTGTTTTACCACCTAATGAAAGTGCGAGTATCTGATGACCAAGGCAGATGCCAAATAATGGTATTTTACTTTTAATAAGATTTTGAATTATTTGAATTGCATATTTTCCTGTTGCAGCTGGATCTCCAGGTCCATTAGATAAGAAGACACCATTAGGTTTTAGAGATAAAATTTTTTTTGCAGATGTTTTACAAGAAACTACAGTTACTTTACATTTAAAATCAGAAAAATATCTCAAAATATTTTTTTTTATTCCATAATCGATGGCTACCACATGAAATGAATTTTTATTATTTTTTTTGTAGCCATGTTCTTTTTTCCAAGTCTTAAGTCCTTCCCAAATATAATTTTTTTGCGTGGTAACTTTTTCTGCAAGATCTAAATTTTTAAGTCCACTCCATTTAATCGTAGAATTAATAAGTTTGTTAATATGAAATTTACCTTTTTTTGAGTAAGCAATGGTTCCTTTTGGAGCGCCTTTGTCTCTAATAAAATTTGTTAAACTCCTTGTATCAAGCCCAGTAATTCCAACTATCTTATTTTTTTTTAACCACGTATCTAAATGTTGAAAAGATCTATAATTTGATGGTGATGTTATCTCGGAATTAAAAATAACTCCTTTAGTCCATATTTTGTCAGATTCGAAATCTTCTTTATTCGTCCCTACATTTCCAATGTGAGGAAAGGTAAAGTTTATTATTTGTCCAGCATAAGATGGATCTGATATTATTTCTTGGTATCCAGTTAATGAGGTATTAAAGCAAACCTCACCAGTTGCTTCTCCCTGATATCCAATCCCGATCCCTTTAAAAATCTTTTTGTTTTCTAAAACTAGAATACCTGTATTTTTTTGAGAATTTTTAAGGTGAGCATTATTTACTTTTTTGATCAATTACAACTCATAAGTTAAAGGTTAATACAATAATTGATTTATTATCGCAACAGAGATGTATTATAAAATTGTAAAAAAACAATTTTTCTTTTGAAGAATTTTTTCTTTAAAGTAGATTAAAAAATTATGTCGTTAAAAGATACAATTGAAACAGAATATAAAAATGCTCTAAAATCCAAAGATAAGATTAAAATCTCAACTTATAGGTTAATTTTATCATCAATTAAGGATCTCGATATCTCAAACAGGTCTGGCCCTCACAAAAAAGAAACAGATGATGAGGATATTAAAAAGTTATTAAAAAAGATGATGAAGCAAAGAGCCGAATCAATTGATATTTATAAAAAGAATAATAGATCCGACTTATTAGAAATTGAGCAAAACGAATTTGATATTTTATCAAGTTTTTTACCTAAACAGCTGAATGATGAGGATACTAAAAAAATATGCGAGGAAATTATTTCTAAACTAGGTGCAAGCTCTATTAAAGACATGGGAAAAGTAATGGGTGAATTAAAAAAACAACATGCTGACGAAATTGATTTTTCAAAAGCTGGTGCCTTGCTAAAACAATTGTTAAATAAATAATGAAATACCCAAAAGAATATTTAGATGAAATCAAAACTCGTCTTAAAGTTTCAAGTGTTGTTTCTAAAGTGGTCGCTTTAAAAAAAAGGGGCAAAGAGTTTGTTGGACTATCACCGTTTAAAAATGAGAAAACACCCTCTTTTACAGTTAATGATGAAAAAGAATTTTACCATTGTTTCGCAACGTCAGAGCATGGAAATATTTTTGATTTTGTCATGAAAACGCAAAACTTAAGGTTTGGAGAGGCAGTAAAATATCTTGCCAATATTGCAGGAATGCAACCATATCTTTTTACTAAACAAGATGAGGAGAGAGAAAAAAATTGGAAAGAGTATTTATCAATTTATAGCAGGTATGTTGATTATTATCATGATCAGCTACTTAAAAACGAAAAACTATCAAACGCTAGAGATTATTTAAAGAATAGATCATTAGACAAAAATGAAGTTAAAAAATTTAAAATTGGTTTTGTTAAAAAAAATCCAAGTTTTTTTGATGAGCTTAAAAAAGAATTTAGTGAAAAAACTTTATTAGAAAGTGGTTTATTTTATTTTGATGAAAAGAAAAAAATTTGCGTAGAAAGATTCAGAGGGAGATTGATATTTCCAATTAGCAATATTTCAGGACAACCAATTGCTTTGGGTGGTAGAATAATAGAAAATTTAGATTACTTAGCAAAATATATTAATTCACCAGAGACAAATTTTTTTAAAAAGGGTTCAAATCTTTATAACTTAGACCGAGCAAGAAAATTATCAAATAAGTTAGATCATATCTTTTTAGTTGAAGGTTATATGGACGTGGTTGGTTTGAGTAAAAATGGAGTTGAAAACGTTGTTGCAAATCTTGGCACTTCTTTAACTGATAAACAAATTTTAACATTAAATCAGTTCTTTGATGATATTATAATTTGTTTTGATGGGGATGAAAGTGGTTATAAAGCTGCTTTAAGAGCAGCAGAAAATTCAATAAAAGAATTGAAACCTGAAAAACAAATATCTTTTTTATTTTTACCAGATAAAGAGGACCCTGATAGTTTTGTTAATAAAAATGGTAAAAACTACTTTTTAGATTTTACAAAACAGAACAAATTACCAATTCATCAATTTATTTTCAGCCATTATAAAAAACAAACTGAAAATAATCCTTCTTCTATGGCAATATTTGAAAAAAAACTAAGATCAATAGCAAGCACAATTAAAGATAGTTTTATCAAAAAATATGTTCTTGAATTTTTTTTGGAGAAAATTTCAGAATTAACGCCCTATTCTAATCAAAATAAAAGCAAGTCTTTTGTAAAGAAAACAAAATCACTTGAGTCAACAAAAAAGTTTTTTAATGATAGTCAAAGTATTACTGGTGTAGAATTAAAGGAGTTTTCGTTGTTATATTTAATCTTAAATAATTTATCACTTTTTCAATCTAATATTCATTTAATCGAAAATATTAAATTATTTACTAAAATAAATAAGCAGATATTTAATTCTATAATTGATAAATTAAAATTAAATGAGAATATTGATATTGAAAATCTTAAACTTGATAAACAATTACTCGATAAAATAAATAAATTTGCACCAATTAAACATATTCTTCAAAATAACCTAAAAAATGAAAAACACGTTATAGAGTTACTTGATGATATTTCAAAAGATTTGTTTAATTATGATTTGGAGTTAAGAATTCAAGAACTAGAATCGAAATTTTCAAAGGATTTAAGTGAAACAACATTTAATGAGCTTAAAGAGCTCAAAAACGAAAGAAAAACTAACTAATCTTAATAAATTAGCAATGGATTTTTAATAATTTGGTATTATATAAGTCTTTCAAACTTAATTTGCTGTGGAAAGAATTATAACTAAATCATTTGCTAGATTGATGGGTCGTGGAACTCATCGTGGTTTCATTACTTATGAGGAGTTAAGTAAATCTCTTGGAAAACGAAATCTTTCAGATGAAAATTTATCTCAAGCGTTTATTCATATTTTAGATGAGAGAATAGTATTAGTTGAAAAGAAATCAGATTTTAAAGTTTTAAGAAAAAAAGAAAATTCCTCTAAAGAAGAGGGTAAAACAATTGAAAAAAGTGATGACCCAATAAGAATGTATCTTAGGGAGATGGGCGGTGTTGAATTACTTTCGCGAGAAGGAGAGATCGCAATCGCAAAAAGAATAGAAGCTGGAAAAGATGTTATGTTAATAGCGTTATCCCAAAGTCCAATTACAGCACAACAATTTTTCGACTGGGATGTAAAATTACAAAAAGATGAAATACTTGTAAGAGAAATTATTGATATTGATACAAATTATATGGAAGATGAAAGCACAGGACCTAGTGCTAAACAAAAAAATTCTGGTGAAACAGATAAAGAGGAAAACACAAGCGATGAAAGTGATGATGATTTTAATCCAACTCTTGCAGCAATGGAGTCTGAAATTAAACCTAAAGTTTTGAAAACTGTAAATTTACTTACTAAAGAATATCGCAAATTAATAAAATACCAAAAAGAAAAACTAGATTGTGTGCTTAATTCTCGAAATTTTTCAACGGCAAAAGAAAAAGGTTATGAGAAAATTGTTAATGATATTTTAAAAAATATTAAATCTCTTCAACTTTCACCGTCTGTGCTAGAAGAACTTGTACAAAAACATTATGTAGAAAATAAAAGGATAATTTCATTAGAGGGAAATTTATTAAGATTAGCAATGGATCAAAAAATTCCAAGGAATGAATTTATAAAATTTTATATTGGTAATGAAATTAATCCAAATTTAAAAAAATTTTTAGATACAAACAAATTATGGAACCAATTTTTTGATAAAAATAAAGATGAGTTCAAGAATATCAGAGAGAGACTAATTGAAATAAGCCATAAACTTGGAATGTCTGTGACAGATTTTAAAAAACTTGTAAGCAGAGTTCAAAAAGGTGAGAAAGAGTCAAGGATTGCTAAAAAAGAGATGGTTGAGGCAAATTTAAGGTTAGTTATCTCAATTGCAAAAAAGTATACTAATCGTGGTCTTCAATTTCTAGATTTGATCCAAGAGGGAAATATCGGATTAATGAAGGCTGTAGATAAATTTGAATACAGAAGAGGATATAAATTTTCAACTTACGCAACTTGGTGGATTAGACAAGCAATAACAAGATCAATAGCTGATCAAGCAAGGACAATTAGAATACCAGTTCATATGATTGAAACCATAAATAAAATAGTTAGAACTCAAAGACTAATTTTAAGTGAGTTTGGGAGAGAGGCTACACCAGAAGAGTTAGCAAAAAAACTTCGTATGCCATTAGATAAAGTTAGAAAAGTTTTAAAGATTTCGAAAGAACCAGTTTCACTGGAAAAACCTGTAGGGGACGAAGAAGATAGTAGTCTTGGAGATTTTATCGAAGACACAAAAGCTTTAGCACCACTAGAACAAGCAATTAAATCTAATTTAGGTGAGGCCACAACTAAAATTTTATCAACTTTAACACCAAGAGAGGAAAGAGTTTTAAGAATGAGGTTTGGGGTTGGAATGAATACAGATCATACATTGGAGGAAGTTGGACTTCAATTTTCTGTAACAAGAGAAAGAATAAGACAAATAGAGGCAAAAGCTTTAAGAAAACTAAAACATCCTAGTAGATCTAAACAGTTAAAAAGTTTCTTAGAAAGTTAATTTGGGCCGTTAGCTCAATAGTAGAGTACTGCATTGACATTGCAGGGGTAGTTGGAGCGTAACCAACACGGCCCACCACTTAATATTTAGTTACGAATTTTTTTGAAAATTTTTCTAATTTTAATGTTGTCAATAATATTGAATAAAAAATTTCTGTAAAATAATTTTCTTAGAAATTTCCTTAAAAAACTCCTTTTATTTAACTTGCCATATTTTTTATCTAATTTATCTTTTATTTGCCCAAAATATTCATTATATCTATAGTCAGATGCCCACTCGTTTTTAGCTTTGTTTGAAATTTCTTGATTCATAAAACATTTTTTGGAGTCTATGAAAAATACTGTTATAGACTCAAAAAATTCTACTTGATGAATTTTTTTTGCATAAATGTTTAAAGTTTTTCCTAGTAGTGGTGACCTATAATGAATAATATCAACTATATTTTTTGCAAAATTTATAAAAGAATATTTTGATGGATTAT
>CACGJX010000007.1 GCA_902573465.1 uncultured Pelagibacteraceae bacterium
ATTTATCTTTTTCCATGTATCCTCAAATGAGATTTTTAGACTATCTATAAAAAAATTGAGGTTTTTTTCATCATTAAAATCCAGAGACTTAAATGAGTTATTTTTAATAACTTCTTTTTTTCCACTATAAATTTTTGATAACACTCTTATCTCTTTTTTGCTTTTAAAAATTAAAGATATTATAGAATTCTTTAAAAAATATTTTTTTGTGATCTCTCTAAAATCGTATGTTTCAATTATATCTATTTTTCCTTTTATAAGTTTGAAATCCTCAAGATCTTCGGCTGGTAACAAATAATTAATTAATTCATATTTTTTAGTTTTATTATTCCAATTATTATAAATCGGGTTATTAGAAAAAATAGTTAAATCATCAATACTTTCATCAATTATAATAGGTATAAATAAAAAAGTTTCTCTAACGATTTGAGACGGAAAAATATTTTTTTTATTTAAAAATTTAAAAATCTTTTTTTTATTGAAAGATACACCTAAATTAACGTAGTAGATCTGATCTACAAATTTTTCTTCTTGAATGGAAAAAGACTCAATCATACTTTTTATTTCAATTAATTTTATTGGTTCTATTTTTTTAAAATCAGAGGATTTAACTAATGAGTAAATCAATTCAATAAAGGCTTTTTTAAATCCAGAATCGATAACTTTATTTTTATCAAAATTATTTTCAAATGGCCTAGAAATTTCTATATTAACGATTTCAAAAGATTTTGCTTGTACTTGCGCTGTGGAAAAAAAAAATATTATTAAAGCTTGAATTAAAAAAAATATATATAAATGTTTTATAAAATGCATACTAAATTTAATACCCATATTAATGAATAAAAATCTCTTTACCTATAAAAAAAGCGGGGTAAATATAAATGCTGCTGACAAATTCGTAAATTTCATATCCAATATTTCATCAAAAAAAAGAGGCAATAAAAAGAATAAAAATATTGGCGGTTTTGGTTCAGTGTCAGATTTACCCAAAGATATAAAGAACCCAAAAATTGTAGCTTGTACTGACGGGGTTGGGACAAAAATTGAAATTGCAAACTTACTAAATAAATTTGACACAATAGGAATAGACCTAGTGGCAATGAGTGTGAATGATTTAATTGTTCAAGGGGCTAAACCTTTAATTTTTTTAGATTACATATCAATTAATAAGATCAACTTAAAAAAAATGAAATCAATAATTAGTGGTATAATTAAAGGATGTAATATTTCAGAGTGTAGTTTAGTTGGTGGCGAGACTGCTGAAATGCCTGATACTTATGAAAAAGGTAAATTTGATATTGCTGGTTTCGCAGTTGGAGTTGCAAACAAAAAAAAAATTCTAAACAAAAAAAAAATTAAAAAAGATGATTTAATTTTAGCAGTTCCATCAAGTGGATTGCACTCAAATGGGTTCTCATTAGTAAGATACTTGTTAAAAAAAAGAAAAATTAATATTAAAAAAAATCCTTTTTTAAAAAATGAACTAATTAAACCTACTAAAATCTATGTGAAAGAAATTTTAAGTATTGTAAATAAAAATTTGATGAATGGTTGTGCAAATATTACTGGCGGTGGCTTGGCTGATAACATAAGCAGAGTTATTCCTAATAACTTATGTGCAAATATAGATTTAACTAAAATCAAGCCTCAAAAAATTTTTAATTGGCTTAAAAATAATAAAATTAGTGAAAAAGAGATGCTAAAAACATTCAATTGTGGAGTTGGCTTTTGTTTGATAATCAATCCAAAAAATATTAATAAAATTAATAAGTATTTTTCGAAAGAATATAAACCATATATCATAGGAAAAATTACTAAAGGTAAAAAAAAAGTAAAACTTAATGGTAAAATTAATTGGATTTAAAAAAGTTAAAACTGCAGTATTTGTTTCTGGAAAAGGTAGTAATTTAAAATCTTTAATAAAATTTTCCAAAACAAGAAAATCTCCAATATCTATTGATTTAATTATCTCTGATAACTATAAAGCTGAGGGTTTAAAATATAGTAAATTAAATAAAATTAAAAAAAAAGTATTTAACTTTAAAAAAAAATATAAAGTTGAAAATAAAATACTTCATATCTTAAAAAACTATGACATAAGATTGATTTGTTTGGCTGGTTTCATGAAAATTTTATCCAAAAATTTTCTAATTAAATTTAAAGGTAAAATTTTGAATATTCATCCTTCGCTTCTACCAAAATATAAAGGGTTAAATACGCATAAAAGAGCTTTGGATAATAATGAAAAATATTCAGGATGCACAGTACATTTTGTTAATTCTAAATTAGATTCTGGTAAAATTATTTTACAAAAAAAGGTTAAAATTAAAAAAAATGAAACTAAGAGTTCTCTTGCTAAAAAAATACTTGCTCAGGAGCACAAGCTTTACCCTAAAGCCATATTAAATATTTTTAATCTTTGAAAAAAAAATCAATTTCTATTTTGGCATTATCGACACTATCAGAACCATGCACAGAATTTTTATCAATTGAAATACCGTATCTTTTTCGTATAGTCCCGTCCTCTGCATCTTTTGGGTTGGTGGCGCCCATAAGCTCTCTGTTCCCTTTAACTGCGTTCTCTTTTTGGAGAATCATAACAACTATTGGTCCAGAAGAGAGATAATTACATAGATCATTATAAAATGGCTTAGTTTCATGAACTTTATAGAATTTTTCGGCTTCAGATTTTTCAATTTGTATTTTTTTTTCTTTTAAAATTGAAAATCCATTATTTTTAAAAATTTCTTTAATTTCATTTTCAAGATTTCTCTCTACTGCATCAGGTTTTATAATTGATAATGTTTGTTCAATATTACTCATAATTATTATCAATTAATTTATTTAATAATCTAACACCATATCCTGTTGCTCCTCCTGAGTTAAGAGCTCCACCATATTTAGAAAATGCCATTCCAGCAATATCTAAATGTGCCCAAGGAGTTTTATTTAAAATAAATCTTTGTAAAAATTGTGCAGCCGTAGTAGATCCTGCTCCACCAACATAATTTATATTTTGCATATCTGCATTTTTTGAATCAATCAATTTATCATAATTTTTATTAAGAGGCATTCTCCAAACTTTTTCCTCAACACTCTCTCCAGCTTCAATTAACTGTTTTGATAATTTATCATCATTTGAAAATAAACCTGCATATTCAGACCCTAATGAAACAATAATTGCTCCAGTCAAAGTAGCTAAATCAATAATAAATTTTGGCTTAAATTTTTCTTCAGTATAAGTAAGAGCATCAGCAAGCACTAGCCTACCTTCTGCATCAGTATTTAAAATTTCAACTGTTTTTCCACTATAGGACTTTACAATGTCTCCAGGTCTTTGTGCATTACCACCTGGCATGTTTTCAACAAGTCCAACAACCCCTACTGCATTTATTTTGGCTTTTCTTAATGCCAAACTTTTCATCAAACCAACTACAACAGCTGAACCGGCCATGTCGTAAGTCATATCTTCCATAAATTTTGCAGGCTTTAAAGAAATTCCACCTGTATCAAAACAAACTCCTTTTCCGACAAAAGCTAGAGGTTTTGATTTATTTTTTAGTCCATTCCATTCTATTGTAACTAGATACGATCCTCTGATACTGCCTTGACCAACACCAAGTAAAGTATTCATTCCTAATTTTTTTAATTTTTTTTCATCATAGATATTTATTTTTAAACCAAACTTTTTCAGAGAATTGATTCTTTTAGCGTATTCATCAGGATGCAATATATTCCCTGGCTCTGAAACTAAATCTCTTGTGTAAAAAGTTCCTTCCTCGATCGCATTAAATTTTTGCTGTTCTTTAGAACTTGGTATATTTTTACCAGTTACATTTAAAGTAATAATTTTTTTATCTTTTTTTGTTTTATATTTTTCAAATCTATAAGATTTTAATTTAATTCCATGCAAGAAATGTCCGAGTAAATTTTTTGATTGATTGGTAATTGTTTCTGAATAAACATTATACTCATTTTTTTTTGGGGATTTATATAAGAGATCGAAACACTCAGCACCTAAATTTTCTGCTTCGAAATTAGAGAGATTTTTTTTAAAAGAAGTTAAAATAATCTTTTTTTTTGAGTTGATATCAAAAAAAATTAACTTTTTTTTATCATCCTTAGTTTTAAGTAAATCTAAAATATATGAGTATTCTTTACTTGAAATATATTTTTTTATAGTCGAAATATCAAAGTTTTCGTTAACAAATAATATTAAATTTTCACTAGTTTTATTAAAAGCTCGGTTTTTAAAATTAATTCTGATATTCATAAAATTTCAATTCAATCTATACGAGATAGTGTTATATATGAACAAACGAATAATATTTCAATGGAAAAATTAATATTTAGGAAATTAATAACTGACATCACTCTCAGAGCACTAATAATTACATTCTCTTTGGGTTTAATTGTGTGGATAATTCAAGCTGTTAATCATTTAGATTTTGTAATAGATGATGGTCACAATTTTCAAATATATTTTTTTTTTAATCTTTATAATTTTCCAAAAATTATACATAGAATTTTACCATTTGTATTTGCAATCTCACTTTTTTTTGAATTATTAAAATATGAAAAAAATAATGAATTGTTAATTTTTTGGACGAATGGAATTAGCAAAATGAAACTGATAAAAAATTTAATTAACTTTACAATAATTGTAACTTTAATTCAGATTATTATTGGTAGCTTTCTCTCTCCATCTAGTCAGTATAAAGCTAGATTATTTCTTAAAGAGTCTAACATGGATTTTTTACCAAATTTAATTAAGCAAGGAAAATTTATAGACACTATTTCTGGACTGACAATTTTTATAAATGAGAAAACTAAAGATAACTCTTTTAAAAATATTTATATACAGGAGGGTGAATTTTCAAATTTTAAAGAAAATAATAATCAAATTATTTATGCGAAAGAAGGTTACTTAATTGATAGTGACAAAAAGCTATTTAGACTATTAGATGGAAAAATAGTTGGAACAAATAATAACAGGTTAGTAAGTTTTGAATTTGATAAGATTGATTATGATTTGTCTAAGTTTTCTTCTAAATCAATAAAAAAACCAAAACTTCAAGAAATATCATCCTTAAAATTAATTAAATGTTCTTATAGCTTATATTTTGAAAAAATTTATTTAGATGATTTATTTATTTGTGAAAAAAATAAACTAAAAAATCTCAATCAAGAATTATATAAACGATTTATTAAACCAATCTATTTACCGATTTTGACTTTAATTTGTTGTTTTTTATTTACTTTTTCAAAGGAGCAAATGAATTATACATTTAAAACAATTAAAGTTTTTTTATCAATTTTTTCTATACTGGTTATATCGGAAATTCTGTTGAGATATATTGAGGCTTCAAATATTTATTTTTTATTATTAATTTCTGTACCACTCATCATTTATTTTACAATTTATATTTTTTTAATTAATAAGGTTAAATATGGTTAAAACTTTTGATAAATATTTTATAATCTTATTTTTAAAAAAATTATTATTACTTTTTTTAATATTTTTTTCTTTGATATTTATACTTACAATTTTTGAGGAAATTACTTTCTTTAGTGATACAAAAACAAAATTCTATCTTCCTTTTCTGGTAGCAGCCTTTGATGTTCCCTCAACACTATTAGAAATATTTCCATTTATTATTTTAATCTCTGTTCAATTATTTTTTCTAGAAATTATGAAGAAAAAAGAGAATGAATTAATTAAAGTTAATGGTCTTGATAATTTATATCTCATAAAATTGTTAACTTTGTGTGCCTTTTTATTTGGAATAATTATTATTACAATTTATTACCCATTTTCATCAAAATTAAAATTTATATATTTTGACTTAAAAAACCTTCATTCGAAAGATGGTAAATATTTAAAACATTACAGTGAAAATGGTTTGTGGATTAAAGATGAGATCAAAAATGAAATATTTATTATAAATAGCTCAACAAAAAAAAATGATGAATATTTAGATAACGTATTTATTTCAAAGTTTGATAGAGAATTTAATTTAATTGAAAACATTTTCTCCAAAAAAGTAAATATAATATCAAACAAATGGATTGTTGAAGCACCAATTTTTTTTAAGGACAATAAACAAATTCAATCAAATAATGACATAATTTTAGAGAGTCATTTCAATGTTGAAAAAATCAACAAAACTTTCATGAACTTGAACTCTTTTAATTTTATTCAATTAGTTGATGCAAAAAAAGAGAACGAATTATTAGGATATTCTACTCAAGAAATCGATTTGCATATTTTGAAAATAATAACTTTACCTGTTTATTTTAGTATAATGGTTATTATTTCATCAATAATTATGTTTAATATTAAAAAGAATAGACCCTATATATTTCACGTAATCTTAGGAATAACGCTTTCAGTAATAATTTATTATATTAGTAACATTTTTAATGTCTTTGGATTGACAAATAAAATTCCAATTTTTTTATCTGTAATTTTCCCAATTATTTTACTAAGCATTTTTTCAATAATAGGTTTAATCAGAGTCAATGAAAAATAAAATTTATATCATCGCTGTAATTTTTTTAATTCAAATTTCTTTATTTGGTAAAATAAATGCTAAAGAAATAAAATTTAATGCTAATGAGATAGAAATTTTAAAAGAAGAAAATTTAACTATTGCTAATAATGGTATTGCTATTATTGAGGAGGACAATATTACTTTGGAAGGGAAAGAAATAAAATATTATAAAGATCAGTTTTTATTGTTAGTCAATGAGGGTAAAATAATTGATACTATAAAAAATTTTGAAATAAAATCAAAAAATATAGAATACAAAATTGATAAATCTTATTTAGATTTTAAAGAACGGGTAAGGGTAACAGATAAAAAAAATGAATTAAAAATAGATTCAAATGAAATTAATTACGATATTAATAATCAAAAAATTATTAGTACTAAAAATTCCAAAATAACTGATCGTTTAGGAAATATTTATGATATCAAAGAGTTTGAATATTCAATTAAAACCAAAATAATAAAATTAGTCGAAGTTAAAGTTTTAGATATAAATGAAAATACATTTATTTTAGATATTGCTTTTTTAGATTTAAATAAAAATGAGTTAATTGCGAAAGATATTAGTTTAAATTTTCAAACTTCTGACGAAACAGAAAATGAACCTAGATTAAAAGGAAGAAGTTTGGTAAGTGATAAAAATATTACTTTAGTGGAAAAAGGAACATTTACACTGTGTAAAAAAAGAAAAGGATGTCCGCCATGGGAAATGAGTGCTGAAGAAATTAAGCATGATAAACAAAAGAAAACTATCAATTATAAAAATGCTAGTTTAAAAATTTATGATAAAAAAGTTTTTTATTTTCCTAAATTCTTTCATCCCGATCCAACTGTCAAAAGGCAGTCTGGATTTTTAACTCCAAAATTACAAGATAATGAATTATCTGGACTATCTTTAAAT
The DNA here is from genome assembly GCA_902573465.1 of uncultured Pelagibacteraceae bacterium. Classification (GTDB taxonomy): domain Bacteria; phylum Pseudomonadota; class Alphaproteobacteria; order Pelagibacterales; family Pelagibacteraceae; genus Pelagibacter. Next base: position 7,453 of record CACGJX010000007.1, read on the forward strand.
CTACCTTATTTTTTAGCTGTTGCAGAAAATAAGGACATGACTCTTAGTCCTAGATTTTTTGCAGACGATAAGTTTTTATTACAATCAGAATTAAGACAAAAAAATAAAAATTCAAATCATATTGCTGATCTAAGTCAATATATTTCTGATGGAAATTCAAAAGGACATTTATATTATAATTTAAACAAAAACTTAGAAAGTGAGAATTTTGATTACATTGGATTAGACATTCAATTAAATCAAGTAACAGATGAGACATATTTAAAAGCTTATAAGCTCAAAAGCCCACTTATAACCAATTACTCTGAACTTACAAACTCAATTAAAATTGTTGCTTTTGATCAAACTCAAACTCTTAATGCTAATTTAGACGTATACGAAGATTTGAGTAAATTAGATAGTGATAAGTATGAATATGTGCCAAATTTCAGTTTTTCCAAAATTATTAATGAAAGTTATTCTTTAAATTCTCAAGGATATTACAAAAACTACAATACTAATATAACCGAAAAAGTTTTGATAAATGATTTTGAATTTAAACCTATACCAAAATATTTAGATAGTGGAATAATTAATGAAAAAATATTTTCGATTAAAAATGTGAACTACGATGCAAATAATTCAAAGAATTTTAAGAATCAAAACACTGTCGAATTAAATCCTACTTTTCAAACTAATTATTCAATGCCTTTAAAAAAAGACACTCAAAACTTTACAAATATAATTACTCCAAAATTTTCAATTAGATTAAGTCCAAACTTCACAAGAAATTTAAGAAATAAAGATAGAAAAATTAATTATCAAAACATTTATAATCTAAATAGACTAGGAGTATCAGACTCTGTAGAGGGTGGATTATCTGCAACATACGGTTATGAATATACTAAATTCGATAAAAAAAACTTTGATCAAAAAATTAAATTTGGTTTAGCTAATAATTTAAGACTAGAAGAAAATAAAGATTTACCAGGAAGTACTAATTTGGGAAATAAAATCTCAGATTTTGTAGGTATATTAGAGTATAAACCAAATGACAAATTTAAGTTTGATTATGATTTTTCTTTTAAAAATAACTTATTAGATACAAATTATGAACTTTATGGGTTTGAGTTTTATCTTAATAATTTAACAACTAAGTTTTCTTATTTAAATGAAAACAATAGTATCTTAAAGAATTCATACCTACAAAATGAAACCAATTTTAAGATTAATGAAAATAATAGTTTAATATTTAAGACTAGAGAAAATAAACAAAAGAGCTTTACTGAGTTCTATAATTTAATTTATCAATATCAAAATGACTGCTTAATCGCAGGAATTGAATATAATAAAGAATATTATAATGACCAAGATTTAAAACCTTCGGAAAATCTTTTTTTTAAAATTTCGATCATTCCATTTGGTGGAATGAATTCCCCAAATCTGAAATGATAAATTTTAAGAAAATAGCAATTTTATTTTTAATATATTTTTTGTTTATCAATTTAAGTTACTCAAAGATAAATTTTAAGATAGTCATGAAAATAAATAATGAGATTATTACATCCTATGATCTGGAAAAAGAAATCAACTACCTTATTGCACTGAATCCTCAATTAAAGAATGTAAATAAAAAAGATTTAAATGCTATTGCAACAAAATCTATTGTAAAGGAAGTGATAAGAAAAAATGAGATATTAAAATATAAAAAGTTAGAATTACAAAATCCTCAAATAGCTAACGTGCTTAATAATCTCATCCAAAATCTTAATTTTTCTAATGAAGAGCAATTGATTAGTTACTTAAAGAATTATGGTATCTCAATAAATGATTTGAAAAAAAAGATTGAAATTGAGAATGAATGGAAAAATATGATTTATAGTAAATATATTAAAAGTGTAAATATTGATAAAGAAGCATTAACCCAAAAAATTGAAATTATAAGTAAAAGTAATTTTATTTATGAATACAATTTATCAGAAATTGTATTTAATATTAAAAATGACATTTCTTTAAAAGAACAATTAGAAATAATCAAAAAAAGTATATCTGAAAATGGATTTGAAATTGCTGCAAATTATTTTAGTATTTCGGATAGTTCAAAAGTTGGTGGAAAAATTGGATGGATTGCAAAAAATAATCTCTCAAAAGTAATAAATGACAAATTAGATAGTTTAGAAAAAGGTGATTATACAACACCAATCAAAGTTGGTAACAATTTAATAATTTTAAAAATAAATGATATTAGAAAAACAAATTATGAAATAGATAAAGACTCAGAATTAGATAGAATGATAATGATTGAAACAACAAAACAATTAGATAAATTTTCTAATATATTTTATAATAAAATTAAACTTAACGCTAAAATAAGTGAATTCTAATCCTATTTTAATACTTCCAGGAGAAGTAAAGAGTATTTTTTTTGAAATTTTTTTCAAATCACTCAAAGTAAAAAGATATAAAAGTCCCTTAGTTTTAATTTGTAATAGAAAAATTCTATATAAAGAAATTAATAAATTAAAATTTAAAAAGAATTTTAAGGAAATAAACAAAAAAGAAGTCATAAAAAAAAAATTAAAAAATAATAAACTATATTTTATAGATATTGCTTATGAAGATCCAAATATTTATGTTAAAAAATCTTTTGAATACGCCTTTCATTTATTAAATAAAGGCTTTACAAATAAACTTCTTAATGGACCAATTAACAAAGCTGAAACTTTTAAAAAAAGTTTTCTTGGTGTAACAGAATATATTGCCCATTCTTTTAACAAAAAAAAGTATGCGATGTTGATCTATAACAAAGATTTATCTGTTTGCCCAGTAACAACTCATTTACCTTTAAAATTAGTTTCGAAAAAAATTACTAAAAAAATGATTGAAGAAAAAATTTTAATTGTTGATAATTTTTTTAAAAAAGTTTTGAGGATTAAACCAAAAATTGCAGTAACAGGTTTGAACCCACATTGTGAAAGTATTCTAAAATTCAATGAAGATAATAGAATTATTCTACCATTAATTAAATCACTTAAGAATAAAGTGAATATTAAAGGTCCTTATCCATCAGATACAATATTTTTAAAAAATAACAGAAAAAAATTTGATGTTATAATTGGAATGTACCATGATCAAGTTTTAGGACCAATAAAAACACTATACGAATATGATGCTATAAATATCACACTTGGATTACCTTTTTTAAGAGTTACTCCTGATCATGGACCTAATATTCAAATGATTGGAAAAAATAAATCAAATCCAATTAGTTTAATTAAAGCTTTAAGTTTTTTAGATAAAAGATGATCAAAGCTAAAAAAAGTCTAGGGCAAAATTTTCTGATTGATCAAAATATTTTAAATAAAATTATAAAAGTTATAGATTTAAAAAAAAGACATATTCTTGAAGTTGGTCCAGGAACAGGAAATCTAACAACTAAAATTTTAGAGGAAGATCCTAGTAAAGTTTTAGTTGTAGAAAAAGACAATGAACTAGTAAAAATATTAAAAGATAAGTTTAATTCAAAAGTCAAAATTATTAATGATGATATATTAAATATACAAGAAAACTCCTTGAGTAACGAAACTCTAACGGTGTTTGGAAATCTTCCCTATAATATTTCAACTGAAATTTTAATAAAATGGATCTTAGGGATAAATAAAAAAAAAATTTGGTTTGATTATTTAGTTCTAATGTTTCAAAAAGAGGTAGCCGAAAGGATAATATCTAAATACAATACTAAAAATTATGGTAGACTATCAATTCTAACCAATTGGAGATTAAATGTAAAAAAAATTTGTGATATTGGACCTAATAGTTTTTATCCAAAACCAAATGTTGAAAGTACTCTTTTATTATTTGAACCAAAAAAAAAATTTTTTAACTTAATTGATCCAAAAAATTTGGAAAAAATTACCAGAGTTTTTTTTATGCATAGACGAAAAATGATTAAAAAACCATTTTTTCAATTATTTGATAAAGATAAAAAATTAGCCTTTGAAATGGGAATAAACCTTAATTATAGACCACAAAATTTAGATATTCAAACTTATCTTGATCTAACTAAGAAATATGAAAATTTAACTAGTTAATTTATCAATATGATTTCTAATATAATTTGAATCATAATCCTTAGACCCATTGCTTATTTCAGCATTAATTAAATCTTTTATTTTCGAATAACACTTATTTAAATCGTCATTTATTACTACATAATCATAATTAATCCAATGAAGCACATCTCTCCCAAATTGATCCATTCTTTCTTTTACAATGAGTTTATCTTTCATATCCCTATTTGATAATCTTTCGAATAAAATTTCTTTACTAGGTGGCAAAATAAAGAAAGTAATTAATTTATAATCTAATTTTTTATTTTTAATCTGGTCAGCTCCTTGCCAATCAATATCAAATAAAATATTTTTTCCTTTGCTTAACCTATCAATTACAGGTGTTCTTGTTGTTCCGTAAAAATTATTAAAAACCTTTGCGTATTCTAAAAATTCCTGATTGTTTATTAATCTTTTAAATTCTTTATCATCTACAAAATAATAATCTTTATTTTGTCTCTCTCCATGTCTAGGTTTTCGGGTTGTATGAGAAATAGAGACTTCATAGTTATCTTGACTTGATAACAAATTTACTAATGTAGTTTTACCAGCTCCAGAAGGAGAAGATAAAATTACCATTATCCCATCATTGTCTGAGGGCATTTAAATTTTCTAATTAGCTTTACCTTCAATAAATTTTACAGCATCGCCAACTGTTAAAATTTTTTCTGCTTCACTATCTGAAATTTCTGAACCAAATTCTTCTTCAAAGGCCATGACTAACTCTACTGTATCTAAGCTATCAGCTCCTAAATCATCAATAAAACTTGACTCCTCAGTAACTTTTGACTCATCAATTCCCAAATGGTCTGCAACAATTTTTTTTACTTTACTTGAAACATCTTCTGACATTTTGATCCTTTATTTATTATAATCGTTATTAGTTCAAATACTTAGATTGTCAAGACATATACATACCCCCATTTACATGTAATGTTTCTCCATTAATATAATCAGAATGATTAGAGGCTAAGAAAATAACTGCATTAGCAATGTCTTTGGGCTCCCCTAGTCTAGCTGAGGGTATTTTCGAAATTATAAGTTCTTTATATTTTTGATCAATTTTATCTGTCATTGCTGTTTTGATAAATCCAGGAGATATACAATTTATATTAATATTTTTTTTTGCATACTCAATTGCGAGAGATTTTGACATAGCAACAATGCCTGCTTTAGACGCGGTATAATTGGACTGACCTAAATTTCCAGTATGACCTACCACGGAAGTAATATTGATAATTTTTCCTTTTTTATTTTTAAGCATTTTTTTAATGGCAAACTTACAAATTAAAAAAGTGGATGTTAAATTAATATCGATTACTTTTTTCCATTCTTCCAAGTTCATTCTTATAGCTAAATTATCTTGGGTTATTCCTGCATTATTTATAATACAATCAAGGTTTCCACCTAATTCTTTAGATCCTTCATCAATAAAATTTTCAATTTTTTGGGATTGAGATATATCAAATTGTAATATCTTTATATTTTTAAATTTGTCTTTTAATTCCTCTAATTTTTCACTTTTAGTGCCTGAAGCCAATACATTCGCTCCATTTTCATAAAGCTTTTCTAATATTGAATTACCAATCCCACCAGTAGCACCTGTAACAATAATATTTTTATTCTTTAAATCATTCATATTTTTAAACTTTCTATATCTGATTGTTGATTTATTGAAGTGATTTTTACATCTTTATTTATTCTTTTTATAAGCCCAGATAATACTTTTCCAGGACCGATTTCAATAAACTGGTCTACACCTTTATTGATCATATTTAAAATGCTTTCTCTCCACCGAACTCGCATCTCAATCTGATTAATAAGCAATTCTTTCAATTCCCTTTCATCTAAAATTTCGTTTGCTGTTACATTTGAAATAAGAACATTATTAGATTTTTGAAAATTTGTTTTTTGTAATTCACTTTTCATAATTTCAGTTGCATTTTTCATTAAAGGACAATGAAAAGGAGCGCTCACAGGAAGTTTGATATTTTTAATTCTATTTATTTTTAAAAATTCACTCAAATTTTTTAAGTCTTTAGTCCTTCCACTAATCACAATCTGACCATTAGAATTATCATTAGCTATATCTGCTCGAAAAAATTTTTCATTTTCTCTTAAAATCTTTTCGATATATTCTATACTTGATCCTAAGACTGCCAACATACCGCCTTCTCCTTCAGGAACTGAGTTTTGCATAGCATTTCCTCTTAGTCTTAAGATTTTGATAGTTTGGTTAAAATTTAAATATCCAGCGCAAGATAAAGCTGAATATTCTCCTAATGAGTGCCCAGCAAAATATTTAGCTTTATGAAGATCTATATTAAATTCATTTTTAATTACAGAAAATATTGAATAACTTATTAAAAATATAGCTGGTTGAGTATTTGCTGTTAAATTTAAATCTTCCTCTGGACCCTCTAAAATAATATTTGATAGTTTAAAACCCAATAATTCATCAGCTTCTTTGAACAATTTTTTTACTCTGTTGTATTTGTTAAAAAATTCCTTACCCATTCCAACTATTTGTGAACCTTGGCCAGGAAAAATTACTGAAAACATTTAAAAAAATTAATTAATAATTATTTATTTTACTATTGTAATTGAGATTTTATAATAGTATATCCTCAATTTTTATTAAAGAATTAATATGAATTTTTACGAACATACAATTATAGCTAGACAAGATACTTCACCAGCTGAATTAAAGCAATTAACTGAGAAATACTCTAAAATAGTTGAAAAAAATGATGGTGAAATTGTTAAAACTGAAAATTGGGGATTACTTAACTTATCTTATCTTATAAAAAAAAATAAAAAAGGTAGCTATATACATTTCAAAATAAAAGGAAACGGTAATACGATAAATGAATTGGAAAAAAATGAGGCGATAGATAAAAAATTATTAAGACATTTGACTGTAAAAGTAAAAAAATTAGATCTAGATACCAATTATTTTTCAAAAAAAGAAGATACTGAGAATAAAGAGAAAAAAAAATAGATTAAGAGCAAATTATGCCAAAAAAACAAAGTAGTAATAAAAGAAATAAACAAAATAATTTTACAAGGTTAAGTATTTTTCAACCAAATAAATATAAATTTAAAAAGAGTTGTCCTTTATCAGCAAAAGGTGCTCCAAAGATAGACTATAAAAATATAAGATTATTAAAAAAATATATCTCAGAAAATGGAAAGATACTTCCATCGAGAGTTACTAATGTCTCACAAAAAAAACAAAGAGAATTATCTCTTTCAATTAAGAGAGCTCGAAATTTAGCCTTAATTTAATGAAAGTAATATTACTAGAAAATGTAAAAAAAATTGGTTCTATAGGCGAAATAATAGATGTAAAGAGAGGGTTCGCAAGAAATTTTTTAATCGCCAACAAAAAAGCTCTTTATGCTTCAAAGGAAAATATCAAACAAGTTGAAAAAATTAAGTCAGATCTTTCAAAAAAAGATAATGAAAAAAAACAAGATGCAAAAAAAATTTCAGAAAAAATAGATAAAAAAGAGTTTAGTGTAAAAAAATTGAGCACAGAAAATAATGAATTATATGGTTCTGTTAAACCAACAGAAATTTCAAAACTTATATTTAATGAAATTAAAATTGAAATAAAACCTTCGATGATACAACCGATTAAAGAAATTAGATCTTTAGGAAAATTTAAAGTAAAAATTTCTTTACACTCTGAAGTTGATGCTGAAATTACAATAGATGTAAAATCAACTGAGATAATTCAATAATTATACAATTTCATCCACAGCTTTTTTTTTTAATTTTAAAAAAATTATATTTTGAGTAAATTAATAAAAATGGATAGTAATTTAAGTATTGTAAAAGAAAACTTTAAAGAACTGCCAAATAATATCGAAGCGGAACAATCAGTAATAGGTTCAATTTTAGTAACTAACGAAATTTTTGATGAAATTAATAGCATAATTTCGAATATAAATTTTTATGACCCGATGCATCAAAAAATATTTAATGCAATCGAAAGCATGATTTATAAAGGAATGCTTGCAAACCCCATTACACTTAAAAATTATTTTGATAATGAAAAAGATGAGCTCAATATTCCTGATTATTTAGTCAAAATAACGAAATTTTCAACTTCAGTAAGACAAGCAATAGAGTACTCAAAAATTATTTATGATATGTATGTGCGAAGAGAGCTAATAAAAATTTCAGAGCAAATGATTGATAATGCTAAGGAAAATAACTTAGATACAAATGGTCAAAATATTATCGAAAATTCTGAAAAACTTCTTTATGAACTAGCAGAAAAAGGAACCTTTAATTCATCTTTGATAAAATTTGATGATGCCATGAAACAAACAATTGAAATGGCATCAGCAGCCTATAAAAATGAAGGAGGAATAGTTGGAGTACCAACTGGGTTAAGAGACTTAGACGACAAGTTAGGAGGTCTTCATCAATCTGATCTAATAATTATTGCAGGAAGACCTTCGATGGGTAAAACCTCCCTCGCAACAAATATTGCATTTAATGCTGCACAAAATATTCAAGAAAATAGTAAAAAATCCTCAGTAGCTTTTTTTTCATTAGAAATGTCATCTGAACAACTTTCAACAAGAATTATTTCGGAACAAGCTAGAATTGGATCTAATGATATAAGACGAGGAAGAATTTCTAATGAACAATTTGATCAATTTTTAGAAACATCAAAAAATATATCCGAGCTTCCATTATTCATCGATGAGACACCAGCAATAAGCATTGCAGCAATGAGTAATAGAGCTAGACGAATAAAAAGGTTACACGGTTTAGATTTGATAGTAGTTGATTACATTCAGCTAATGAAAGGCTCTTTAAATAATAAAGATGGAAGAGTTCAGGAAATATCTCAAATTACTCAAGGTTTAAAAGCTATTGCAAAAGAATTAGGTGTGCCAGTTCTCGCATTGTCTCAATTATCAAGGCAAGTTGAACAAAGAGATGATCATAAACCACAATTAGCAGATTTAAGAGAGTCAGGCTCAATAGAACAAGACGCAGATGTAGTAATGTTTGTTTACAGAGAAGGGTATTATCTTCAAAGAAAAGAGCCAAGAGAAGCAACAGTTGAGCATGCAGAGTGGCAAGCAAAAATGAACGAGGTTGCTCATTTAGCTGAAATTATCATTGGTAAACAACGTCACGGCCCAATTGGTAAAGTAACTCTAGAGTTTGAGGAAAGATTTACAAAATTTAAAGATACTCAAAATAATTAATTTACAATATAACAGGATAAATGATTGATCATTTATACCAAAACACAATCTTAAAGAATCCAAAATCTGTTTTAATTTTTTTGTTTATTGCTTTAATAAGTTTTGGATACTACTCAAAAGATTTTAGGCTTGATGCATCTTCTGAAACATTACTAATTGAAGGTGACCCTGATCTTGAGTATTTAAAAGAAGTAACAAATAGATATGGATCAAAAGATTTTCTAGTTTTAACTCATACACCTAATGACGGTATGATAAGTGAAAGTGCAATCAATAATCTTCTTAGCTTAAAATATAAGCTTCAAAGCTTAGATTGGGTACATAGTGTTATTACTCTCTTAGATATACCTTTATTAGATAATTCTGATGCACCTCTACAAGAAAGACTAATGAATTTTAAAACACTAAAGGATGAAGGTGTTGATAAAGAGAGAGGTTTTAGAGAAATTTTAGCAAGTCCAGTTTTCAGGAATTTTGTTATAAGTGAAGATGGAAAGACAAGTGGAATAATTGTTAATATAAAAGAAAATGAAAAATTAAACGATATTGAAAATAAATCAGATAAGGAAATTCAAATATTTAAAGATCAGATAAAAAAAAAGAATCATAATAATATCCTAGAAATAAGAGAAGTGATCAAAAGTTATGATGATATTGGAAAAATTTATTTAGGTGGTATACCAATGATCGCTGATGATATGATGAGCTTTATTAAAAGCGATATCATAGTTTTCGGTTTAGGTGTGCTTGCATTTATTATTGCAACTTTATGGTTTGTTTTTAGAAATTTAATTTGGGTTGTAGTTCCAATAAGTAGTTGTTTCTTTTCTGTTATAATTATGATGGGTCTTTTAGGTCTTATCGGATGGAAAGTTACTGTAATTTCCTCAAACTTTATTGCGTTGATGTTAATTTTAACGATGGCAATGAATATTCATATGAGCACTAGATTTATACAATTAAGAAAGTCTTATCCTAATAAAGGTGATTATGAAATAATCTCTCTAACTACAAAAAAAATGTTTTGGCCAATACTCTATACGGCTTTAACAACTATAATCGCTTTTTTATCCCTTATATTTAGTGAAATTAAACCAGTCATAGATTTTGGTTTGATGATGACTTTTGGATTAATAACATCATTTATAGTTACTTTTACATTGCTTCCAAGTTTGTTAAGTTTTTTAAAAGATAATAATACTCTTATAAAGGAGGATGTTGATTCTAAAATAACTTCATTATTAGGAAAATTTTCTATTAATTTTAAAAATCAAATTTTTATAATTACTGGGATAGTAATTGTTTTAAGTATTATTGGGATAAGTAAATTAGAGGTTGAGAATAGTTTTATAAATTACTTTAGTAAAAAAACAGAAATTTATAAAGGTATGAAATTAATTGATGAAAAACTGGGCGGAACAACACCCTTAGAGGTAATTTTAAAATTTCCAGAGAAAAAAGAAGATAAATTAGATGAAGATGACGAATTTGAGGATTGGGGCGATGAGGAAAAAAATGATGAAAAGTATTGGTTTACAAAAGATAAAATAGAGACAATCTCCGACATACATAATTATCTAGATAGTCTTCCTGAAATAGGAAAAGTCTTGTCGTTTTCATCGATAGTTGATGTTGCAACTCAATTAAACAATAATAAACCTCTTGGGACTTTAGAAATGGGTGTTTTATACACTAAAATTCCTGAAAATATTAAAACTGAGATAATTGATCCCTATATTTCAATAAAAGATAATGAGGCTCGAATAAGTTTAAGAATTATTGACTCTCAAAAAGATCTTAAAAGAAATGAGCTAATCAAAAAAATAAATCTTGACCTACAAAATGAATTTGGGTTAAGCGAAGATCGATATAAATTAGCTGGGGTAATGATCTTATTTAATAATTTGTTACAAAGTTTATTTAAATCTCAAATTCTTACTTTAGGACTTGTCATGCTGGGTATTTTTGGAATGTTTGTTATCTTATTTAAAAACATCAAGTTATCTTTAATTGGCGTAGTCCCAAACTTTATTGCAGCTTTTTTTATTTTAGGAATAATAGGTATGCTAGAGATACCATTAGATATGATGACCATCACAATTGCTGCTATTACAATAGGTATAGCTGTTGATAACAGCATACACTATATCTACAGATTTAAAGAGGAGTTCAACAAAATTAATGATTATAAAAAAACTTTAAAAACTTGTCATTCAACAGTTGGTGTTGCAATCCTGAATACCTCTATAACAATAGTCTTTGGTTTTTCTATTTTAGTTTTATCTAAATTCATACCTACAATCTATTTTGGAATTTTCACAGGATTAGCAATGTTATTTGCAATGATTTCTGTTTTAACTTTGCTTCCATCCTTAATATTAGTTTTTAAGCCTTTTGGAAAATAAGAATATATGATTGAAATAACTCTAGAATTTTTCGGAGAGATTTTTAATTCGATTTCTTCGATTGATTTAATCTATATATTAATAACTATTCTTTCACTAATTAAGTGTTACAGAAAAGGATTTGTCTTGAGCATACTTTCAATGTCAAAATGGTTATTAGCATATATTATAACTTTGATACTATTTCCAAGATTAAAACCATATATCAAAGATATAATAGATAATGAATATGTACTTGATGTAGGTCTAGGAATAACAATCTTTATTATAGTTATCTTTTTAATATTATTGATTAATAAAGGGATTAGTAGGGCAATCAAATATACTGGTCTTGGAAGTTTAGACACTATATTTGGATTCTTTTTTGGATTTATTCGAGCATATATTATCTCAATATGCATATTTTCTGGAATGCACATTGTATATAATTACGACAAATGGCCAGTAAATTTAGACAAATCATATACCTTTCCATATCTTGAAAAAGGTAGTAATTACTTATTGAAGGTTTTTCCAAATGAAAAAGCGTATCAAGATTCAAAAGAAAAAATTGAAGATTTATAATACAAAGTTAAATGAGGAATGTGGTGTATTTGGAATTAGTAATGTAAAAGATGCATCGGCTTTAACTGCTCTTGGATTGCACTCTCTACAACATCGAGGACAAGAAGGGTGTGGAATAGTAACGTTTGATGGAGAAAGATATTATTCAGAAAAAAGATTTGGATTAGTTGGAGACAATTTTAATAAAGAAAAAATTCTAGATAATCTAAAAGGAAATTTTGCAATTGGTCATAATCGATACAGTACTACCGGCAACAATACATTAAGAAACATTCAGCCTTTTTTTGCAGATACTAATGCTGGTGGAATTGGAGTGGCTCACAATGGAAACTTAACAAACTCAATTTATTTAAGAAATAAACTTGTTGAAGAGGGTGCAATTTTTTACACAACTTCTGACACTGAAACAATAGTTCAACTTATTGCAAAATCTAAGAGATTAAAAACTATTGATAAAATAATTGATGCAATATTTCAAATTCAAGGTGGATATGCATTAGTAATGTTGACGCAAAATTTACTAGTAGGTGTAAGAGATCCTTATGGAATTAGACCTTTAGTTATAGGAAAGTTAAAAAATAGTTATGTGCTCGCGTCAGAGACCTGTGCTCTAGATATTATAGGTGCAAAATTTATACGAGAAGTTGATAATGGCGAAATTGTTTTAATTGAAAATGATAAATTAAAAAGTATTAAACCATTTCCTGAAAAAAAAATTAGACCTTGTGTTTTTGAATATATCTATTTTGCAAGGCCAGACAGTATTTTAAGTGGAAAAACTGCATATGAACATCGTAAGAATTTAGGAAAGGAATTAGCAAAAGAGAATAATATTGATGCTGATATTATTGTTCCAGTTCCTGATTCTGGCAACGCTGCTGCCTTAGGTTTTGCGCAGCACTTAAATAAAAATTATGAACATGGGCTTATTAGAAATCACTACGTTGGAAGAACCTTTATAGAGCCAAGTCAAAAAATAAGAAGTCTAGGAGTAAAGCTAAAACTAAATGCTAATCAAACAACAATAGAAAATAAAAAAATAATTCTTGTTGATGACTCTTTAGTTAGAGGAACGACATCTCATAAAATTGTTAAAATGCTTTATGACGCGGGTGCAAAAGAAGTTCATGTTAGAATTGCTTGCCCTGAGATCAAATACCCAGATTTTTATGGAGTTGATACACCAACAAAAAAAGAATTGTTAGCAGCGAACAAAAATAATGATGAAATCCGTGAATACATTGGTGCTAAATCATTAAAATTTTTATCTGTCCAAGGCATGTATAGAGCTATTGGATTTGATAAAAGAAATGAAAATTATCCACAGTTAACAGATCATTATTTCACTGGAGATTACCCTGTTAAACCTATTGATGAACTAGGTGATAGCAAAATAACACAACTTTCATTATTAAGCACTGCCTCAAATAATTAATTTATGAAAAAAGTAAGTTTTACAGAGATGAAAAATGGAACCAAAGAGGATTATCTTTTTCTGGATAAAAATGAAAAAGATTTTGCAAGTAAAACCGCAGATAGAATATTGAAATTTATGTCTGGACTTACTGAAACTCTAGAGGGTTACCAGGTTTCAAGATTAGAACACTCGCTTCAAAGTGCAACACGAGCATATAAAAATGGTGAAAGTGATGAGATGATTGTCGCTGCTCTTTTACATGATATTGGTGATGAATTAGCTCCTATGAACCATTCAGAATACGCTGCAGCAGTTCTTAAACCATATGTGTCAGAAAAAACTCATTGGATTGTTGAGAAACATGGTGAGTTTCAAATGTATTATTACGCCCACCATTTGGGAGGTAACAAAAATAAAAGAGACGAATATAAAAATCATAAATATTATCAGGATACTATAGATTTTTGTGAAAAATATGATCAAAACTCATTTGATCCAAATTATAAATCGTTGCCATTAGATTTCTTTAAACCCTTTGTAAAAAAAGTTTTTTCAAGAAAACCATATTCTTCGCTGTAAAATTTATAGGCTATATTATTAAATATGACTATTTCAAAAGAAAATGTAATTGAATATTTCAAATCTGGAATAAAAGAAGAAAAAGATTTCAGAATAGGAATTGAGCATGAGAAATTTTTATTTGATAGCAAAAACAATAAAAGAATTGATTACCCAAAAGTAAAAGAGATGTTTTTAGCCTTAAATGAGTTTGGTTGGAATCCAGTAAAAGAAGGCGAAAATATTATAGGTTTAAACAAAGAAGGTAAAAATATCACTCTTGAACCAGGAAACCAAATTGAACTATCTGGAGAGAAACTTAATAATATTCACGAAGCATGCGCAGAATCTTATGACTATTTATTTGAACTTAAACAAGTCACAAAAAAACTTAATATAAAAATTGTGAGTACTGGTTTTGATCCCATTTCAAAGCTTGATGAAATTCCTAATAATCCTAAACAAAGATATAAACTAATGACAAATGACATGCCACTAGGTGGAGAATTAAGTCTAGATATGATGTACAGAACTTGTGGGACACAATTAAATATTGATTATTCTTCAGAGGAAGATTTTTTCAAAAAATTTAAAGTAGTAAATTCAATAGTTCCGATCTCAATTGCTTTGTTTGCTAACTCTTCAATAGTTGAAAAAAAAAAGAGTGATTACTTGTCTTATAGATCCAAAGTATGGCAAAATACTTCCCGGGGAGGCCTTCCAAAATTATTTTTTGAAAATTTAAATTTTGAGAAATATGCTGATTTTATTATTAATTTCCCAATTTTATTTATACTAGATAATCATAATTATATTTCAGGTAATAAATATACTTTTAAAGATTTCATGAATGGAAAGATAGATGAAATAAAAAATCGTCTTCCAACTGAGAGTGATTTATCCTTACACTTAAGCACCATATTTACTGAAAATAGATTAAAAAAATATATTGAATTAAGATCTATGGATACTTGTGGTTGGGATTGTCTTTGTGCTGGTCCTGCATTCTTTATTGGGATGCTCTATGGAAATTTAGATGAAGTTTACAGTTTAATCTCATCATGGGATAAGGATAAGATAATTAATGCTTATCTAGATGCTCCTCAAAAAGGTTTTAATACTCAATTAATGGGCAAAGACCTTTTTTATTGGGCATCAACTTTACTAGAAATCTCGAGAAAAGGATTGGATAATAGAGATATAATAAATAAAAGTGGAAAAAATGAAACTTTGTTTTTAAATCATTTGCAAAAAGTTATTGATAATAGAACAACTAATGCAGATCATATGATTAATAAATTTTCTAAAAATGAAGATTTAAAAGATTTATATGACAAATAAAATTGTTGCCATACAAGGTAACCACCCCTCCAAACTTAATCCAAAAACAGATACAAGTGTTTTTTTAGCTAATGAGATCCAAAAAAAGATGTATAGAGTTTTTTATTATGATCCTAAAGATTTATCAATAATAGATGCGAAAGTCATAGCTAAAGGTTTTTTTATAAAGTTTAATTATAAAGATAAAAAATTTTATAAAATTCAAAAAAAACAAAAATTAAATCTTATAAAATGTAAATACATTTTAATAAGACAAGATCCACCTTTCAATTTAGAATATATTTCGACAACTTACATACTTGAAACAATTAAGCATAAAGTAAAAATAATTAACAACCCTACTTCAATAAGAAATATTTCTGAAAAACTTTATTCTGTTAAATATCAAAAATTTATGCCAAATACAATTTTTACTCAAAACATTGAAGAAATAAAAAACTTTTTTAAAAGAAATAAGCATGTAATCATAAAACCTATTCATAGTTTTAGTGGAAATGACATTCATTTACTTAAGAGATTTCGCTTAAAGTTTATTAAAAAATTTATCAAAAAACATGATCATATAATGTGTCAAAAATATTTACCTAAAATAAGTATGGGAGATAAAAGAGTTTTTTTGATTAATGGAAAGATATGTGGCGCTATATCTAGAGTACCTAAAAAAGGCTCTTATTTAAGTAATATGAGTAAAGGTGCAATACCAAAAAATATTCAATTAACAAAATTAGAAAAAAGAATATCAAAAATAATTGCGAAAGATTTAAAAAAAGAGCAAATTTTTTTTGCAGGAATAGATTTTATTGATCAAAAGCTCAATGGAGATATAAACGTTACATCTCCAACTGGATTAAAAACTTTATTTGACATTTCTAAGATAAATCTTGCCAAAACTTTTTGGAAAGATTTAAAAGCATGAAAAATTTAACAGACCAACAAAAGGGATCTTTGCTTGCATTTGTTGCTGTGATGTTTATTACACCTGATTCTTTATTTATTAGATTATCTAATATCGATACTTGGGGTCTTGTTTTTTATCGTGGAATAATTCCATTCTTAACTGTTTTTTTTGGGATGTTAATAATCTACAAACTAAATTTTTTTAAGATACTTTTTACAAGTGGTTACTACGGTTTAATCTATGTGGTTACTTTTAGTATCACAAATATTACTTTTGTAGTTTCTATTCAAAACACTAATGTTGCAAATACACTAGTAATGATAGCAACTGCACCTATGCTATCAGCTATACTAGGATCAATTTTTTTAAAAGAACCTCCTGATAGAAAGACATGGGTTTCAATAATTATTACTTTTGCAGCAATTATTTACATTTTCTTTGACTCTCTCAAATTAGGTAACATTTATGGAGATATTTTAGGATTTATTACTGCTATTGGTCTTGCTGTAGGTGCAGTTACTATAAGATCTGCAAAATCTAAAAATTTAGTTCCAGCTGCAGTAGTGGGTAAGCTATTTGTTGCTACTTTTGCTTTATTATTTATTGAGAGTTTTGCTCTTTTAGATAATGACCTTATCATAGTGCCTCTAATGTGTATTTTATGTGTTGCTATACCATTTGTATTAGTAACTATTGCTCCAAGGTTTATCCCGGCTGCTGAGGTAAATCTTTTCTTCCTACTAGAAACAATAATTGGTCCAATTTGGGTTTGGTTGATCATAAAGGAACAGCCTAGCATTGAAACGCTTCAAGGTGGAGTAGTTATAATTGTAACAATCGCTATTCACTCATTTTTGAAATTAAAAAAATCTTAATCTCCGTCACAATTAAGTCTTGATTTAATAATACATGGCGGATAATTAGCGCGATTTTATGAATAAAGTTTTAAAAAATTCTTGGGCATTGTTTTTGGGTATGGGATTTATAATGATGGCGTATGGCTTCCAGGGGTCATTACTTGGAGTGAGAGCTGTTCAAGAGGAATTTAGTTTAACAGCAACTGGTTTTTTGATGTCTGGTTATTTTATTGGATACTTTATAGGAGCAGCAACTATTCCAAATATAATTTCAAGAGTTGGTCATATTAGAGTTTTTGCAGCTTTTGCGTCTTTGGCATCATTAATTATTTTAATTCACTCAATTTTGATCCATCCATTTATATGGTTCTTATTAAGAGTTCTTACTGGAATAAGCATGGTTTGTATTTACACAGTTGCTGAGAGTTGGCTTAATGATAGATCTAGTAATAAAAATAGAGGAAGTGTTCTATCAATTTATATGGTGATTCTTTATGGATCAATGGGAGTCGGAATGTTTTTTTTAAACTTCAGTGCTCCAAAAAATTTTGAACCATTCATATTGGTTTCTGTGATCACTTCAGTAGCATTGATACCTATTTTGCTTACTAAAAAAAAACCACCCACTTTCAAAAAAATTAATGCTATGTCATTTAGTGAACTTTATAAATCCTCACCATTTGGAATGGTAAGTTCTTTTTTCTATGGAACAATTCAGTCTGCTCTTTTCACCTTGCTGGCAGTTTATGGAACATCAATGAATTTCACCATTTTCGAAATATCAGTTGTAACTTTTTTACTAGCAATTTCTGGTGCAGTCGCTCAATTTCCTGTAGGAAAAATTTCTGATGTTTATGATAGAAGAAAAGTAATTATTGCATCAACTTTTGGAGCTGCAATTTTTGCGCTAATCACAATATTTGTTTCTGGACAAATGTATTTACCTGATGGATTAGCAACAAGTAAAACATGGTTTTATTTATTTTTTATATTGTTTTCTTTTTGCAGTTTACCCATGTTTTCATTAATTCTTGCTCACACAAATGACTATATAACTAAAGATAAATTTGTTGCTGCAGGTGCTGGACTTCAATTTACATTTGGTTTAGGTGCAATGAGTGGTCCTTTTTTATGTTCAATATTTATGGATCTTGTTGGCTCTAATGGATTTTTTGTTTTTTTATTTTTCTTTCATTCTTTAATAGGAGCTTTTGGAATTTATAGAATGAGAGTCAGAGAAACTGTGGAGAATCCAGACTCTCAGTTTGTTGCAATGCCTCAAACAATTACACCAGCTGGAATTGAATTAAATCCTATAACAGAGCCTATTGAAGAACCGATTAAAGATGAAAATAGAGAGATTTAATTAAGATTCTCTATATGCTCAGACATTTTAGACAGAACTTGTTTTTTAGTTAATTTGTCTGTTGGTATTAAAATTGCATCTTTTACTTTAACCAGCGGGCTATTCTTTCTTTTTTTATCCATTGAAGTTCTTTTTATTAAAGATTTTCTGACATTTTGTAGAGAAACCTTCTTTTTAATATCTAACCATCTTCTATAACTTGCAACTTTAATATTGCACTTAAAGTAAAAAGCTAAATCATATTTTGGATTTTTTGCTAATATTTTACTAGCTATATCTCTGCCCTCTACACAAATCTTTTTATTTTTTTTAATCAATGTCATTTGAAAAGTATTTATTATTTTTCGAATATTCTTATTTTTAGCTATAATAGCAGCATGGTTGCTGATTTGTTCGGAGTGTAAATTTAATTTAACTATTTTTTTATAAGAAATATTTTTAAATCTTTTTTTTAAAAAACTAATACTGTTCTTTGGTTTATAATTAATGATTTCTTTACTAGCAAATCTATATAATAATCCTGAATTAATAAGTAACAATTTGTATTTTTTAGAGATGAGTTTTGCTGCAGTACTTTTTCCACTTGCTGACTCTCCGTCACAAGCTATTATTAATTTTTTAAATTTTCTCACTTAACTTTAATAATATTTAGATTTGTTTAATGCAAAAAAATTATGAATTTTAAGAGATTTTTCAGAAATTAATCACTTACAGGTTGAAACTCAAAATAAGCACAAATTAACTCATTACAAAACTGAAATATTGAAAGTAAGTCAAATATTTGTTTCTATTCAGGTTATAAAAATATGCCTAGAAAAAAAACTAAACAAAAAAATTCAAAAAAAAGTACAGGGATAGTAAAGATTAGTAACTTAGCTCCTAAATCCTTTTTAAGTAATGCTTTCTCTAATTACAAAAAAAATAAAGAACTTAATAAGATTAAAGCTATCAAATTAGAAAAATTAAAAGAAAAAAATCAAATCCTTAAAGAACGAAAAGATCTTAAAGTTTGGGAAGAAAGACTTATAAAAGAGAGTAATAAATTAAAATTTAGTGAAGATGAATTAAGATTAAAAGAAAAAGAGATAAAAATTAAAGATGACGCACAAAAGCTAGAGGCATCGCGATTGGTAAAAAAAGATGAAGAATTAATATTAATAAGTAAGGAATTAAGAGCTAAAGAAAAAGAGTTAAAGCTTAGAGATGAAGCACAAAATAGAAGGGATATTGATTTGAAAGTTAGAGAAGAGGAGCAAAGAAACCTTGAACTTAAAGAAAAAAGAAGAAAAGAGAGAACCTTAAAAATGATTAAGGAAGAGGAGGAAAAACAGAAAGAGCTGGAGTATATCAAAATAAAAGAGTGGGAAGAAAAATTTGATAGAGAACAAAAAGCAAAAGAACATAGAGAAAATTTAAGAGAGGAAAGATTAAGACAAAGAGAATTAGAAAAACTTAAATCATTTGAAAAAACTGAAAATCCAGTTGATAAAAACCTTTCTTCTGGTTTGGAAAAATTTAAAGTTGATGTAACTAAGGAAAATTAGTTTTTTTGATTAGGAAAATAATCCTTTAAATCACCTTCTCTATAAACATCTGCTGTGCAACAATGAACACCACCGCCAAATGCATATGCATCTCTCAATTCAACTGGAACAACCTCCATTCCTTGCTTATCAAGTTGTTCCGCTTGGTAAACTTCACTTTTTTCAACACAAACTGTTTTTGGATCAAGAACTAAAACATTCATTGATAACCATACTGATGAATAACAAAGTGGGGGTGGTTCGTTATGAGCAGGTTGAGCACTATCGATTATTTTCCACCCATTATCCTCAAATAATTTTCTTTGTTCTTTTGGAAGTCTTCTTTGAGGATTGTTTATAATAAGACCCTCTTTGATGGGGGTAAAAGTTGCATCTATGTGAATTGGATATGGATCACCTGGAAAATTAACAGCATGGACTCTATGATCTTTAAAATGTCTTCGAAGCCAATCAATCCCCTTTAAGTTTGTAGTAAACCCATGTTGAACCACCAAATCTTTACCAAATCTTAAAACATCTGCTGCATCGAATAGGGGCTCTTCTTCAGTAGTTACAAAAAATTTTTCTTCAGTCCATTTAAGTCTTTTTTGAATTCCGATTTTATCTGACAAATAATCCTCACGGTAATCAGCATCTGTCAATCTAGGTTTTGGAGCAGTCTCATGACGCATATTCTTATCTTGTTCAAAATATTTTTTAATAAGAGGTCTATAATTTAAATATTCAAACCATCTACATCTATAACTCATTGTTGCTTCGAGCATTTCATTACCCACTGTAAGTATGATGTCTCTTGCTGGCATACATCCAAACATACTTTCAACTTCCCAATCTGGAGTAGAAATTTTTTGATTATGATTAAGTGGCACAGGTCGATCAACTTTAATTCCTCTTTTTTCCAACATTGATGCAAAATTATTCAACAATTCATTTGCTTTATCGACTGTATCTTTGGTACGTGGTCCATGAGAACCTTTCATATCTGAGTCTTCAGGCACTTTAGCATCTAAAGCAGGTTCTGGTGCAGGTATACAGCAACCATCTGCTCTTCCAACAATAACGTGCTTAAGTGGATCCCATTCATTCCAGCTATTAACAATAACTTTATCTTTGCTCATGTTCTTAGATTAATTTAAAGCTATAAATCTTTTATTCCAACGCATTACTAAACTGTAATAAATTAATGAAATAAATAGAAAAAATCCTCCAACTATAGTGTAAGTATCAGGTACTTCATTTATGCCCAAGATAGGTAACCAAACCCAAAAAATTCCACCAATAACCTCGGTCAATGATAATAATGTTAATTCTGCAGCAGGAATAGCTTTTGAGCCAATAGAATATAAGATTAGTCCTAAGCAAACCAATGTTCCATGAAGAGAAAATAAAGCTCCATTATAACTAGTTGAAAGAAATACTTGGTTTGTAATTAAAAGCATTATTGATGCGAAAACAAAACAAAAAAGTCCTGAAAAAGCTACAGTTGTAAACTTTGGAGTTTCTGTTCTCCACCTAAGAGTCACGGAAAAAACAGAGAAACCAATTGATGAAAGCATTCCAAAAATAAAACCAACAACAGAATTAGATCCACTGCTTCCAAACGCCATAATTATGATTCCTACTGTTGCAATAAAAATTGAGATCCAAACATTTAAAGATATTTTTTCTTTAAGAAATAAAAAAGCTAAAAGTGCAGTAAAAAAAGGCATAGCTGCAAGACAGAGCAAGGTAATGGCAGCTGATGTATTTGTAATTGAATAAATAAAACTTATCATTGCAATTCCTAAGCCTGTTCCACCAATAATGCCCGAATAACCCATCTTAAGATAATTTTTATAAAATTTAATCCCCTCTTCAAAATAAAGATAAAGGTTTAATAGAATAAATATTGTTAATCCTCTTCCAAAAATATATTGCCATGGTACTTGATTAGGATTATCCATATATCTCACTACAAGAGGTCCAAAAGACCATAAAATACCCGCAAACAAAACTACTGGCACTGCGATTTTTGGATTTTTTAATTCAAGCATCTGCGAAGATTAAATCTAAAAATTTATAACTACAACAAAAATGAGATGGCTTTAGCCATGAATTTTACTTTTCCATTTAAAGTTGTGCTATACGTATTTCTATTCTTGATTGGTTTTTATTTTCATATAATTAAAAATAAATATGGATTTAGAAGTGCTAAATATTGCTGCTGACACGGCAAACAATAGAGATGTTAAGAACCGGACACATGTCTCAAAGTTAAAAAATTCAATGTGTGGGGATGAAATGCAAATAGAGCTTATATTAAAAAACGATAAAATTTTAGACTTTGGGTATCAAGGTAAATCTTGTATATACTGCCAAGCATCAGCTAGTCTGTTATCAAAAATTTCCATTAATAATAAAAAAGAAAAAATTAACGATTTATGTGATAGGGCTGAGTCATATTTTGATGATGATATAAAAATTGCAGATAAAAAATGGAATTCTTTGAAAAAATTGATCAAAAAGAAAAATATTAATAAAAAAGATTGTATATTGTTACCTTTCAAAACTTTAAAAAAGATAGTATCAAACTAATTATGGGCAATCTTAAACAATCTCTTTTAGCTGGTTTATTTTCAATAATTACAATTGGAATTTTAACTTTCTTAACTTATAGAACAGAATTTGGGATCTTTCTGTTAGCCTCATTTGGATCATCTATGGTTTTACTTTATGGATATCCTGAAAGTCCATTTGCCCAACCAAAAAATGTTTTTTTTGGCCATTTAGTTACCGCCATCGTAGGTTTGCTTTTTTTAAACTTTATTCCATTACCAATCTTTTTAACTATACCATTGGCAGTAGGAGTCGGGGTTGGATTGATGATCCTATTAAATGTTACTCACCCACCCGCGGGTGGTAATCCAATTGTAGTTATTATTGGTAGTGTCTCTTTTGATTACTTGCTAAGTCCTGTAATATCAGGATCAGTTATAATTATCATTTTTGCAATAATTATTAACAAATTTATTTTAAAAAAGTCTTATCCAAGCTAAAAATAATTTTTTAAGAAATTATAAAATTATTTTCAATAAGAAGACCTATTAATATTCCTATAATCAAAGCAAATATTAATTTTTTCTTATTCACTTTTTTGTGCTGAAGATTTAAGATTTTTAATACCAGACGAAAATAATTTTGATCTCAAACTTTGTTTAAGATTTTCCCAAAGCTTAGCCATTCCTAAAGGTTCATAAATCATAAATATTATCATTAAAAGACCAAATATTACCTGTTCGATTGATGAAATAATTGTAGCATCAATAGCTCCGTGAAATACATTGTTTCCTATAGCATTTAAAAGAACTGGAAAAAGTAAAATAAATGCTGCCCCTATAAAAGCACCATTAATAGTCCCAAGTCCGCCAAGAATGCACATAAATAAGATTTTAAAAGATAACTTAATATCAAAAGCAACTGGCTCTAAAGATTTTAGATAACAAAATGCAAAAAGAGCACCAGCTACACCACAATAAAATGCACTAATAGCAAATGCTTGAACTTTAGTTCTTAATAATGAAACTCCCATGGACTCAGCAGCAATATCCATATCTCTAACTGCCATCCAATTTCTGCCTGTACTTCCTCTTGCCATATTCATAGCCAATAAAGTTAAAATCGTGGTTACAGCTAAACATACAAAATACATAGCTAATGGTGTCGTAAATGGTTTTCCTAAGATTACTATATCTTGTGCTGTTATAATTCCTGAAGAGTCATAGTTTTTAAACCATCCAAATTTATCTATCATCCATATAATAAAAAACTGTGAGGCTAGTGTTGCTACCATAAGATAAATTCCCCTTACTTTTAAACTTGGTAGACCAAATAAAATTCCAAAAGCCGCAGCAATTAAACCTGAAACTATCAGTGAGCCAACAAAACCAAGATCCGGCACTCTTAAAATAAGATTAAACATTGCGAAAGCACCCGCAGCCATAAACCCAGCAGCACCCAAGGCTAATTGTCCTGTATACCCCATTACAATTTGCTGTCCAATTGTAGCTAATGCTAGGCAAAGCCAAGGAATAAGTATGGAGGTGTACCAATACTCTGTTTTAATGAACGTGGGTATTATTAATACACTCAAAACCATACAAACAGCTAAGTTGATCAGGTCTTTTTTTGTGTAGGTCATAAAAATTGGTTTCATAAATTAAACTCTCCTAATAATTTTTTCTCCAAATAAACCTTCCGGTCTATATAATAAAAAAAATATCGCTAATACATATGGAGCCCATCCTTCAATAGCTCCTCCAAAAAACGGTCCGATATAAACCTCTAATATTTTTTCTACTGCACCAATAATTAAACCTCCAATAATTGCTCCTGGAATAGACGAGAATCCACCTATAATTAAAACTGGCAAAGCTTTTAACGCAAGATCAACAAGAGCAAATTGAACACCAGCTCTTGCTCCCCACATCATTCCTGCTACTAAAGCTACGACACCTGCAGCAGACCAAACTAATAACATTATATGTTTTAAAGGAATTCCTATAGAACTTGCTGCTCCTGCATCATCTGCAACAGCTCTCAAACCTAAACCAATTTTTGTGTATTTGAATAATAAAAATAGACCGATAATCATTATAGCTGCAACTAATCCAGCTGTAATATCGAGTGCACTAATAAATAATTTTAGATTATCTGCGATCCATGGCACTGGAAAATCTCCTATACCTAAATCTAATCTTCTTACTTCTACTCCCCACGCTGCTTGAGCAAGTCCCTCTAAGACATATCCTAAGCCTATTGTGGCCATTAACACTGTATCTTCACTAGCATTCATCAAAGGTCTTAAAACCAATCTTTCAGTGCAAAGACCAACAACAACCATCAAAAAAGCAGCTAGAATAAACGCGAGTACAAAAGGTATATTAAAATCTTGCATGAAACCACAGAAAGCAAGTACTGAGAAAAAAACCATAGCTCCTTGTGAAAAGTTAAATGTTGCTGACGCTTTAAAAATAAGAACAAAGCCTAAAGCAACTAAAGAATACATTGTACCAGCAAGTAAACCACCAACCAGAACTTCCATAAAAAATAATAATTCATTTGCCATATTATAATCCTAGTGTTCTACTCCTAAGTAAGCGTCTATTACTTTTTGGTTTGCCATTATTTCATCTGGTGTTCCATCGCCAATAACTTTACCATAATCAAGCACAACAACTCTATCAGATATATCCATTACCACTCCCATATCATGCTCGATTAAAACCATTGTTGTGCCAAGTTCATCATTTACCTTTAAAATAAATCTACACATATCTCTTTTTTCTTCGACATTCATTCCGGCCATCGGCTCATCCAATAAAATTATTGAAGAGTCGGTTGCAAGCGCCCGACCTAACTCAACTTTTTTTTGTAATCCATAAGGCAGTTTTCCTACAGGAGTGTCTTTAATGTCTTCTATCTCTAAAAAACTTATTATTTCTTCTGATCTCTCTCTATTTAATTTCTCCTCTTTTTTTACTTTTGGAAGTTGTAAAGCTACTTCAAGGAAATTTGTTTTTGTGTGAAGTTTTCTACCTACTAGAATATTATCCAGCACTGACATTCTTTTAAAAAGAGCTAAGTTTTGAAATGTTCTTGATAGACCCATTTGAGCCATGATATTCGGGGTTATATTAGGTACTACTTGTCCTCTGAAAGATACAGTTCCTTGTTGAGGCTTATAAATTCCATTAATACAGTTTAACATTGAGCTCTTTCCAGCCCCATTAGGTCCAATTATTGCTCTAACCTCGTGCTCAAGAACATTAAATGAAGTGTCAGTAATAGCCTTAACACCCCCAAAAGCGAGTGAAATATTATTTACCTCTAATATTGGCTTTCCTATTTTAAACTTTCTTTCGTATGCCATCTTTAATTAATTTTTTTGTTTAAACTTTCCTCTTTAAGAACATCTCTAAAGTTTTTTCTGCCTTTTTTTGATATACCTAAGTATAATTCTTTTACTTTATCATTATTTAATAAACTTTCCGCGGTCCCCTCAAGCATGACTTTGCCCGTTTCAATGATGTAACCATAATCGGAATTTTTTAATGCAATATTAGTATTCTGTTCAGCAAGCAAAATACTAACTCCTTCTTTTTGATTTAACTCTTTTACAATATTAAAAATCTCAGCAACTAATTGAGGCGCTAAGCCCATTGTTGGCTCGTCTAATAACAACATTTTAGGTTTTGCCATCATTGCTCTTGCAACTGCAATCATTTGTTGTTCTCCACCTGATGTGAATGCTGCTTGACTTTTTCTTCTCTCTTTTAGTCTTAGAAAATAAGTATAAATTTTCTCTAATTCTTGATCAATATCTCCTTTAGATAATTTTCTTGAATAAGCTCCAGAAATAATATTTTCCTCAACAGTTAAATGACCAAAGCATCTTCTGCCCTCTAATACTTGTACCATTCCTAGACCAACCATTTGAGATGGGTTCTGTTTTTCTATTGAGTTTCCATCATAATCGATTGATCCTTTTGTAACTTTACCTCTTTCGGAGGCTAACATAGTTGAGACAGCTTTTAATGTTGTGCTTTTACCCGCTCCATTTGCTCCTAATAACGCAACTACTTTTCCTTTGGGAACTTTTAAAGAAACATCATGTAATGCTAAAATAACGTTATCATACATTACCTCAATATTTCTAATATCAAGAATGTTTGCCGAATTATTACTCATTAGTTTCTTATTTACTTTAATTTTCTTTAAATGGGAAGTTTGAAACAATTGAAATTGTTTAAACTTCCCATTCTTGTGAACATTAATTAATTAAATTAATTAATTATCCACATTTTTTTGGTGTTATGTTATTTTCTTTCGCAAATTTTGCTGCAGAGTCTTCAACTAAACCTCTAATAAATTTAGGGTCTAATGGAGCTTCCCAACCAGTTACCTGATTGAATTTTTTTCCATCCCACTGCATTACAGCAAATTTACCGGCACCTTCATGGTTTGCACATGAAATAGCAAATGGAGCTAACATTCCTCCAACTCCAAGTTCAGTAAGTCTAGCTTCAGTCATGTTTAAAGCCTCATAACCATCTCTAAACTCAGCACCAGTCACTGCTTTACCAACTTTGTTATGCATCTTTTGAGCATTTCTTAACGCCTCAATCCACATAACTGCAGCACCCAGTCCTCTATTCCAGTAAACTGAACCAATTCTATTTGGATCAGCTAAGTTACCTTTTCCAGAACCATATACTTTGTCTTTGATGTCTTTAACTAACGGATATTCGCCTGGTAAAGCATTAGCAACTGCATAAGTTCCTATTGCAGCATCACCTGCTGGATACATATCCTCTTCAGCAGCACCGAATGTTACGTACATCATTCTATCTCTTGGGAAATTAATTCTAGCAGCATTAGTCATTGCTGTTGAATTCATTCCAGAACCTGCTCCCCAGAAAGTAACCCAATCAGGATTTTCTCTTCTGATTTGCAGCCACTGTGATTGTTGTTCTAGACCTGGAGGTGGAATTGAAATTTCAACTAATTTCATTCCCCAGTCAGAAGTTATTTTTCTCATTGCCGGTAATGGCTCTCTTCCATAAGCAGAGTCAATGTGTAAGTGAACGATCTTTTTACCTTTCATCTTATCAATTCCGCCTTCGATTTCAGCCATAAATTTTAATTTAACAGCTATTTGTGACCAGTAATGACTTGCAGCATTAAATACCCAAGGCCATACTCTTCCATCAGCACCGTCAGTTCTTCCATAACCATATTGAGCTAAAACAACATTGTCTTTTGCCATACGGTTAATAACTGCATATGCTCCTGGTGTTCCTAAAGTATCAAAAACAACTATTCTTTGACCATCTTTTTCAAGTAGTCTTTGGTAACACTCAACTGTTTTCACAGCGTTGTACTCAGTTTCACATTCTTGCCATGTAAGCATGACTCCGTTCACTCCGCCCGTCATATTGACATAATTCATGTAGTCAATCTGAGCCCCATAGTAACCAGTCCCCATTGCTGAATAAGGTCCAACACGGCTACTAGCTACAGGAAAGTATTGAGTTTCTGCTCCAAATACTTTTTGAGGTAAAGCGAGTGAAGAAAATAAAGCTACAACTACTGTGAAAGTAGATGCAAGCCTTTTTAACATTCTTGTTAACATTTCTACCCCTCTTAATTAAGTTAATGATTGAGTTAATCACATGCCTATGGTTTGTGCAAATTTTAATCATTCCAATTCGCATCCAAATGTCGCATTACAACCTTAAGATGAAATAAACCATAAGTTGAAATAAATTGTACTTATTAAAATTATTTCCATCTTTTTACAAATAATTCTATTTATAATAGATGCTTAACAGTCAACTAACTGATTTTACCTAATATTTTTCACATTCAATCAAGAAGAAGTTCAATAATTTTTTTATAATGAAAGTGTCTCCTTTGATTAATTAGTAAGTCATTTAATAATTAATATCTTTAGAATGAATATTCATAAATTTATTTTTAAAGAGACTAATCCATGTCAAAAATAATTCATTGCTTGGGATCCTAAAATAATGTTAGATGCGATTAATAAATATATAAATATACAGGAGATTAAATGAAGATATTATGCGTATTATATGATGATCCAAAAGGTGGAATGCCTAAATCATATGCACTTTCAGAATTACCTAAAATAGAGAAATATCCAGATGGAATGACTTTACCATCCCCTAAAGGAAGAGATTACACTCCAGGACAATTGCTAGGATGTGTATCAGGTGAACTTGGATTAAGAAAATTTTTAGAGAGCAACGGTCATGAATTAGTGGTTACTAATAGTAAAGATGGTGATGGATGTGAAGCTGACAAACATATTGTTGACGCTGACATTGTTATTTCTCAACCTTTCTTTCCATATTATTTAACAAAAGAGAGAATTGCTAAAGCTAAAAATTTGAAAATGGCAATCACAGCAGGAATTGGTTCAGACCATGTTGACTTACAGGCTGCAATGGATAACAAAATTGATGTTGTGGAAGTTACTTATTGTAATTCAAGATCTGTAGCTGAACATATCGTTATGATGATTGTTTCAATGGTGAGAGATTACCACAATCAACATAGAATTGTTAATGAAGGTGGCTGGAATATCGCTGATGCCGTTCAAAGATCATATGATGTTGAAGGTATGCACATTGGAACAGTTGCTGCAGGACGTATTGGTTTAGATGCATTGAGAAAAATGAAGCCATTTGATGTTCATTTGCACTATTTTGATAGACATAAACTACCTGATTCTGTTGAAAAAGAATTAAACCTTACATTTCATGAGTCGGTAGAGTCTATGGTGAAAGTTTGTGATGTAGTGACCATTAATTGTCCTCTTCACCCTGAAACTGAAAACTTATTTGATGAGGCAATGATAAGTAAAATGAAAAAAGGTGCTTATATTGTTAATACTGCAAGAGGTAAAATCTGTAATCGAGATGCTATTGCAAAAGCATTAAAAAGTGGTCAATTAAGTGGTTACGCTGGAGACGTATGGTTTCCTCAACCAGCACCCAATGATCACGTGTGGAGAACCATGCCACATCATGGTATGACACCTCACACTTCTGGGACATCTTTGACTGCACAATCAAGATATGCTGATGGTGTAAGAGAAATATTGGAATGTTTCTTTGAAGGTAAAGAAATTAGAAATCAATATTTGATTGTAAAAGATGGTCAGTTAGCTGGTATGGGTGCTCACTCATACAGTAAAGGTTCAGCTACTGGTGGATCCGAAGAAGCAGCAAAATACAAAAAGAAATAATTTCAAATATAATTAATAAAGGTGGCTACTTATAAGTAGCTACCTTTTAAAATCTGGACTTATCATAACGAATTTGTTTATGATAATTAATGAAGTATTTTTCCATAATTTTCTTTTTTTTAATTAATATAAATTTTTCATATTCTGCTCAAAAAGATAAGGCATATTTCGCTGGGGGATGTTTTTGGTGTGTTGAGGAGTCATTTGAAAAATTAGAAGGGGTGAAAGAAGTAATTTCTGGTTATTCTGGAGGTATTACTGAAAACCCAACTTACAAAGAAGTTACTTATGGAAATACTGGTCACTTTGAAGTTGTAGAAATAATCTATGATAAAAAAGTTATTTCATTCAAAGAATTATTAAAAAATTTTTGGATTAATATTGATCCATTTGATGCTTACGGTCAATTTTGTGACAAAGGATATAGTTATAGGTCAGTTGCATTTTATCAAAATGATGAAGAAAAAAAATTAATAGAAAAAGACATAAAAGATTTACAAAATAAATTTAATAAAAAAGTTGTTACATATATAAGGAATTTTGAAAAATTTTATAAGGCGGAGGAATACCATCAAGATTTTTATAAGATTAAATTAGAAAGATATCTTAGATATAAAAAAGCGTGTGGAAGAGAAGAATTATTAAAAAGAATCTGGAGTCAATAAAC
Organism: uncultured Pelagibacteraceae bacterium; assembly: GCA_902573465.1. Lineage (GTDB taxonomy): Bacteria > Pseudomonadota > Alphaproteobacteria > Pelagibacterales > Pelagibacteraceae > Pelagibacter. The sequence goes on from CACGJX010000007.1 coordinate 38,203, forward strand.
TTTATGAAGAATAATATGAATTGGAATTTCGATAACTCTTATTCAAGGCTGTCTGATGCATTTAAAGAACATATTGAACCTATTGCCGTAAAAAATCCTGAATTAGTTTTAATGAATATGGATTTAATTGAAGAGTTAAACTTGGACTTTTCCAAAATTGATAAAAATGAATTAGCAGCTTTATTCACCGGTAATATTCTTCCAGAAGGGAGTAATGCTATTGCTCAAGCTTATGCTGGTCACCAATTTGGACATTTTACAATGTTAGGAGATGGAAGAGCGGTTTTAATAGGAGAGCATTTAACCAAAAATAATGAGAGATACGATATACAATTTAAAGGTTCAGGTAAAACAGCATTTTCAAGAAATGGTGACGGTAGAGCTGCACTAGGTCCAATGTTAAGGGAATATATAATTAGTGAAGCAATGCATAATCTAAATATTCCTTCAACAAGAAGTTTAGCAGTAGCTAAAACAGGTGAGGAAATAATGCGAGAGACTCCATTGCAAGGTGCTATCTTGACGAGAGTAGCTTTAAGTCATATTAGAGTTGGAACTTTTCAATATGTTGCAGCACGTGATAAAAAAGATGAGTTAGAAATTTTACTTAATTATGTGATTAAAAGACATTATCCAAAACTAATAAATTCAAACAATAAAGCTTTAGACCTTTTGAACGTGCTTATAGATAAACAAATTGATCTTGTGGTTAATTGGATGCGTGTTGGTTTTATTCATGGAGTTATGAATACTGATAACATGACAATTTCTGGTGAAACGATTGACTATGGTCCATGTGCATTCATGGATACCTATGACCCAAAAACAGTTTTTAGCTCAATTGATAAGATGGGAAGATATGCTTATTGCAATCAACCTGCTATAACAAAGTGGAATCTTTCAAGATTTGCTGAGTGTTTAATACCTTTAATTGACGAGGATGAAGATAAGGCGGTTAAAAGTGCAACAGAAATAATTGAAACATTCGGCAAAAAATATGAAGAAAAATGGTTGAAGATGATGAGAACAAAACTTGGATTATTAGGTGAGGATAAAAAAGATAAATTTTTGATTGTGGATTTGCTCACTTGGATGCATCAAAACAAAGTAGACTATACAAATACTTTTTGTCATTTAATGAATCTTAAAGACTATGATGATGACTTATATAAAGATGATAATTTTCAAAAATGGAAAAAAAATTGGTTAGAGAGATTAAAACTAAATAATAATACTCAAGAAAATTATACAAAATTAATGAGAAGTGTTAATCCTCTTGTAATTCCCAGAAATCATAATATTGAAAATGCATTAGAAAAAGCCAACGATAGTAATCTTGAGCCATTTAATAAACTATTAGAAATTTTAAAAGCACCATATGAACTGCAAGAAAATATTTCAGATTATCTGAAAATGGACACCTCTTTTAAAGATTACAAAACCTTTTGTGGTACTTAACTTTATTAATTAGAAAATTTTTTCCAATTTTCGACTGGGGGAACTAAATGTTCAAGTGTTGATGAATCTTTAGCTAAAAATACTATATCTGCTGAAATTGATATCCTTTCAGAATTAGACTTTCCTTGTTCTGTGCCATGAATTGTTTTAGAGGGAAATATCAACAGATCATCTTCTTTAGTATCAAATACAACTTTGCTTGAATTTAAAATATCTCGTTTTTTAAAAATATTTTCTTTTGCTAGCGATCTTGAGTCGAATAACTGTGGAATAAATTCATTATGCTTAGAAGTATCAAAAAACATGATCTTAGCATCGTCTTTTTGTTTTTTTAAATAAAATGCAATAGAAAGATGTGACTGATCATGTGAATGATTATCAATATGTTCAGTTTTTTTTGAAATTGTTGCCCACGATCTCTGAAAATAAAGATCAAGTTTTTTATAGTTCACTGATAAACTTTCTAAATATTCCAAAATACAATTATTAATTTGAATAAACAAATTTTTAAATTTTGGATTATTGTGCAAATATTCAAATCCTTGGGTATCTCCTGTCCAAGCCTTTGTTGTAGATTTATAATCTAAATTTTTACTTTTTTTTTCCATCAATCGGACTTCTTCGATCATTTCGTTTTTTTCATTTTCTGAAAGTGAAAGTGTCGACTTATAAACTGTTAGTGGAAAAAAATTAAAAATTTTTTGCATTAAATAGTAAATTATAGCACGTAAGGTTCTGGTCTTGCTTTTGCACCTAATACTCTTTCTACTGCCATATTTGAAATATCAATCGATTGATAAGAGCCTGTTGTAATTAGTTCTGTTAAAGCTCTTCCAATTCCTGGTGCTTGCATTAACCCTCTTCCAGTAAAACCAGTTGCTAAGTATACGTTTTCAAATTTAGGATGTTTTCCTACAACAGCATTATTATCTAATCTATTACAGTCATAATAACCTGCCCAACCACCAGTTAATTTTAATTCCTCAAATGCTGGGATTCTTTGAGCTAAAGCTGGCCAAACTAATTCTTCAAAATCGTCCCAAGCCGGCTCTAGATCTGTAGCATCAAAAACTGATTTTGGTGAACCAGCTAAATATTCTTTACCTTCAGGTCTCCAATAAACTCCTGTTGTTAAATCTCCAGTTAATGGCATTTCGGGGATATGCTTTGGACACTTTACTCTAAAGACTGTATGCTTTTGAGGTTCAACTGGAATATCTTCCAATAATTCTTTTGTCCAACATCCAGCAGCAGATACTATTGTTTTAGCATTTATTTCCGACAAAGATTTCACCTCACCTTTTACAAATTCAGCACCTTGTTCTATCGCTTTACTTTTTAATGCTGTATGAAAAAGAAAAGGATCAATCCATCCTTCGCTTTTGTTATCAGTAAATGTGGCAGTTTCTATTCCTTCTTTATTTATATAAGGGAAAAATTTATCTAACTCAGAACCTTTAATGTTTTTTGTTCCAGCGTCACATGCTTTATGATTTTCCAAAGCCTTATATTGTTCTTCCGCATGTTCTGGACCAAACATTAATAGATATCCATTTGGAACCATGCTTGCAGTAGGATTAGGATTTTTTTCCGTTTTGAGTAATTCTGGTATTTGAAAAATAAACTCTCTCGCAAATTTACCTAACAGGATATTTTCGGTTTGAAAAAATTGCCTTCTAAAACCTCCTAACGAAAGAGGAAAAGAAGCTGATTTATAAGTTGGGTCTCTTTCAATTACTTTTACTTTTCTTCCCTCTTTGGATAAAAAATAAGCTGTCGCTGCACCAATAATACCACCACCGACTATTACAACATCATCCATTTAATTTAATACCAATAGGTTATAATTAAGAAATAGTGCATAGAAACACCAAAGTAAATATGGAATCATTAAGTAAAAACTTACAAAATTGACACGTTTAAATCTAATAATCAGGACTATTATGAAAGTTATCAAAATAACAAGAACAACCAATGCAAAAAATATTTGATGTAATCCAAAAAAAATAATACTCCAAGTTGCATTTAAAACTATATGTATAAAATAAATGTAAATTGTATTTACATCTCTTTTTTTACTGTGCCAAAAGAACCAAATAGCTAATGTCATCATCACATAAAGTGTCGTCCAAACAGGTGCAAATATCCAATCTGGTGGATTATAATTTGATTTCACAAGACTAGAATACCAAGGTTCTTTAAAGCTAATTGAGACTAAACCTCCAATAAATGACGCAGAAAAAGTGATTATCAAAAAAAGAATTAATGATAAAAATTTATTTTTTAACATATAAGTATTATACATCTTTATAAAATGAATAAAAAAACTATTTGGATAACTGGTGGGAGTACTGGAATTGGAAAAGCTTTAGCTATAAAATTTGCTAATGAGGGATGGAATGTTGCAATTTCTGCAAGACGTGAGCAATTATTAGAGGCAATTTCAAATGAATACGAAAATATAAGTTCTTTTCCGTTAGATGTTACTAATAAATCAAATTGTAATGAAGTTTTTAATCAAATTATAAATAAATTTCAAAATATAGATATTTGTTTTTTTTCCACAGGAACTTGGGATCCAAAGAAAGAGAAAGATATTGATGTAGAGCAAATTGAAAATGTTTTTAAAGTAAATTTTTTTGGAACTTTAAATAGTATTAAAGCAGTGGAAGAATACTTTAAAAATAAAAAAAGTGGAACTATTACTATTGTTTCATCAATTGCTGGTTACCGAGGGTTACCTAATTCAACAGGATATGGACCGTCAAAGTCAGCGTTAAATAATCTTGCTGAAAGTTTATATTTTGATTTTGGAAGATCAAACGTACGTATATGTTTAGTTTCTCCAGGTTTTATTAAAACTCCAATGACTGATAAAAATGATTTCAAAATGCCTTTTTTGAAAACACCTGAATACGCAGCAGAAAAAATTTACGATGGTTTGGTAAATAAAAATTCTTTTGAGATTCATTTTCCGAAATCTTTAACAATGATTTTGAAAATTTTGAGTTTTTTACCAAATAAAATTTATTTTGGATTAATTGGAAAACTCACTAAATATCAGAAAAAGTAGATAACTTCAAAAATTAGAGAATAATCAAGGGGAGAGCTTTTGGGATAGTCCTTAAAAACCGGGAGCTAAAGATGGCTAAGAAGGACTATCTAAGTTAATATATCAAAACTCAAAAATAAATGCATTAAAGATTTTTTTTGAATTTAAAGGATTTATGAAAAAAAAAGGTCACAGGCCAGTCACTCGAGTCAAGAATCCAGAGCCAAGTGCTGAAAGTCCAGATTGGGTCATATGGGCTGCCTGGGCTGATAGGATTACTTTTGAGGAAATAGAAAAAAAAACTGGGTACAAGGAGTCAGATGTTATCAAGATAATGAGAAGATCGTTAAAACCATCCTCTTTTAGACTATGGAGAAAAAGGGTTAATCAAAAAAGTATAAAACATAGAAAAAAGTTTGAGTATTCTCGAAAACAAATAACTAGCAAAATAAAAAAAGGTGATTATCTATAACCTATGAAAAAAATAACAATTTATACTGGTCCAATGTGTAATTACTGTGATGCAGCAAAAAGATTGTTAATAAGAAATAATGCAACTTATAACGAAATAGATATTTCAAAAGTTGACGGTGCTATGGATGAAATGATTAAGAAAGCTAATGGAAAAAGAACTATTCCACAAATATTTTTCGATGATCAACATATTGGTGGATATGACGAAGTAAGAGGCTTAGAAAAAGAAAATAAACTTCAAGACTTACTGAAATAACTAATCTTTTACAAAAACAACTGTTAATTCTGCAACTTTTATCCCAAATTTAGTCATTGTTGCACGGTTTATAGCAACTCGATCATCCTGTTTAAAAATCCAATCATCGAAAGTAATTTTCATTTCTTTTCCTTTGACTGGAACTAACAAAACATATTCAAATTTAAAAGCAGGACCATAAGAATACCCTTTTGCTTTACCTACAACATCTCCGGCTGTGCCTTCATAATTGTTGTCATCAATTTTTGTAATTTGCCATTGTCGTGTTTGAATTTCCCCATCATCCCAATTAAATTTTTCATCAAGTATTAATTTTTTTCCGTCCCATTGACCATTTAAGTCAGCAGAAAACTGTCTAGTTACTTTTCCAGATCTATTTTGAAGTACACCCCAAGCTTTAACATTACCAGATAAGTAATTCTCAATTATAAGTCTTGGCTCTTTATTTTTAAAATCTTCTGGTTTCATAGCACTGTTTTGTGAACAGTTTGTAGTTAAGAAAAGAAAAATTATCAATAAAATTGATTTAATATTTATAATTTTGATCATAAGAGCACCATAGTTCTATTTATTTTGAAGTGAAAATTGAATTAAATCAATATTTTTTGATTTAAATCCTGCTTCACAATACGAGAGATAAAATTCCCACATTCTTTTGAAAGTTAAATCAAATCCTTGTTTTTTAATTAAATCCCATTTCTTATTAAATTCATTTTTCCACATAACTAATGTATTAGAATAATGATCAGCGTACGAATCGTAAGATTTAATAGTCAAACCATTTTCAGAAACATATTTATTAATAATACCTTTGCTTGGTAAAAATCCCCCAGGGAAAATATATTTTTGAATAAAATCTTGTTTAGTTTTATATCTATCAAACATACTGTCATCTATAGTGATAGCTTGTATAGCTGCTCTTCCATCATTTGATAGATTATTTTTGATCGTTTTAAAATAACTTTCTAGATAGTTTTGACCAACAGCCTCTATCATTTCAATTGATGCTATTGAGTTATATTTCTCTTTTAAATCTCTGTAATCTTTTATTTCAATATTTACTTTTTCATTCAAGCCACATTCGTGCATTCTTTTTTTTGCATATTCAAACTGTTTTTTTGAAATGGTGATGCAGTCTAATTTTACATCATATTTTTTACCTAAATATTCGGCAAAACCACCCCAACCACATCCAATTTCTAAAATTTTATCTCCATTATTCGGATTAATTAAATCGATCAATTTTTGATATTTATTATTTTGAGCATTTGATAGATCTTTATTTCGCTCATCAAATATCGCACTTGAATAAGTTAAGGTCTTATCGAGCCAAAGAGCGAAAAATTCATTTCCTAAATCATAATGTTTTGAAATATTTTCCTTACTTCTTGCTCTAGTATTTTTTACGAACTTATTCCTTAAGTAATTAATCATTGGAAAATCTAGTAAACCAGAAAATTTATATATTATTTTTATATTTCTTGCAGTGATCTCAATTAAATTAGATAAATTATCAGTCTCAAATTCATCCCTCATATATGACTCTGCAAAGCTAACGCTTCCACCTTTAATTAAATTAAATGTAAAATTAGGTTTTTTGATTTTAAGAATTGCTTTTAGAGGGCTTTGTGAGTTACCGAATTTTAAAAGTTCTCCATTATATTTTGTTATTTCTAAATAACCATATTCAATATCTTTTAATATTTTAAAAACTATTTTGTCGGAAAAGTTATATAAACTCATTAATTCTCAAAACTAATATTATTTTTAATTTTAAATTTTTTTTTAATAAACTTTATTCCTTTCATCCATAATTTAAACGCTTCAAAATGTATCGCAGATATAATCTTAAAAGTCATTAATGGATGTTTTAAGTAAGATTTTAATAGTTCTTTACTATTAAAATCAACTCTTTTTCCATCTTGTGATGCGAATAAAATCTTTTCATTAAATTGATATTGATCAATTACAACTGAAATTTTCTCTGAAGGTCTTAAAATTCTAAAAAAATAATTACAATTCATCTCAATAAATGGAGATACATGAAATTTTTTAGAACAATTATGTTGTAAAAGGTTGTTTTTTTCAGTCTTAAAGACATAAGTGTGTTGTTCTCCAAAAGTATTTTTTACTTCATATAATATTGAAATTAGATTTTCATTATGATCATAAACAAAAAAGACACTCAATGGGTTGAATACGTATCCAAAAATTCTTGGATAACATAATAACTTTATCTTTATATTTTCTGAATTTATATTGTTTTCTATTAAATTTTTTTTTACCCAATCAATCAATGATGAACCATCTCTATCACCATGATCTTTGTCAAAAAAACTTATCAGATTGAAACTATTGTACGAAAAAAAACTGATTTTTTTATTTAAATAATTTAAATCGGACAAGTCGATTAATAATGAAAATACATTATATTTAAAGAAATGTATTTTTGGTTTGAATCTTTTGTGAATTACTGTTCCATTATAAATTGAACTAGTCATTAAGGTTTTTTAACATTTCAATGGATGATTTTATTCCATCTTCATGAAAACCGTAACCAAAATAACTGCCGCAAAAAAGAATATTTCTTTTATTTTGCAAATTTTTAAGCTTACTTTGATAATTTAAAGCAGATTGATCAAAATATGGATGGGTAAATTTTACCTTTTTTAAAATTTTAGTCTCATCAATTTCAAAATAGGGGTTTAGTGTAAGGAATATATTTTTTTCGCACTCTAAATTTTGAAGTAAATTTAACCAGTAAGTGATCGAGTTTTTTTCAGTTTCATTTTCCTTCATAGATGAGTTCCAAGAACACCATGCATTCTTATTTCTAGGCATTACTGACTCATCTGTATGTATATAAGCAAAATTTTCTTTATAATTAAAGTTAGATAAAATTTCTTTTTCTTGATCGGTTGGATCTTCAATCATTGACAAGGCTTGATCAGCATGTGTTGCGATGATTACTTTATCGTAATCAAAAAATTCATTTTTTCCACCATAATACAAATCAATACCATTTGTTTTGCTTATGATCTTGTTAACTTTATAATTCTTAAAATATTCTCCACTAATTTTTGGAAGAATTGTTTTTACATAAGACCTACTTCTATTTGAAACTGTGTACCATTGTGGTCTATTCTTAAGTTTAAACAATCCATGATTTTGAAAAAATTTTAAAAAAAATTTCAAAGGCATCTTATTTGCCTCATATGGTGGCATAGACCAGATTGCTGACACCATAGGTATTAAATGATAATTGATAAATTCTTTAGAAAGATTATTTTTAACCAAATAATCACCTAATGTTATTTCCTCATTTAAAGTATTAAGTTTATCAGATTTTTTATAAAATTTTATGATATCAAAAAACATTTTCAAAAATCTAAAATTAAATAAATTCATTTTATTAGAAAAAATTCCGTTCAATCCTTTTCCACAATATTCAAAGTTCGAATTTTCTACTGACACAGAAAAAGACATATCGCTTTTTTCAATTTCAATCTTATTTTCCTTAAAAAAATTAATTAAATTTGGATAAGTTTTAAAGTTAAATACGATGAAACCTATATCCACTGGAACTTTTTTGGTTCCAATCGTTAAATCAATTGTGTGGGAGTGACCACCAAAGTGGTCTTCTTTTTCAAATAAATCTACATGATTTTTTTTTGAGAGATAATAAGCGGCACTTAGACCTGAAATGCCTGAACCAACTACAGCAATTTTCATCAATAATTATGCAGCATCTTCTTTAAACTCATCCATGCTTGGACATGTACAGAAAATATTTTTATCACCATAAACATTATCTACTCTAGCTACTGGTGGCCAAAATTTATTTATTTTTAAAAATTTAGCTGGATAAGCAGCTTGTTCTCTAGAATATTTATGTGTCCAATTATCAGAAGCTAGCTCAGTGTCAGTATGAGGAGCATTTTTGATTGGATTATCAACTTTATCAAATTTACCAGTCTTAATAAGATCTATTTCTTGTTTAATCTTAATTAGCGTATCACAAAACCTATCTAGCTCTGACAAGTTTTCACTTTCTGTAGGTTCAATCATCATTGTTCCAGCTACAGGCCAAGACATTGTTGGTGCATGAAAACCAAAATCAATTAATCTTTTTGCAATATCTTCCTCTGTAATACCTGTTTCTGATTTAATCGATCTAATATCAATTATGCATTCATGTGCAACATTGCCATTAGAACCTTTATACAAGATTGGATAATGATCCTTAAGTCTTTCAGCAATATAATTTGCATTTAGTATTGCAACTTTTGATGCAAGTTTTAATCCCTCAGATCCCATCATTTTAATGTACATCCAGGAAATTGACAAAATACTTGAGCTTCCCCATGGAGCAGCAGACACAGCCCCAATTCCAGTTGCGGGACCACAATCTTTTACAACTGGATGATTTGGCAGATAAACTTGAAGATGTTTTTTACATGCAATAGGGCCCATGCCTGGTCCACCTCCCCCGTGAGGTATACAAAATGTTTTATGTAAATTTATATGACAAACATCAGGACCAAAGTTTCCTGGTTTAGCAATACCAACTAATGCATTCAAATTTGCTCCATCCATATAAACTTGCCCACCATGGTTATGAATCAATTCGCATATATCCATAATCTTTTCTTCAAATACTCCATGAGTTGATGGGTATGTGACCATTAAAGCTCCTAAATTTTCAGAGTGAAGCTCAGCTTTTTTCTTTAAATCATCAAAATCTACGTTACCTTCTTTATCACAATTAACTACAACTACTTTCATTCCAACCATTTGTGCGCTTGCAGGATTTGTTCCGTGTGCTGAACTTGGTATTAAACATATATTTCTATTTTCATCACCTCTATCTAAATGATATTTTCTAATTACCATCAATCCTGCATATTCACCTTGAGCACCGGCATTTGGTTGAAGTGAAACTCCTGAAAAACCAGTAATTGATCTCAGCCAATTTTTTAGATCTGTGAATAATGTTCGATACCCCTCCATTTGCTCAATAGGAACAAAGGGATGAGGCTCAGCTAATTCTCTCCATGAGATAGGTATCATTTCTGCAGTAGCATTTAATTTCATTGTGCACGAGCCTAAAGCTATCATAGTTCTATTAAGTGCTATATCCTTATCCTCTAACTTTTTCAGATATCTAAGCATTTCTGTCTCAGAACGATATGAGTTAAAAACAGGATGTTCTAAATATTTTGAAGTTCTCAATAAACTTTTTGGTAAATTGGGTAAACTTACTGTTGGATCTTCTTTTTTTATAGACTCCGCTGCATTAAAAATTTTTAATAGTTGGTTTACTCTATAAACATTTTTTTTCTCATCAAAAGACACTGCAAGCATTTCAGAGTTTACTTTTCGAATATTAACTTTTTGATTTAAAGCATTTTTATAAATTTGATCAGTCTTTTCTTTGGTAATAATAGTGACTGTATCAAAAAAGTAATCAGAATATATTTCGTATCCAGATTGTTTTATTTTATCAGCAAAATTTTTTGCTAATTGAGAAACTCTCTCAGAAATTTTCTTAATTCCTTCTGGACCATGATAAATGGCATAGGCTGCTGATACTATGGCCAACAAAGCCTGAGCGGTGCAAATGTTACTTGTAGCTTTGTCTCTTCTAATATGTTGTTCTCTAGTTTGTAGTGACAATCTAAAAGCCTTGTTTCCATGTCTATCTACTGAAACACCAACTATTCTACCTGGCATAGATCTCTTAAATTCATCTTTCGTTGCAAAAAATGCTGCATGTGGTCCTCCATAACCCATTGGAATACCAAATCTTTGTGAACTGCCAACTGCAATATCAGCCCCAAGTTCCCTAGGCGTTTTAAGCTTAGCAAGCGCTAAAAGATCACAAGCTAAAATAGCTTTACCATTTTTTTTATGAATTTTACTTATTGCCTCGCTTGGATCTTTAATATCTCCTAAAGTCCCAGGATACTGTAATATTCCACAAATAATATCCTCTTTTAATTGTTCTAAAACTTTATCTTCATTTCCAACAAGAACTTTGAGACCCATAGGTTCTGCTCTAGTTCTTATAACCTCAACAGTTTGAGGGTGGCAATTTTCTGAGACAAAAACTAAATTACTGTCACTTTTATCAAGTCTATAACTTAAACCCATAGCCTCTGCTGCTGCTGTACCCTCATCAAGTAAAGATGCATTTGCAATATCCATTCCTGTAAAGTCAACAATCATTTGTTGGAAATTTAAAAGCATTTCCAATCTTCCTTGTGCTACTTCTGGCTGATAAGGTGTATATGAGGTATACCAGCCTGGATTTTCTAATATATTTCTTAAAATTACATATGGTGTATAAGTTCCGTAATAACCCATGCCAATAAAATTTGAGTAAATTTCATTTTTTTTAGAAATTGCTTTTAATTTTCTTAATGCTTCATACTCTGAATTAGACTCGCCAATATTAAGTTCACCCTTAAACTGTATTTTTTCTGGAACAGTATTGTTAATTAAATCATCTAATGATTTATAATTTAATTTTTTTAACATTTTAGATTGATCATCTTCAGATGGACCAATGTGTCTTTTTATAAAATCTTTTTCAGAATTATGTAACATTAGGTATTATTCTCCTTTGCAAATTTATCATAGTCATCTTTGTTCATTAAAGAGTCCATTTCAGATTTATCTTTTATCTTTAATTTAAAGAACCAAGCAGAATTTTCAGGGTCTTGATTTATTTTGGATGGATCATCTACAATTTCTTGATTTGTATCAACAACTTCACCACTAACTGGAGTATAAACATCACTTGCAGCTTTAGTAGACTCAACAACTCCTGCAGTGCCATCTTTTTCAACATTAGAACCTTTCTCAGGTAGCTCAGCAAACACAATATCTCCTAGCATTTCTGTTGCATGCTTTGTTATGCCGATTGTTGCTACATCACCCTCTAATTTAATCCATTCATGCTCTTTAGAATATTTTACTTCACTCATTAATTTACTCCTTTTACATAACTTTTTTTATAAAATGGTAGGCTACAAATGTTTGCTGCATATTTTTTGCCCCTCACCTCTAAAAATACTTTGGTATTTTTTTTTGAAAATTCATTTTCTACATATCCCATTGCTACAGGTCCATTTACACTTGGCCCAAATGTACCACTAGTTATCTCTCCAATATGAACATCGGATTGATTAAATATCTTTGTTTTTTCTCTGGCAATTATTCTTCCCTCAGGTTTTATTCCAACTCTAATTTTTGTAACACCATTGTTCAATTGTTTAATAATTATATCTGAACCAATAAAGTCTCCTTTAGATATTCTCTCTTTTGAAATTGCCCAATTTAAATTTGCTTCCACTGGGGTTTTGTCTTTATCAAGATCATGACCATACAAGCATAAACCAGCTTCTAACCTTAATGTGTCTCTTGCTCCTAAACCCACTAGCTTCGAACCTTTATCAATTAATTCTCTAGTCAATTTATCCGCGAAATTATTTAGAATTGATATCTCGAAACCATCTTCACCTGTATACCCCGATCGAGTAATGTATACTTTTTGATTATCAAATAAGAACCAGTTTCCAGACATAAAATTTAAATCTTTTACTCCATCAACAACATCATTTAAGATTTGCGATGATTTAGGTCCCTGAATTGCTATTAAAGATCTACTTTCATCCAAAACCATTTTGTACTTTTCTTTTAAAAGTTCTTTTAAGATTTTAAAATCATTGTCTTTACAGGCTGCATTAAGAATTATTAAAAAACCTTCATCAATTTTTGTAATGATTAAATCATCTTGTATCCCAGCATCTTTATCCATTAAAAAGCTGTATTTAGAGTGATTTAATTTCAAATTTTTCAAATCTAATGGAAAAATTTTTTCTAAATCTTGAATTAATTCTTCACCACCATAGATAAATAATTGACCCATATGTGAAACATCAAAAATACCAGAGTGATTTCTTGTGAATTTATGCTCCTCTACAATACCTTCAGAATATTGGATTGGCATCTGATAACCTGCAAATTCAACAAACTTTGCATTACAATCCTGATGTAATTGGTAAAGTGATGTTTTTTTTATTTCCATATTAACTCATTATACCCATCTGTATATTTGCCTGAGAGTTTTGCTCCTTCGGCGAGAATTAAATCTCTTTCCAGAGTTAATATGTTACGGTCCTTTTTGCCTGAGAGATTCCTGGGCGGTTGCTCCTTCGGCGCTACGATAATCTGTAGTCTCTCCCGTAAATCAATAGTCCTATAAGTGACATAAAATGTCAATTAGAAACGATTGCTTTTGGCTTTTTTAAAAGCGTGTAAAACTGTAGTAATACAGCAAAAAGGATTATTGCTCCTCCTATCAATCCATACAATGAAGGTATTTCGTTTACAAAAAGAAAAGCCCAAATAGGACCAAGAACGGATTCGGATAGCATGATTATTCCAACCATCGCAGAAGGAGTTGTTCTTGCACCAATTGTTATAAATATAAAACCGAAACCTATTTGAAAAAATCCTGCTAAAAAACCTAAAAAAATATCATGAGGTGAAATCATTATTGTAGGTGAAAGTGATAAACCAATAAGACATGAACTTATACCTGCAACGAACTGTGCTGGGACCATATCAACTGATGGAAATTTTCTAACGATCATTATTAAAACTGCAAAAGTAATTGGCATTGTGAAAGCTGCTAAATTTCCAGATAATTCTCCTGGAGATAATGAATTTCCAACCATCAACAGCACTCCTGACATTGCTAAAATAATTGAAATTAACGTAATTAAATTAATTTTTTCTTTTAAGAAAAAAAAACCAAATATAGCTAAAAATAAGATTTGAAGTGATATGATGAAATTAGTATTAGCAACAGTGGTGTTATACATGGCAAAAACATAACCACAGAAACCAATAGATAATATTAATCCACCAATAAAACCTGGTAATCCAGAGTCATAAAAAGATTTTAAAACTTTGCTTTTGTAAGTGATAATCAAAAAAGTTAAAACCGTAAGAGAGAAAAATAAGGATCTCCAAAATAATATTTGCCATAAAGTTGCACCTTCAAAAGATTTAACTATTAGTCCACCAAAGCTTAAACTAAGAGCACCAAAAAATATCAGTAATGGACCGGGTAAACTTTTTAAAATATTCATTAAATTTGTGAAATTAAATTTTGAGTCTCCAAGTCATACAATTTAAAAAGAGTTTCTGCACTATTTAAATCGACCTCCTGAAATTTGACTCTGGAGCCAGGAGTTAATTGAATTAATCTATCAAAATCAGCGCTTACAACTACACCAATTTTAGGATACCCTCCTATAGTTCCATGATCCGAGAGCATGATAATTGGAGAGCCATCAGCCGGCACTTGTATTACACCCTTAACTAAGCCTTCAGATCTAATATTGGTATCAATTATATTTTCTATTTTTTTTCCCTCTAATCTCATTCCCATTCGATCTGATAATTTAGAAACTTTAAATTCATCTTTAAAAAAAATTTTCTTACCCTCTTCAGAAAAATAATTGAAATTTGTGCCTTTAATTACTCTAATATTTTCTATCTTTGTATTAACATAATTTAGTTTTCTATGCACAAAGTTATTATTAATTTCTTTAACATTAATTTTTTGGTTAACAGATAGCTTTTCTCCATTATTAGATCCTATTTTTGCTTTAGTATTAGTTGAACAACTAGACCATTGAAATTTTAAATCAAATGTGCCACTGATTGCTAGATATCCATAAACAGATTTATTAGTTGATAAAATATCTAACTCGTCATCATTTTCTAAAATGAATGATTGATAACATTCTCCATCAATTAAATTGTCACCTTTTTTAATTCTGAAACTGACATCACCAGTAACAGCAATATTAATTTTATCTCCATGATATTTCAAATGAGGGCCTTGATAAGCAAATTCTATCACTGGATCATTATGATTGTTACCAGTAAGTTTATTAGCCAGTAAATAATTTCTATTATCCATAGCTCCACTGAATGGAATACCTATATGATAAAGATTATTTCTTCCAAGATCTTGGAAAGTTGAATTAATACCAGCCCTTATAATTTCAAAATAGTTTTTATTCATGATAATTTTGATATTTTTCTTTACTAATTCTTTTGAATGTAACTAAATCGCCCGGATTAATTAAATTGGGCTCTTTTTCTTTAGTGCTATCAAAAATATTTAATGGAGTATTTCCAATGATATTCCATCCCCCTGGGCTTTCAAAAGTGTAGATATTGGCAAATTGCTCAGTCAAACCAATTGAACCCTTTGGCACTTTAACCCTCGGGGTATCAAGACGTTTTGCTCTAAGATTTTCATCTAAATCTCCAAGAAAAGGCATTCC
>CACGJX010000008.1 GCA_902573465.1 uncultured Pelagibacteraceae bacterium
ATGAGTATTGAAATTAATATAAATTGTGATTTAGGCGAAAAATCTAAACATCATTCTAACAAGCATGATCCTGACTTACTTAAAATAGTTAATTCAGCAAATATAGCATGTGGTTATCATGCAGGTGACGAGGAAACTATGAATCAAGTTGTAGAAATATCAAAAAAAAATGGTGTCAGTATTGGTGCACATCCATCTTTTAATGATCCTGAAAATTTTGGGAGAGAACGAATGAATTTATCCTCTACTGAATTAGAAAAATTAATAATTGATCAATATGAAATTCTTCAAACAATTTCATCTAACCATGGTGAAAATGTAACTCATATAAAACCACATGGAGCTTTAAATAATATGGCATGTGAAGATATTGATTTAGCAACGACTTTAGCAAAAGTAATTAAAAGAATAAATCCAGACTTAATTTATTTAGTGCCAACTGGATCCAAAATGGAACAAGCTGCTAAAAAATTAGATATGAAAATTGCTTGTGAAATATTTGCTGACAGAAATTATGAGGATGATGGAAATCTTGTATCAAGAAAAAAACCTCATGCTTTAATCACTGACCCAGAACAAGCAAAAAAACATGTGTTAAAAATGGTGCAAACTCAGTCACTTAATTGTCACAGTGGGAAACAAATACCTTGTGAAATCGATTCTGTATGTATACATGGCGATAATATTAGTTCTTTGGAAACAGCTAAATCTATAAAAAAAAATTTACTGGATAATGGACTAAAATTAACAACATTAAACAAGATGAAAAAATTTATATGATTAAAAATTTATTTATTTCTCTTATTATATCTACTTTAGTTATCTCAAACTCATATGCTGCAGGATCTAGCGATAGTGGTTCTTCTAAAACTAAAACAAAATATGATATGGCTGTTACACATATAAAAGCAGCAAAAAACTTTGAAAAAAAAGATGAGATAGATAAAGCGAAAAAAAGATACGAAAAAGCAAAAAAATTATTAGTTCAATCTAACAAAAATTTTCCAAATAAACCTGATACATTAAATTATCTTGGTTTTACAACTCGAAAACTTGGTGATTTTGAAAATGGAGAAAAGTTTTATTTACAGGGATTAAAAATTGATCCAAAGCATATAGGTATAAATGAATACCTTGGTGAACTATATGTGGCTACAAATAGACACAATCTTGCAGTTGAGAGACTTGAAGTTTTAAAAGATTGTAATTGTAAAGAATATGACCAGCTAAAAGCAGTTATAGCTGGTGAAAAATCAAAATATTAATTACTAATAATAGACAACAGAATTCTAACAATTATAATTAGTTATTTAAAATAATATTACCTTGTTAGAAGAATCACTTATACTCTTACAGATCATTTTCATTGATATTATCTTAGCTGCAGATAATGCAATCATAATTGGTTTAATCGCTGCAAATTTTGTACCTAAAAATAGAAAATTGATTATTTTTTGGGGTGTAGTTGGTGCACTTGTTTTCAAAGTGTTATTTGCAATTTTTGCAACGTACCTGTTCCAATTTTATTGGGTCAAAATAATTGGTGGACTTCTTTTAATCTGGATTGTTAATGACCTTAGAAAAGATTTATTTGAAATAAAAAAAGTTAAATCACCTACAAAAAAATCAAAAGAACCCTCATTTATTAAAAGTATTTACAAAGTCCTTTTTGCTGACATAACTATTAGTTTTGATAACGTCATTGGTGTTGTGGGTGCTGCAAAAGGAAACTTTGGTTATATGATGTTTGGACTGATCTTGTCAGTTGTTTTGACTGGTGCATTAGCTACTTATTTAGCTAATTATATCCAAAGACATCTTTGGATTGCCTATATTGGTTTAGGTTTTATTTTGCTTGTTGCTTTGCAGTTGATTATAGGTGGATTAAATGATTATGGTGTTTTATCAATTAATGAAACCTTTAAAAAATACTTCTAATCAAAAAAATTGCCACTTAAACACTTACTCATTTTAATTTTTATAATGATAGCTCATGGGAGTGCGTTTCCTGTAGCTAAGTTAGCTCTTAATAATTCTGTTCCACCCATCTTAATGGCATCATTAAGAATGGGATTAGTATTTTTATTACTAATACCTTTTTGGAAATTTAAATTACCAAATAAAAAATTTTTTAAACCATTGATACTATTTTCAATATCTATGGGCGTTTTAGTTTATGTATTTATGAATCTATCATTATTTCATTCCTCAATAATTGCTCCTATAATTTTAGGATCTCAACTTGCGATACCGTTTGGAATACTAGCAAGTGCGTTTCTATTAAATGAAAATATAAGCAAAAATAAATGGATTTTGATTTTCACATCCTTTCTTGGAATAGTTATAATTTTTTTTGATCCTAAATTAACAGAAAACTATTTGGGTCTTTTTTTTGCAAGTCTTATGGCTTTATTTTTTGGACTAGCACAAGTTTATTCAAGACAATTAAAAGAGCTGCCAATAAGTATGATAAATGCTAGCACTGGTGTTTTTGGTTTTATAATACTCTTAATTATTTCAGTTTTCATTGAGGGTAATGTTCAAGAAAATATTGTGCAAATAAATTTTGAGTCATGGATGCTTATATCTTATCAAGCAGTGATAGTATCTTTATGTGCACACCTGCTGATGTTTTATCTCTATAAATTTTATACCGTTGGTAAGATTTTTCCTTTTTATTCTCTCTTTCCAATATTTGGGATTATTCTCACCTATCTAGTATTTGGTGAAGTGCCCACTATTTTGTTCATATTGGGAGGTATAATTGTAATTACTTCGGTGTTTTTTTTACACAAAATTAAATAATTTGCTTATTGCAACTTTTTATAAATCAGATTTAATTTGGTTTTTAAAAATTGTTAACAATTAAAGAGGATAATAATGAAAAAACTATTTGTGGCTGCATTTATATTTGTTTCTACTTTTACAACAAATGTTTTTGCAGAAGTAAAAATGGGAATTATATTAGGATTTACTGGTCCAATTGAATCCCTTACACCAGCTATGGCAGCATCTGCAGAGCTTGCTTTTAAAGAAGCCTCAGACTCTGGATCGTTACTTGGTGGTGAAAAAATTTCAGTTGTAAGAGCAGATTCAACTTGTGTTGATTCAGCTGCAGCAACAGCAGCAGCCGAAGGTGTTATTGCACAAGGTGTTGCAGCAATTATGGGAGCTGACTGTTCAGGTGTAACAGGTGCGATTGCATCTAATGTTGCAGTACCAAACGGTGTAGTAATGATTTCACCTTCAGCAACATCTCCAGGTTTAACAACTCTTGATGATAAAGGATACTTTTTTAGAACAGCTCCTTCAGATGCAAGAGGTGGTCAAATCTTAGCTGATGTTACTAAAGACAGAAAAATTAAAAGTGTAGCAATTACTTATACTAATAACGACTATGGAAAAGGTTTAGCAGATGTTTATAAAGCAGCTGTTGAGGCTCATGGTATTAAAGTTACTACTGTAACTGCACACGAAGATGGTAAAGCAGACTACTCATCAGAAGTAGCAACGCTTGCTTCAGCAGGTGGAGATGCAGTAGCGGTAATAGGTTACTTAGACCAAGGTGGTAAAGGAATTATTCAAGCATCTTTAGACTCTGGTGCATTTGATAGATTTATTTTATCAGACGGTATGATCGGCCAATCTTTAGTTGATGCATTTGGAAAAGATTTAAATAAATCTTTTGGTTCATTACCTGGTTCAACTGGAAAAGGAGCTGGAGTATTTGCTAAAGTTGCAAGTGCTGCTGGTATAGATAGTTCTGGTCCATACACAGGAGAATCTTATGATGCTGCTGCTTTAATAGTTTTAGCTATGCAAGCAGGTAACTCAGCTGACAGAGCTTCAATTGCAAAAAATGTAATGGATGTTGCTAATGGTCCTGGAACAAAGATTTATCCAGGTCAGCTTAAAAAAGGTTTAGATTTATTAGCTAAAGGTAAAAAAGTTGACTACGAAGGTGCAACTGGAGTTACTTTTACTAGCGTCGGTGAAGCTGAAGGTTCTTTCTTAGAACAAGAAGTTAAAGGCGGAAAATTCAAAACTAAAAAACAAAGATAATTTTAGCTTAAAAGAATTAAACCCCTGACATATTCGATGTTGGGGGTTTTTTTTAAAAAAATAAATATTTATCTGCCATATACAAAGCCCAAGCAATAGCAGCACCTGTGATAATATATTTCATAATCTTATTTTATTTCTATTTTTTCAGGAAGTATACCCTTTGGTCTATACCTCATAATTAATAACAAACCTATTCCCATCATTAAAAATCTGAAATAAGGAACACTTTCAATTAAATGAACTTTTAAAAAATGTGTGTCTTCTAAACCTGCTGTTGTTAAATTAACTAAGTACAATCCTATTGGTGCTGCTTCAATCCATAAGAACCAAACTACAAAACCTCCAAGAATTGCTCCAAAATTGTTACCACTTCCACCAACAATAACCATTACCCAAATTAAAAAAGTATATCTTAAAGGTCGATAGCTTCCTGGTGTAAATAGTCCATCTTGAGTTACAAGCATAGCTCCTGCAATACCAACAATAGCTGATCCTAAAACAAAAATTAACAAATGCTGTTTAACTACATTTTTTCCCATAGCGTTGGCAGCTTCTTCATTATCTCTGATAGCTCTCATCATTCTTCCCCAAGGAGAGTAAAGAGCTTTTTGAGTTAAGATTAAAAGAATAATCACTACAATTAAAAACAAACCTGAATAACAAAGTTTCACAAATACTGATGATCCTTCAATTACAAATTGATTAAGAACTGCTTGCCTTTCTGACAGATCAGAAATCAAAGCTAGTTTTCCTGAATTAAATTTTTCAACTAAATTTATAAACCATTCTGTTTCTTGTAAATTAACTTCATATGGAGCAGGACGTTTTAAACCAATTACATTTTTAACACCTCTAGTTAACCAATCTTCATGTTTTATAATTGCTATTACTATTTCTGATATTAGTAATGTAGCTATTGCTAAGTAATCAGCTCTTAAGCCTAATGCTACCTTACCAATAACAAAAGCTAATCCTCCTGCAAAAAAAGCACCTGCAATCCATGAAAAAATTATTGGAAGCCCTAGCCCACCTAGAAATCCAGTTCTAGCTGGATTTACTTCCTCAATTGCTTCAATACCAGGTGCAGAGACAAGTCGTATAATAATTATTCCAGAAATGATAATTGCAGCAATTATATAGTTTCTAATTTTAGATTTTTGATATTTTTTAAGAACAAGTCTAACAGCTAAAACAATTCCAATAATAAGAAATAGACTTAATAGAATGTTGGTGCCTCCTGCACTCCATGCTTCTTGAACTGGATTAACAGAAATTAAAACTGCAGCTAGACCACCTAACGCGGTAAAGCCCATTATTCCAAAGTTTATTAAACCAGCATAACCCCATTGAATATTAGCACCCATCGTCATGACAGCTGAGATCAGACAAAGATTAAAGATAGATAAAGCAATATTCCAAGATTGAAATATACCAACAAGAGTAATTAATCCCATCATGATACTGTAAGCTGCAATTACATTTAAATTTTTTCTCACAATATCTTTCCTTTAAATATTCCTGATGGACGATAAAGCAATACAATTACCAATATTGAAAAAGATACTGCAAATTTATAATCAGTTGAAAGCAACTGAATTAAACCATCAGGTTCCATGCTTTCTGGTAGCACATACATAAAGAATTTCTTATATGCGTAAGTCAGAAGTATTTCAGAAAAAGCAATTACGTAACCTCCTAGGAAAGCTCCAAAAGGATTACCAATTCCCCCAACTATAGCAGCAGCAAATATTGGAAGCATATTATTGAAATAAGTAAATGGTTTAAAACTTTTATCTAAACCATATAAAACTCCACCTATTGTTGCTAAAATTGCAGCAATCATCCAAGTTATCATAACAATCTTTTTTGGATCTATTCCAGAAAGTAATGCTAAATCTTCATTGTCAGAATAAGCTCTCATACTTTTTCCAGTTTTAGTTTTGTTTAAAAACCAGAATAAAGTTGAAACTAAAATTATTGTAACAACAATTGTAATTACTTGAGTTGACTTAATAGCAAGTCCCTCGTTTAAACCTGTCATTTCCTTAAACTCATTGGCTCTGATCAAGAATTTTTCACCATCAAAAAATCTTCTATCCGATGGCCCAATTATAATTCTTACGACTGCCTGAGTAACAAACATTACCCCTATGCTTACCATTGCTAATTGAACAGGTGGACTTTTGTTTAACCTGTAATATTTAAATACAAACTTATCAATAATTAGCATATATAAACCCATAAACAGAATTGCAAAAGGTATTGCTAAAAGTGCAGTAGGTAAAAAACCAAGAGATAAACCAAGTGACTGAAAGTACCATGTAAAAAGTATGGCAATCATTGTGCCAAATGACATCATGTCTCCAGTTGCAAAATTTGCAAAGCGCAGTATTCCATAAATCAAAGTTACAAATATAGCTCCAATAGCTAATTGAGAACCGTATGCAAGAGCAGGAACAAAAATATAATTTAATAAAAGAATTATTGCGTTTAAAAAATCCATTTAACCACCTAAAAAAGAGCTTCTTACTCTTGGATCGTTAAGTAATTCTTTTCCTGTCCCTGAATAACGATTTTCACCAGTGACTAATACATATCCTCTGTCAGAAATATTCAGGGCTTGCTTTGCATTCTGTTCAACCATTAAGATTGCAACATTTGTTTTTTTTACTTTTATTATATGATCGAAAAGTTCATCCATCACTATTGGAGAAACTCCAGCAGTTGGCTCATCTAACATAAGTACAGATGGTTTGATCATCAGAGCCCTTCCTAACGCAACTTGTTGTCTTTGACCTCCTGACAATTCTCCCACAAATTGTTTTCTTTTTTCATTCAAAATTGGAAAAAGATTATAAATTTCATCAATTACTTTTGTGTAATCTTGATCAACTAAAAAAGCTCCCATCTCTAAATTTTCCTCAACTGTCATACCTGCAAATACATTTTTTGTTTGAGGTACAAATGAAATTCCCTCTTTCACTCTATCTTGTGGAGAAAGTTTTGAGATGTCCTTACCATCAATAATTACAGATCCTGATTTCAAATTTAACAAACCTAGCATGGCTTTCATCGCAGTAGATTTGCCAGCTCCATTAGGTCCAAGGATCGATACTATTTCTCCTCTTTCAACATTTACAGTACATGAACTAATTATATCTGGACCCTTACCATATCCGCCTGTCATGTTATTTCCCTCAAAAAATGCCATATCAATTATCTTTTATTTTTGAACCTCTGCCTAAATAGCTTTCAATTACTCTTTCATCTTTTTTTGCATCTTCCACTGAACCTTCAAATAAAACAGATCCTTCTGCCATAACAATTACTGGATCACATAATCTTCCTATAAAATCCATATCATGTTCAATCATACAAAAAGTATAACCTTTCTCTTTATTCAACTTCTCAATAGCTGTTCCTAGATCTTTTAATAAAGTTCGATTAACTCCAGCGCCAACTTCATCTAATAATACTAATTTTGCATCTACCATCATGGTTCGTCCTAATTCTAATAGTTTTTTTTGACCTCCAGATAAATTTCCAGCTAATTCATTTTTTAAATGACTTAAGTTAAGAAAATCAACTACTTCCATTGCTTTTTCTTTGATTTGGCTTTCCTCTTTTGCAACTAATCCAGGTTTCAACAAGGCATTCATCAACTTTTCTCCAGATTGGTCACCTGGTACCATCATCAAATTTTCTAAAACAGACAAATTTGTAAATTCATGTGCTATTTGAAAAGTTCTTAACAATCCTTTTGAAAATAGTTCATAAGACGGAGTATCAGTGATGTTCTCATTATTAAATAAAACATTACCAGCTGAAGATTTCAAATTTCCAGCAATTAAATTAAATAAAGTTGTTTTTCCAGAACCATTAGGTCCAATTATACCTGTTATAGTACCCTTTTTTACTTTTAAAGAACAATTAGAAACAGCAGCTAACCCACCAAAATATTTTGATAAGTTTTTTATTTCTAAAATATTATCTTGCATTCTTAAGTAAGATTATAGTCTCTTATAAATTTTCTTAAGTGATTTTTCCAGTAATCTATAATAGCCTAATTTTCTTAATTCGTTAACACCTTGCCAATTTAATCCGCCTGGTGTTTGTTCATCAACTAAATTTTTTAGTGGTTTTGACGATTTTAAAAGTGCTAGTTCAGCTAAAGCTGAATACAACAAAGTTACATATTTTTGTGCATCTAATCTATTTGTTTTTTTTTTGATCAACCAATTTGATAAAACATTTAATGATTCATAAAATGAGGCCATCGTTCCTGAAATAGCCCAAAAGTTTTTTGACAATTTTTCATTTTTTATTTCAATAGTTGTTCCAATATTATTAAAAAAATTTTTAATCTTTTTATTAGGCGGAAATATCGCTACAGGACCTTTACCTAATCTTATTGGCGGCATAGGAATAGCTCTTACAATAGTTGCTTTTTTTCTGATTAATTTTTTTAATTTTGAATAGTTTGTTGTAGACATAAAACTAATAACAGTTTGGTTTTTTTTGAACTTCAATTTTGGCAATATATTTTCACCCACTCGAGGTAAAACACCTAGAAAAATCCAGTCAGACATATCAATTACTGACTGATTATTTTTAGCTATGATGATTTTTTTAAATTTTTTTTTTAAATATTGAGCTTTTTTTTTATTTCTTGGAGAAATAATTATTTTTTTATAAGAAAATTTAGATTTTTTTATTCCAGTTACTACATCTGAAACTATGTTGCCTGTTCCTATAAATCCTAAGTTCATATATTAAAGTACAATATAGAAAGGTTTATTTGAACAAAAAAAAAGGCTGGTTTTTAAACCAGCCTTTTTTTAATTTTGTATTAGCTAAAATTTAGAATGATTTTCCAATTTTTAAAGCGCCGATAGCTCCATACATGTCGCTTACCTCAACTTTTTTACTTGAGTCAACAGTACTTGTTGCAGATATATCATCGTACGCAGTAGCTGAAACTTCAGCTCTAACAAATATTCCATTGTCAGCATTAAATTGGTAACCTAGTCCAACTAAAAGACCATTAGTATCAGCGTCGTTATACTTTGATCCAGTACCAAGATTTTCTTGCGTTAGCACATCTACCATTACATAACCTAATTTAAGATATGTGTTTAATGGCATGTTAACGTTAGCATAGATCGTTGTGTGGTCTTTAAATGTAGCTTTAACTGTGTTGTTTACCGCAGTTGCTGAAGTATCTAAGTTTTGAACGTTTTTATTCTCTGGCGTAGTCATATCTTCTGCCATTCTTTCAATACCTATTGATACTACATCACTCACAGCATATTCCACAAATAAACTAGCAACATCTACTTCAAAAGCACCGTCTTCTTCAGTAACGTCTTTTTGAGTTGTGGCTGCACCACTACCTGTCATTGTTTCTTTACCAGTACCCATTGCAGCGGTTTTGTTCATTGCAATACCAACTGTTAGGCCTTCAACTGCAGATGCAGATTGAATTCCAAGGAAAGAAACAAAAGATATTGCTAAAATAGCTATTTTTGTTCTTAAGTTTTTCATAAGTTTTCCTTCTTAACTTAAATTAATATATATTAATGAAGACTCTAATATCATCAATTGACCAAATTTTAAAATTTAAATAGCTACGATTTAGTTTTTTATATAATTGTTGCAAAATTATCACAAAAAAACTGCTGGAATTCCTTGATTTTTTTTCCCTAATTTAAATTAAAAGTTGAATAATTTTGCTTTTAATTATCAGTATAAACAATGAGTTTAATTCAATTTTTTTAAGACTTTTTTTTAAACACTAAACAAATACCATTATTACAATATCTTTTGCCAGTAGGTTGAGGTCCGTCATCAAAAATATGACCATGATGTGCGTCACAATTTTTACAATGATACTCTGTACGAGGATAACCAAGTAAATGATCCGTTTTAGTATCAAAAACATCAGGTAATGATTGAAAAAATGATGGCCAGCCTGATCCACTTTCATATTTACTATTAGATGAAAATAATTTTACATCGCAATTTGCACAATGATAAAAGCCATCACGTTTTTCATTGTTTAATTCACTTGATCCTGGAGGCTCAGTTCCATCCTCAAACATAACTAAATTTTGTTCAACTGTTAAGTTAGGGTTTTTTTTATCCATCTTTTAAATTAGTTTAGCACATGATTGGTGCAAAATTGAGTGTAATTCGACAAGTTTTTTAAAATCTTTATTATAACCACCACCTAAAACACCACATAAAGGTATGCCTTTTGAAAAAAAATTCTCTGTCACTAATTTATCTCTAGTCTTTATTCCTTCATCTGAAACTTTAAGTTTTCCTAAACGGTCATTAAAATGAATATCTACTCCTGCTATATAAAAAACAAAATCAAAATTCTCATTATTTATTTGAGCTAAATAAAACTTTAAAATTTTTATATAGTCATTATCTTCCATATTATCATCAAGTTCTACATCAAGATCACTTTTTGATTTTTTTAATGGATAATTTGTTTTTGAATGCATACTAAAAGTAAAAACATTTTTATTTTCTTTAAAAATATCAGAATTTCCGTTTCCTTGATGAACATCAAGATCCAATATTAGAATTCTACCTGCTAAACCTCTATCAAGTAAATATTGAGCTGCCACAGCTACGTCGTTAAAAACACAATAACCAGCTCCACTGTCAAAATTTGCATGATGACTTCCACCTGCAGTATTACAAGCTAAACCGTAACTAATCGCAAGTTTGGATGCTAGCACTGTTCCTCCAGTTGCAACTAAAGATCTTTGAACGACACTATCAACTAATGGAAATCCAATTTTTTTTATTGCATCATGATTTAAAGTTTTATTTTTTATTTGCATGATATATTTTTCAGAATGCGCTCTTTTCAATGTTTCATCTGAACAAGGGTAAGGTATATGAAATTTACTTACTATTTTTTCTTTAATTAGATAATCCGCTAATGCCCCAAATTTATTTATTGGAAACCTATGGTCATCACCAATTTTAGCGAAGTAGTCTTTATGATTAACTATTGGTAATTCCATAATAAATTAAAAATAAATATTTTTAAAAATTGAGTTAACACCTATTTTTTTGCAAAATTTAAAATTATTTTTTTTTAAAATCCCCAGTATTTTTTTACTTTTGTTTTTGGAAAGCTTATTATGGTCTAAAATTTCTATACAAATTAATTTTATTTTGTATTTTTTAAAATTAATACTTTTAATAACTTCATACTCTAAACCCTCTAGATCAATATTTAGAAAATCCACCTTATCAAATTTATGTTTTTTTAAAATATTATTAATATTTTCTGTCTTTATTTTTTTTTCCTGAAAGTCTTTATTTTTAAATAAAAAATTCTTTTTTAAAAATTTTAGATGATTTATATCTAAAGTGTTAAGTGGAGAGAAATCATTAACAAAGTACATTTTTTTTAAAGTTTTTTTATCGCTGATAGCGCAATTGATATTTGTATCATTAGATCTAAAAAAATTAAATAATTCAATGGTGATTGGATTTAAATCAACATTAATACCTTTCCATTTTTTTTTATAAAATTTAAAAGTATTATTATCTCTCGTAGGATGAAAACACCCTAAATCAACAAATTTACCTTTATAATCCTTCTCAAAAAAACTACTTATATACGTGTCTTCATTAAATTGAGATCGTCCTCTGAGATATTTAAAATTCCTCAAATATATATTGTAAAAAAAATATACTTTTCTTAAGAAGTTATTTTTTGAATTTAATAAAAATTTTAAACTTCTTAGTCTCATTTAAGAATTCTAATTGGATTATTATTTACGCAAGATTCAAGTGCCTCAATCATTTGATTATAGAAAATATTATAATTTTCTGCCGTCACGAAACCAATATGGGGAGTTAATAAAGCATTAGGTAAAAATCTTAATTTATTATTTTCTCCAAGTGGCTCTTTTTCAAAAACATCGATACCTGCCCCAGCAATTTCATTGGTTGATAACGCTATTATTAAGTCATCTTCATTTACAATCGATCCACGAGAAGTGTTGATCAAAAATGATGTCTTTTTCATTTTATCGAACTCTTTTAGAGTGATACAATTTTTATATCTTTCGCCTCCTTTTACATGAATAGATATAAAGTCCGAATTTTTTATCAAATCTTCTTTAGAACAAGGAAGCACATCTAATTCTTTACAAGTATCTAAATTTAAATTTTCGCTCCATGCCATTACTTGCATTCCGAAAGCTTTTCCAATTTTCGCAACTTGTGATCCCACCACACCCAATCCAATTAATCCTAAAATTTTTCCCTTAAGCTCCAATCCTACAGAAGTTTGCCAATAACCTTGATACATATTATCAATTTCTTCTTTTAAATTTCTTGCGAGTCCAAGAATTAGAGCCCAGGTTAATTCTGATGTTGAGTTATCATTACTTTCTGTTCCACAAACAATAATCCCCTTTTTTTTTGCTGCATCTAAATCAATTGATTTGTTGGTTGATCCACTCGTTATTATAAATTTCAAATTTGTTAAATTTTCAATTAAGTTTTTTGTTATGGGAGTCCTTTCTCTCATAATTAATAAAGCTTCAAAATCTGAAAGTTTATCTAAAGCGTCAGCCTCATCTTCAAAAGGTTCGCTAAAAATTTTAATTTCATACTTGCCTGAAAGTTTTTCAAGATCAACGAATTGTTGTGAAATATTTTGATAATCATCTAATATAGCAACCTTAAGCATTTTTAATTTCCTTATTTGATAAAAATAAACCTAATATAATTAAAATTGCTCCAATCAAATGAAAAAGTTGAAATTTTTCGTTGTAAAAAAATATTGCCATTATTGTGCTAAATAATGGAATTAAAGATAAAAATATTCCTGCTCTATTTGCACCGATTAAAGATACTGCGCCAGCCCAACAGTAATAAGAGCCTATGCTTGGAAAAAGAGCTAAAAATATCAAGGTGTAAACTATATTTATATCGAACTTAATTAATTCTCCATTAGAGTATTCATATAAAAATTGTGGAAAAATAATTATTAAACCAAACGTACAAATAATATGAACTAATGTTAGTAGTGGTAAAGTGAATTTTTTTTTCTTAAGGAGAGTTGAATAAACTCCCCAAGTGATAACACCTCCTATCATTATCAAATCCCCTTTATTGAAATTTAGGGAAAGTAAAATGTCTAACTTAAGTCTAGTGATAATCGCTAGAATACCAATCACTGAAATAATAAGGCCTAAAATTTGATACTTATTAGTTTGTTCAACTTTAAATAAAAAACAAAGTAAAATTATTATAGCTGGAATAGCTGTATTAAAAAGAGACGCGTTAATGACTTGGGTATGAATTAAAGATAAGTAAGTAAAAGAATTAAATAAACCAACGCTCGTAAATCCCAAAAAGAATAATAAAGGTAAATTATTTAAAATCGTATCTTTATATTTGATTATTTCTTTAAAAGTAAAAGGTAACAATATGATCCAAACAAGAAGCCAACGATAAAACACTAAAGTAAGAGGAGGTATCTCAACCAAGAAAGCATACTTGCCAACCATAAAATTACCAGCCCAGAATAAAGTTGCGCATACCAGCATGATATATGCTTTGGTATTTTGCATTTTATTAATTGAATCTTGTTGAGCTATAAGGGGCTAAATTTAAATTAGTGTTTTCTTTAGCTATCATTCCAGACACAATCTTTCCAGATATTGGTCCTAATGTCCATCCTAAATGATGATGACCGAAACAATAGAACACATTTTTATGATTTTTTGACGGACCCATAACTGGTAAAAAGTCTGGCAATGTTGGTCTAAATCCTAACCATTCATCTTCATGATCGGGTAAATCTCCTAACATGTACTTAGCGTTATTAATCAAATTTTTAATACGAGATTTTGATAAAGGATTTTTCAATCCACCAAACTCGACAGTGCCTACAACTCTTAATCCTTGTTCCATTGGAGTAATTCCAAATCCTCGATTTGAAAAAATAACTGGTCTTTGTAAAAGATGGTCACAATCTTTAAAGTGAACATGATATCCACGCTCGGTATCTAAAGGTATTTTTTCATCTAAATTATCAGTTAATTTTTTTGAAAAGGCTCCACAGGCTATCACCAATTTATCAAATAAAAATTTATCTGTATCAGTCTTTAATATTGGTTGTTCATCTTGAAATTCTATACTTTTAACCTCCGTTTTTTTAAATTGCCCGCCCTTTTTAAGAAATAAATCAAAAAATTTAAGCAGAATTTTTTTTGGATTCCTTGCATGTCTCGCGTAAGGATAATAAACACCAGCGTGATAAAAAGGTTTTATATTAGGCTCTAGATCATGAATTTCTTTTTTATTTACAAGTTGTTGCTGAACTCCTAATTCTTTCCTTACATTAATTTCCAATTCTCTACTTTTTAAATCCTGATCATTCCAAATATATAAAATTCCTTTGTTTTCAACTAAACCTTCAATATCAACTTCATCAAATAATTCATCATAGGCTGGTAAGGCTAAATCTAAAATTTGATGCATATTTTTTGCAGTGTGCATCATTTTATTTTTTGTGGTGTTCAATATAAATTTCATAAACCAAGGGATCATTTTTGGAACATAGTTCCATTTAAGAGCAAGAGGTCCTGTTGAGCTCATTAACATGGCAGGAACATCTAATAAAATATCAGTTCTATTTAAAGATAATGAAGCATAGGGAGAAAAATGACCAGCATTACCGTAAGATGCTACAGGGCTTCCTGGATTTTCTCTATCAAATATCGTTACATCAAAACCTTTTTTCTGCAAAAATAAAGCATTAGAAATACCTTGAATACCAGCTCCAATTATACCTACCTTAAGTTTATTCATGCAAATACTATATAATGAAATATTAATTATGATTAAGCGACAAATTATACTTATGCAATAGATTGTTGGCTGTGAGTTTTAGCACTCATAACAATTCCAAATCCGATCATTGTGGCTAACATTGATGAACCACCATAAGACATTATCGGTAAAGGTGAACCTACAATAGGAAGTAGACCTAAAACCATGCTCATATTTATTACAACATATATAAAAATTGATGTTCCAAAACTGTAACAAAATAATTTTGCAAAATAACTTCTTGAAAGCGCTCCTATTCTTATAACTCGGTATATTATTATGCTATAAATTAAAAGTAACAAAACTGAACCTATAAAACCAAATTCTTCTGAAAAAAGGGTAAATATAAAATCTGTATGTTTCTCAGGTAGAAATTCTAGATAACTTTGTGTTCCTTTTAAAAAACCTTTACCAGTGAAACCTCCTGATCCAACAGCAATTTTAGATTGGATAATCTGATAACCAGCTCCTAGAGGATCTCTATCTGGATTTAGAAAAGTTAATACTCTAAGTTTTTGATAAGGTTTTAGAAAAGAAATGATAATTGGTAAAGAAATGATTGATAGTAAACAAGAATAAAAAAAATATTTATGATTTAGTCCAGCAAACCACAAAACAACAATACCACTAAGTGCAATAAGTAATGAGGTACCTAAATCTGGTTGTATAATCACCAAACTCATCGGAACAAAAATAATTATTAAAGAGAAACAAATACTATAAAAAGAGTTAACATGTTGAGATTTCATTCTATGAAAATATTTTGCTAGACATAAAATAATAAAAATTTTCATCAATTCGGATGGCTGAAGATTTAAAAAATATAAATCAATCCACCTTTTTGATCCTGATGCTGTAATACCAAAATTTATAGTCCAAATTAACATTCCTAAAATAACTGCGTAAGATAAATAACCAAGAGAGAACCAAAATTTTATGTTGATAAATGAGATCACAAGCATCATTGAAAAGAAAACAACAAATTTTATGAAGTGACTTCTTGTATGAAATAAAACTTCACCCCCGTCAGTAGAATACATTGTAGCAAGACTAATAAATCCAAGAATGAGAAGACATGATAAAAGGACATAATCTAAATTTCCAAATTTTTGGAAAAAACCATTTTTGTTATTAAATCTTCTATATTGGTACATTAGATATCCAAATATTTTTTGTTGTCGTAATTTTTTCTTATTTCATGTCTATCAATTATCATTTTAAATAATTCTTTGGCTAATGGAGCTGCAACAGTTCCTCCAGAGCCACCATGTTCTATAATTATGCTTAACGCATACCTTGGACTTTTATAAGGCCCAAAAGCTACATATAAAGCATGATCTCTCTCTTCATAAGGAATTTCAAATGTTTTAAGATCTAACTCACGATCTCGTTCAGTTATTTTCTTGACCTGTGAGGTTCCAGTTTTTCCAGCAAATCGATATTTAGGATCATCCAAACGAGATCTATAAGAAGTTCCTCTTACTTCGTTTGTAGAACTAAACATTGCATCTTGAACAATCTTAATATTTCGAGACTTTTTATATAATGGTGTAAACTTATCTGCATATTGATTGTCATCATTTGCCACTATTTTAGGATAAATTTTGTATCCACCATTAGCTATTTGAGCAGTCATCAAACATAATTGTATTGGAGTTGTTTGAATGAATCCTTGGCCAATACCAGTAATTATTGTTTCACCAAGCACCCAATTTCTTCCTAATGCATTTTTTTTCCATTCTGTATTAGGAACTAAACCACTCTTTTCATTATCGAATACATCTTTAAAAACTTTCTGCCCCAATCCAAATTTTTTTGCAGTAACGCTTAATCGATCTACACCTAATCGCCTTGCGACCTCATAAAAATATGTATCACAAGATTGCTTCATCGCTTCTCTTAAGTTTACAAATCCGTGTCCTTCTTTCTTCCAACAATGATAAGTTTGTCCATACAATTCCAATGGATTTTTGTGTCCTCTACATTGAACAGTAAAATCTGGTTTAATAATTTCATTTTCTAAAGCGGATAAGGCAACTATAGGTTTTATGGTTGATCCTGGTGAGTAATTTCCTGATAATGATTTATTTACAAGAGGTTTCATTGGGTTGTTTCTTATCAGTTGCCATTCATCTTGACTTATTCCAAAAACAAAAGAGTTGGGATCAAAGGACGGAGAAGAATGCATTGCAACAATCGCACCTGTATAAATATCCATTACGCATATCGATCCTGCTTTTTCTTTTAGTAACTCATTAGTTAATTCTTGAATTTTTGTATCTATTGTTAGTTTGATTGTTTCTCCTTTATCTCCTTTTTGAAATGCTAATTGACTAATCCTTCTACCATAAGCATTAACCTCATATCGCTCCACAGAATTTGACCCAATTAATTTCTGTTCAAATGATTTTTCTAAACCTGTTTTTCCAACCTTTAATCCAGGTACAAATTTTTCTTTTATATTTTCATTTGTTAAAAGGTCATTTTCATTCGCCTGACTAACATAGCCCAAAATATGAGTAAAATTCTCCTTATATGGATAATCTCTTGATATTGAAATAACTGGTTTAACTCCATTAAGATCATACAGGTGGTTATTAATTTTTGAAAATTTTTCCCAACTTAAATTATCTGCTACAATTAATGTTTCCCAAGGTTTTATTTCATTCTTTTTCTTTATAACTTTTTTAAACTGTTTTTCACTTAATTCTAA
Organism: uncultured Pelagibacteraceae bacterium; assembly: GCA_902573465.1. Classification (GTDB taxonomy): domain Bacteria; phylum Pseudomonadota; class Alphaproteobacteria; order Pelagibacterales; family Pelagibacteraceae; genus Pelagibacter. Next base: position 17,657 of record CACGJX010000008.1, read on the forward strand.
TAATTCTTTCACTCGATAAATTACATATCTAAAATCCTCTACCTCCTCTGGTATTATATGAAGTTGGTAAGCTTCAAAGTTTCCGGCAATAATGTTTCCAAAATAGTCTTGAAATTCTCCTCTGATAGGAGGTAGTTTCCACTCTCGAATTCTATTTTTATCTGAAAGTGTTAAATATTTTTTGTTCTCTTTAACTTGTAAAAAAAATAATCTACTAACTATTCCACCTAAAATAATAATCTTAGCAGCTGCCAGAATAAACATTCTTCGATTTAAAGAATTTAATTTAGTTGCGCTATCACTTATATTAATCATCTAAACTTTTTAAATACCTCTTAAAAAAGATTGAAAATATTATGTAAAATAAAAATGTAAAAAAGTTATTGACAATGAAAAGTGTAATATCCAGCTCGTAAGAAAAAAATAAAAATAGAACAGAAAAATTAATTGAATTTATTAAACTAATTATAAACAAAAAATAAAACCAATCTTTTATTAAATTTGGACTAATTGTTATATTTCTGAGATAAGTAGCAAATATACAAATTAGAATATAGGACAAAGAACTTATCCCTAGTGGTAAACCAACAACAGCGTCATTAAATAGTCCAGCTAAAAAAACTAAAAAATAATCAAACTTTTGGTAAGCTTTTAGCGCAAAATAAAAGATTAATATAAATGGAAAATTAAATGAAAAGTAATCAATGTTTAGATAATTCAAATCAAATTCATTAAATACGGATATAAATAAAGCAAGAATTGGTAACCAAGTATAAACCTTGTACAATAAATTTTTCTTTTGAAATCTAATCACTTATCTTCCCTTTTCTCATAATGCATTCTTTATATTCTGGGGTGCCTACTTTAAACCCAGTGCTAAAGAGTTTTTTCGATTGACACTTAGAGCTATAGATTAAATTTAATCTTAAAAATTCTAACTCTTCTTGGTCTAAATTGTGTTGTTGAATAACATTTTTTTGAAAATCGTTTTCTGCTTTTAATATCTCAATTTGTTTATTTAATTCGTTAGTAAGAGTATTTAATTCTTTGTTTTCCTCCAAAAATTTAGTGTTACTATCCTCTAAAATTTGCAATTCGTCACTTATTAGGTCTAATTTTATTTGTTCAGTATTAGAAGAGACCTCTGTTTGATCATTTTCTTTAGTTTCAACAGATGTGGGAACAAGCTCGTCAATCTCTGCAAAAACATATTTTAATTGAGTAAAATCACTGTAAAAATTAATTAATATTTTTTCATTTTCATCTTTTAAATCAACTGTACCTACAGGAATTCCACTTTTAAAAATTGAACCTGTTCCTGATGTATATGCAATTCCTTTATTTTCGATTTTATTTATTAAATCATTTTTGATATATCTAATTTCACCTTTCTTGTCTCCATTACCAACAACAATTGCTTGAACGTTGCCAGGTATAATAGAAACAGGAATATTTGAATTCAAGTCAGTCAATAACAATACTCTTGAATTTGTATAATTAACTTCAATCACTCTTCCTACCAGGTAGCTTCGATCATAAATGTTTGTTCCTATCTTTATTTTTTCCTTACTTCCTTTATTAATTATAATTGATCTTAAGAAAGGACTTTCATGGTCAACAATTACTTTAGCTAAAATCTTATTTGAAGTAGTAGTATAACCATCAATAAGACTTTTAAGTTCATCATTTTCGCTTTTAATAATTTGGGTTGAAATATTTTCTGATTTTAATTGATCTAACTCTTCTTTGGTTATTTTAAACTCTTTATAAAAATTAGTGTATTCAGTTAAATTTAAATATGAAGATTTAATAAAATTTTCTGGAATTGAAACTATAAAAGAAGAGCGGTAAACAATTTCTTTTATGATAGACTTTGTTACACTTATTGCCTTGAAATTCAAATTAGATAAAACAATTATAAAAACTGAAAAAAAAACTAAAGTTAATAAAGAAAATTTTTGTTTAGTGCTTTTTTTTAAAAAAGCAGATCTAATTGCTATTATAAAATCATCTCTGCTTTCGGCCATCTTTCTTAATATTCAGTCAGCATCGTAGAGAATGTTTGTTCTTGATCCAAGGCTTTACCAGTTCCAATTGCAACACATGATAATGGGTCCTCAGCTATGTGCACTGGCAACCCTGTTTCTTTAGAAAATCTTCTATCAATATTTTTTAATAAAGCTCCACCGCCTGTCAAAGTAAGTCCCATATCGACAAGGTCTGCGGATAACTCTGGTGGTGTAGCTTCAAGTGCATCTTTAATGCCATTGACCATTTCTCTTAAAATACCATCTAAAGCTTCAGCTGTGTCTTCTTCAGTTATATTTACTTCTTTTGGAGTTCCAGATCTTAAATCTCTACCTTTAACAGCATAGGTATTATTATTTGATGGAATAGCAGTACCAATTTCTTTTTTAATTTTTTCAGCTGTGCTATCCCCTATCATAAGGTTATATTCTTTTCTCATATAGTTAACTAAAGCTCCATCCATTGCATCACCTGCAACTCTTAAAGATTTTGAGTAAACTAAACCTCCTAATGACATAACAGCAATCTCACTTGTTCCACCACCGATATCAACAACCATTGATCCTGTTGCCTCTGATATTGGTAAACCTGCACCAATCGCTGCAGCTATAGGCTCCTCAATTAATTGAACTCTTCTAGCACCTGCCGCCAATGCACTGTCTTGAATTGCTTTTCTTTCAACTGGCGTAGAGCCAGTAGGAACACAAATTAATATTCTTGGATTGGCGAATGTTCTACCTTTGTGAACTTTTTTAATGAAATGTTTGATCATTTCTTCAGTGACTATAAAATCAGCAATAACACCATCTCTTAAAGGTCGAATTGCACTAATATTTCCAGGTGTTCTTCCCAACATTGTTTTTGCCTCATCCCCTACAGCTAAAACTTGTTTTTTTCCAGTTTGCTCTACAATTGCTACAACAGATGGCTCATTTAAAACTACACCTTGTCCTTTAACTACAACTAATGTGTTGGCAGTTCCAAGATCGATAGCCATGTCTTGACTCCATATCTTTTTAACACTATCAAATATTCCCATTATATACTCTCCTTCAATTTTTTCGGTTCGATGTTTTTATACAGAGATTTTTTTTCTCTCTTAATAAGCATTTTGTTTAAAGCATTTAAATAAGCATTTGCCGATGCTACTAAAGTATCTGTGTCAGCTGACTGACCCACTGTAGTTCTATCATTTTCCTCAATCTTTACACTTACAGTAGCTTGAGCATCAGTTCCTTCTGTAACTGCATGAACTTGATAAAGAGATAATTTTACATCATGAGGATAAAGTTCTTTAATACATTTAAATATGGCATCAACTGGACCATCACCAGTTTGAGAAGTCTTTTTAACTTCTCCAAAAACATCTAAAGTCATGTCAGCTCTTTGGGGCTCACCAGTTCCAGCAAATACTTTTAATGATTTTAAGTTAATTGCATTTATCTTATTATCAATAATTAAACTATCGTCGACTAACGCAACAATGTCTTCATCGTAAATATGTTTTTTCTTATCCGCTAAAATTTTAAATTTTCCAAAAGCTGCTTGGACAACATCATCTGTAACATCAGCATATCCTAAGTCACTTAATTTATCTTTAAATGCATGACGTCCAGAATGTTTTCCCATTACTAAAGATGTTTTTTTTACACCAACACTTTCTGGGGTCATTATTTCATAAGTCTCTCTATTTTTTAACATTCCATCTTGATGAATTCCTGACTCATGTGCAAAAGCATTCTTTCCAACAATCGCTTTATTAAATTGAACGGGAAAACCTGTAGCATTTGATACAATTTTAGATGCTTTGCTAATTAGTTCAGTTTTAATTCCTGTTTCATAAGGTAATAGGTCATCTCGTGTTTTTATAGCCATTACAATTTCTTCAAGTGCTGCGTTACCCGCTCTTTCACCTATTCCATTTATAGTACATTCAATTTGTCTAACTCCTGCTGATAAACCTGACAAAGCATTAGCTACCGCTAAGCCCAAATCATTATGACAGTGTGCAGAAAGAATAGCCTTATCAATATTTGGGACATTGTTTTTTATTGAAGTTATAGTTTTTGCAAATTCTTCAGGTATAGAATAGCCAACCGTATCAGGAATATTAATTGTTGTTGCTCCACATTTAATGGCAAGTTCTATGGTTTTATACATAAATTCTAAATTTGTTCTTGTGCCATCCTCACATGACCACTCAACGTCATCTGTAAATTTTTTAGCATAAGTAACACTTTCTTTAATAGCGCCTAAAACTTGTTCATCTGTCATATTAAGTTTATGTTTCATATGAACTGGACTTGTTGAAATAAATGTGTGGATACGAAATCTTTTTGCGAATTTTAAAGACTCATGACAAGCGTCTATATCTTTTTTTGTAGCTCTTGCTAAACCGCAAGGAATTGAGTTTTTTACACTTTTACTGATTGCACTTACAGCTTCAAAGTCACCAGGTGACGATATTGGAAAACCTGCCTCAATTATATCAATTCCCATTTCATCAAAAACTCTTGAGATCTGAATTTTTTCCTCTACACTCATAGAAGCGCCTGGTGATTGTTCACCATCTCTCATAGTTGTATCGAAAATAAATACTTTATCTTTCTCAGCCATATAAATATTTTTAGTGCTCGAAATATACAACCTATCGTTTAGATTGCAAAATAAAATAATTATTTTAGCCCAATTTGGATCAATATTTTACTTCTTATCGCTATCTACTAATTTCTTCTTACCAATCCACGGCATCATAGCTCTTAGTTTACTACCAACTGTTTCAATAGAGTGTTTTGCCAATTCCTCTCTGGTCTTAAGAAAATTCTTTTGACCGTTTTTACACTCATCCATCCATTGTTTCGTAAACTTTCCAGATTGAATATCCTCTAGAACTTCTTTCATTCTTTTTTTAGTTTCTTCTTTATTTATAATTCTAGGTCCTGAAACATACTCACCATACTCTGCGGTATTTGAAATTGAGTAATTCATGTTAGCAATCCCACCTTCATAAATAAGATCAACAATTAATTTTACCTCGTGCAAGCATTCAAAATATGCCATCTCTGGTTCGTATCCAGCCTCAACTAATGTCTCATAACCATTTTTAATCAACTCTACGAGACCTCCACAAAGAACTGTTTGTTCACCAAATAAATCTGTTTCACATTCATCTTTGAAAGTAGTTTCAATAATTCCAGATCTTCCACCTCCAATAGCTGATGCATAAGATAGAGCTAAATCTCTTGCTTTACCTGTGCCGTCTTGATGTACTGCCATCAAACAAGGAACCCCACCACCTTTTTCAAATTCACTTCTTACAAGATGTCCAGGCCCTTTAGGAGCAACCATAAATACATCTAAATCTTTTCTCGCTTTGATTAAATCGTAATGAATATTTAAACCGTGAGCAAAAGCTAAACTTGTACCTTCTTTTATTCTTTGTTCGATATGATTTTTATATATGGTTGCTTGGAGTTCGTCGGGAGTTAAGATCATACAAACATCAGCCCATTCTGCTGCATCGGACAAGTTCATTACCTTTAAACCTTTTGACTCAGCTTTTGCTTTACTTGCTGAACCATCTCTTAATGCAACGACTACTTCTTTAACCCCACTATCTTTTAAATTAAGAGCATGAGCATGACCCTGGCTTCCGTAACCAAAAATAGCAACTTTTTTGTCTTTAATTAAGTTTACATCAGCATCTTTTTCATAAAACATTTTCATTTTTTTCTCCTTTATAAATTTATTTAAATGTTTGAGCACCTCTGGTCATAGCTATTGCCCCAGTTCTTGAGGTACTTGTAAGACCATAGGGTTTTAATTTTTTACTCATTTTGTCAATTTCTCTTCTTAAAGCAGTTATTTGTACAACCACTGATTTATTTGTTTTATCTAAAATTACAGGATTAAATTTTTTGCATTCTTTAAGACACTTTTCTATCTTTTTTTTTTGTGCAACAATTTTAAGTAATGCCATCTCTTTAAAAATAACATTTTTATCTTCTCTTTTAAAATCTGCAACTTTATGGACTGGAACTAGTTTTTTTAGCTGAAGTTTAATTTGATCAATAACTTGTGGTGTTCCCGTTGTTACAATGGTTATTCTTGAAATATTTTTTGTGGCATCAACTTCTGCAACTGCTAAAGACTCGATATTATATCCTCTGCCAGAAAATAACCCAACCACTCTTGCCAATACACCAGACTCATTATCAACCCAAACAACAAATATATGAGTATCTAATTTTCCTTTTTTAGTGGGAATACTATATGCTGATTTTGGAGATGACATTAAACTAATGATTTCCCTTTACCTGTAATCTTATTTTCCTCTTTATCACTCGGACCTAAAATCATCTGATTATGAGGCTTTCCAGATGGTATCATTGGAAAACAATTTTCATTAGGATCTACATGACAATCAAATATTACTGGACCATCATAATCGATCATCTCTTTAATTTTATCATCCAATTCATCGGGATTATCAGCCTTGATACCTTTGCACCCATAAGCTTCAGCTAATTTAACAAAATCAGGTAAAGCCTCAGAATAACTCTCTGAATAATTTTTTTCATGCAGAAGTTCTTGCCATTGTCTAACCATTCCCATGTACTGATTATTTAGAATAAATATTTTTATAGGTAAATTGTACTGAACTGCTGTAGACATCTCTTGAATTGTCATCAATACAGATGCTTCACCTGCAATATCGATCACCAATTTATCTGGATGAGCAATTTGAACACCTACTGCCGCTGGAAGTCCATATCCCATTGTTCCAAGACCACCTGATGTCATCCATCTATTAGGTTTATTAAATTTATAGTGTTGAGCAGCCCACATTTGATGCTGACCAACTTCAGTTGTGATAAATGTATCTTGATTTTTTGTTAGCTCATATAATCTTTTTACAGCATGCTGAGGCTTGATCTCTTTATCACTATTGATAAATCCCAAAGAGTCTTTCGTTCTCCACTTTTGGATTTGTTCCCACCATTTTGAAATTCTTTGTTTATTCGAGTCTTTTAATCCATTTTGTTTTTTATTTATTTTCTTAATAGCTGACTTTATTACTTCATTAACATCTCCAACTATTGCAAGATCTACTTTTATAATTTTATTGATTGACGATGGATCAATGTCGATATGAACTTTTTTTGATTTTGGTGAAAACTCATCGATCTTACCAGTTATTCTATCGTCAAATCTTGCACCAATGTTAATTAACAAATCACAATCATGCATTGCATTATTAGCTTCATAAGTTCCATGCATACCTAGCATTCCGATAAATTGATTATCATCCCCTGGAAATGCCCCTAACCCTTGTAGAGTCGATGTGATTGGAAAACCAATTAATCTAACAAACTCTTTTAAAGTTTCACTAGCCTGAGGCCCAGAATTTATTACTCCACCCCCAGTGTAAACAACTGGTTTTTTTGCTTTTGAAATCAAATCAATTAATTGATTAATTTCATTTTCAGAAAATTTATTATGTATTTTTCCGTTTAATTTTTTTTCTTTTTTAAATTTTGTATAATTAGTTTTTGCAAATTGGATATCTTTAGGAATATCAATTAGTACAGGTCCAGGTCTACCAGTTGTTGCTACTTTAAAAGCTTCATGCATAACTTTTGGTAATTCTTTAATATCTTTAACTAACCAATTATGTTTTGTGCAAGGCCTCGTTATTCCTGTTGTATCACATTCTTGAAAAGCATCAGTACCTATTAAATGAGTGGGTACTTGCCCAGAAATACAAACTAAAGGTATTGAGTCCATATAAGCATCAGTCAATGCTGTAACAACATTAGTGGCACCAGGCCCTGATGTAACTAAAACTACTCCAGGCTTGCCTGATGATCTTGCATAACCTTCTGCTGCATGACCTGCTCCTTGCTCATGTCTAACAAGTATATGTTTAATTGATGAATGATTTTTAAGTTCATCGTAGATTGGTAAAACTGCTCCACCTGGATAACCAAAAATATATTCAACCTCTTGATCCTCAAGATATTTAAATACAATTTCTGCACCGGTATATAATTTAGACATTCAAGCAATCTAGCTGAAGTTGTGCTAATTGGTCAAGACTAAGTAGAGAATATCTAAATTTTTTTTAAGAGCTTTTCCAAACCTGCGGGAGTAACTTTATTCCAATCTTTCATATGTCCTCGAGCCCAAGTGCTCTGTCTTTTGGCATATTGCCTAGTCTTTATTGATATTTTCTCAATTAATTGTTCTGTTTGGATTTTTTTTTGAAGATATTGCTTAATCTCACTTATTCCAATTGCTTTACTAAGGCTTTTATTTTTTGGAACTCTCAATTTGATAAATTTTTTAACTTCTAAAATTGCACCTAGTTTAATCATATTTTCAGATCTCTTATTTATTCTGTCTAATAAATCTTTCCTTGGAAAATCAATACAAATTTTATAAAAATCATTGTGATCGTAATCTGACTTTGTGTTTTTAAACCAGCTAATCATAGATTTTTTTGTAAATGATTTAATTTCATATGCTCTTAAAGATCTTTGCACATCTAGAGAATTAATTTGATCTTTAATCATAGGATCTATCTCTTGTAACTTTAAAAAAAATTTTTTTTGTCCTATCCTTTTATGTAAATTTCTTACTTTATTTCTAAAATTGATAGGAATTTTAGGAATATTTACTAAGCCCTCTGTTAAAGCTTTAAAATAAAGACCAGTGCCTCCTACTAATATTGGTGTTTTTTTTATTTTTCTACAATACAAAATTTTTTGTTTTGCTAATTTAAGCCAATCTCCTGTAGAAAAATTTTTTTTAGCATTTTGAAATCCATATAAATGATGTTTGATATTTTGATAATCTTTTTTAAAAGGTCTTGCTGTTAAAACCTTTAACTCTTTATAAACTTGCATACTATCAGCGTTTATAATCTGACCTGAAATTTTTTTTGCTAGTTTAATTGCAAATTTAGATTTACCAGAAGCAGTAGGTCCATAAATTAAAATAATTTTGGATTTTAAATCCATGAACTAATCTAATTTAACGCCTATATATCTTTTCTGATTTTGGCTATTATAGATCACAAGTAAAATTGTCTTCTGATTGCTATTTAAAACTTGTTTTAGGGCTTGATTTAAATCCTCAACATTTCTTATCTTTTTCTTTTGAGCCTCTAGAATTATACTATTTACTTCGATCGAGCCAGTTAAAGGACTATTTTTTTCAATACTTGTAATCACTAAACCATTTGTTTGATTAGGTAAATTTCGTGTTTTAATATCTTGGTCAGAAAGTTTTCTTACTTTTATATTAAGGTTTTCTATTAAAGTTTCTTTTGGTAATTCTTCTTTTTTTTCTGAAATTTTAAAATCTTCTGAAGTTTCCAGTCTTCCAAGTGTAATCGTTTTGATAATTTCTTTTTTATTTCTCCAAATTTTCACTTTTACTTTTTTTCCAACTTCAGTTCTTGCAACAATTATTGGAAGTTCTTTCATTTGATTTATTTTTTCACCATTGAATTCCAAGATAATATCTCCACTTTTAACCCCAGCTTTTTCAGATGGACTATTAGGTGCAACACTTGCTACTAAAGCTCCTCTTGGTTCATCTAATTTTTCAACTTCTGCAATTTCTTTTGTTACATCTTGAATTCTAACTCCAAGCCATCCTCTTTTTGTTTCTCCAAATTCAATTAGTTGATCAATTACAATCTTTGCACTATTCGATGGTATTGAAAAACCTATTCCTACATTTCCACTTCTTCCAAGAATTGCCGTATTAATTCCAATCACATCACCATTCATATCAAACAAAGGACCACCTGAATTTCCAGAATTTATAGATGCATCTGTTTGTATATAATCTTCATATCTTGATAATCCAATTGATCGATTTCTTGCAGAAATTATTCCTGAGGTAACTGTTCCACCTAATCCAAATGGATTTCCAATAGCTATAACCCAATCACCTATTCTTGCTTTATCAGAGTCACCAAATCTCACAGGTAAAAACTTTTCTTTTGATTCAATTTTTAAAACTGCAATATCTGAAAGAGGGTCTGCTCCAATAACTTTTGCTTTAAACTTTTTTTCTCCGTTGACCTGAACTACGATATCTTCTGCTCCCTCAATTACATGATTATTTGTGACTAGTATTCCTTCTTCATCAATAATAAATCCTGAGCCAAGTGCTGAGGATTGTCTTTCTTGAGGTGTTCCAAATTCTTTAAACATATCACCAAATGGTGATCCTGGTGGAAATTGAAAATTTGGGAAAGGATTGCTTCTTGTTACTACTGTTTGAGTTGTTGAAATATTCACTACTGAAGGCATTAATTTTTCAGCTAAATCTGCAAACGAATTAGGAATATTTTGAGAATTTGATATTGATGAAAAACTAAATACTAATAATAAAGAGAGAAATATTGCTTTTATTTTCATCATTTTAACTTTTAGCGTAATAAATAATTATAAATCCTATTAAAGCAAAAATTAATCCACCAGTACGTAATTGACTATCTTTGATTAACTCAAGCTTTTTTAACATATTCTTCATTTTTGATGGAAATAAGGCATATAAAATTCCCTCAATAAAAAAGAATAGACCAAATGCAATGATCAATTCTTTCATCAAAGTTTACTCTGATTGTTGTTTTATATTTCCAAAAAATTTAAAGAATTCACTGTCTGGAGATAGAATTAGAGATGTTTCTCCACCTATTAAAGCTTTTTCATAAGCTTGCATTGCTCTATAAAATGCAAAGAATTCTGGGTCTTGTCCAAATGCTGCAGCAAAAATATTATTTCTTTTACCATCTCCTTCACCTTTCATAATTTCTGATTTTTTTTGAGCCTCAGCTAGAATTACAGTAACTTCTTTATCAGCAGTCGATGTAATTGTTACTGCCATTTCAGCTCCTCTTGCTCTAAATTCTTTTGCTTCTCTTTCCCTTTCGGTCTGCATTCTTCTAAAAATTGCATCACTGTTAGCTTGGGGAAGATCAGCTCTTTTAATTCTAACATCAACTATTTTTATTCCAAAATTTTCTGCCTCATTATTTACACCTTCTTGAATTAAAGCCATTTGTTTTGTTCTATCTTCTGAAAGTAAAGTTTGAAGTTCTTGTTGTCCAAGGACGTTCCTAATTCTTGAATTAATAATGGTAGCCAATCTTGATCTTGCCACTCTCTCATTTCCAACTGAAATATAAAACTTAAGAGGATCAATTATTTGAAATCTTGCAAATGCATCAACTATCAATCTCTTTTGATCAGAAGCAATTACCTCTTCTGGAGGTGTATCCAAATTTAAAATTCTTTTATCTAAAAATACAACATTTTGAATAAACGGAATTTTAAAATTTAATCCAGGTTTTAAAATTATTCTTTTTGGATCACCAAATTGAAGAACAATTGCCTGGTTAACTTCTTTAACAATAAAAATTGAAAAGAATGCAACAACAGCTAAAGCAACAATAGTTCCTGCAATAATTTTTCCAGCTTTCATATTAGTTTGTCACCTTCTTTTTTTGTAATTCAGGTAACGGTAAATATGGCACTACACCAGAACCTGCATTTTTTTCTATAATTACTTTATCAATATCAGCTAAAACCTTTTCCATTGTCTCTAGATACATTCTCTCTTGAGTTACAGATTTTGCGTTTTTGTACTCATTATAAATCGCTAAGAATCTGCTGGCCTCACCCTCAGCTTTTGCCACAACTTCTTTTTTATACGCTTCAGCTGCTTGTAAAATTTTTTCAGCTTCCCCTCGTGCTCTTGGGATAACATCATTAGCATAAGCTTCAGCTTCATTTTTTGATCTTTCCATATCAGCTCTTGCAGCCTGTACATCTCTAAATGCATCAATTACTTGATCAGGTGGATCCGCTTTTTGTGTTTGAACTTGTGTAATTTGAATACCACTAGTGTATTCATCTAAAATCTTTTGAATAATAAGTTGTGTATCTGTTTCTATAACCGATCTACCCTCAGTTAAAATTGGCTGAATATCTGACCTAGCAATTACTTCTCTCATTGCAGTCTCTGCCGCCGCTTTAACTGTTCCTTCAGGATCTTGAATTTTGAATAAAAAATTTCCAGCATCTTTGATAACCCAAAAAACTGAAAAATCGATATTAACAATATTTTCATCCCCTGTTAGCATCAAACTTTCTTGAGGAACATCAGCTACACCACCTTGAGATGTAAACCCACTGTCTCTCTCCGATCTAAAACCGATATCAATTCTATTAACTTTTGTGACTTTTGGTGTAAGTACAGTCTCCACTGGAAAAGGTATATGATAATTTAATCCTGGTTGAGTTGTTTTCACAAATTTACCAAATCTTAGAACTACTCCTTGTTCATCTGGTAATACTCTATAAAGTCCACTTGCCAGCCAAACGAAACCCAAAATAATTAAAACTAAAATTGCTTGTTTACCACCTGAAGAACTTCCGCCAGGTAAAAATTTCTTTATTTTTTCTTGAAACTCTCTAATAATTTTATCTACATCTGGGGGAGTTGGACCTCGACCTGAGCCATTACCACTTCCGCCACCGCTTCCTCCAGGAGGTGTTCCCCAAGGACTTCCACCACTTTGTCTAAAATTATCCGACATATGGCAATCTATATAATGTCTTTATATGGAAAAACAAGTTAAGATCCAAATATGCCAAAGGAAAAACCAGAATTAAGTGACGCAATGAGAGCTAAAATGAGTAAAAAATTGCCTGAGAAAAATCCAATTAATGGCACAAAATTTACAATTGCTATTTCCAGTGCAAAAGGAGGTGTTGGCAAATCCACTTTTGCAACAAACTTGGCTTTAGCTTTGAAAAAAGTTGGATGTAAAGTTGGTTTATTGGATGCAGATATTTATGGTCCATCAATCCCAAAAATGTTGGGGATTGACGAAAAACCAAAAAGTGATGGACAAAAATTAGAACCCATAAACAAGTACGATATTCAGTGCATGTCTATTGGTTTTTTAACCGATCAACAAACACCAATGATTTGGCGAGGACCAATGGTAACTAGTGCGATTAGGACCTTTACGCAAAAAGTTAATTGGAAGGATTTGGATTTTATAATTGTTGATATGCCTCCTGGAACTGGGGATACCCAACTTACTTTTTCCCAAGAAATTAAGATGGACGGTGCAATTATAGTTTCAACACCGCAAGAGGTTGCTCTTATAGATGTAAAAAGAGGAATTAAGATGTTTGATAAACTTGGAGTAAAAATTTTAGGATTAGTTGATAACATGAGTTATTTTATTGGAGATGATAATAAAAAATATAATATTTTTGGAGAAGGTGGAGTTAAAAATACTGCTAAAGAGTTTAATAAAGAATTTTTGGGAGAAATTCCAATTAATCCAAAAGTTGGCACATCAGGTGATAAAGGCAAACCAATTGTTGAAGAAGATCCAAATAATCAAATTTCAAAGATTTATATAGATTTTGCCAATAAGATTAAATCAATTTATCTTTAAGATCAAAAGCTTCCATTAATTCATTCCATTCTCTTTTAGATAAACCAGAGTCCTCCAAAGAAATATTTTCACCTTTGATAAGTTTTTGAACGATTACTTTTCCTTTAGCAGAAACTTCGGTTCCACCAACTCTATAATCCATAAAAGCCTCATATGTTATCGGAACCCATTTTTTTAAAGTGTCCAGCATAATATCTGCATAAACTCTAATCTCATATTGTGCATGATGATCTGCTCTTAACCTTAAAAAGTTCATGAGATTTAATAAATCTGTTTTCCAATACCATTGAGTATAAGTATTTAATGTTAAGTTCATTCTTGCAAGTTCTCTAGCCAAACCTTTTTTATTTTTATCAATTCTAGACCCGTCATATCTTTCATTAAGCATTGTTTCATAATTTGAATATGTTTTTTCGGCATCATTCTTTAAAAGTTCTAAAACTTCTTTAGCTTGCTCACCTTCGAGAACATCTCCTCTACCTTGTCTATTAGATGTCGATTGAGCTGCAAGATTTTCTTTTGATGGTAAGTAAAATTCTTTATCTAAAATTGAATACCTTGCAGAATATTCATTTACATTCGCAGTCCTATGTCTAATCCATTGACGAGCAATAAAAATTGGTAGTTTAATATGATATTTAATTTCACACATCTCGAATGGGGTGCTATGCCAATGACGCATTAGGTATTTTATTAATCCTGCATCAGTAGAAACTTGTTTGGTTCCTTTACCATAAGAAACTCTAGCTGATTGAACGATTGAAGTATCATCTCCCATATAATCAACAACTCTTACAAAACCATGGTCAAGAGCAGGCAATGCTTCGTAAAGAATTTTTTCTAATTCAGGTGAAGTAACTCTTTTTGTTGAATTGCTTTGTGATTGCTGATTTTTTATATCTTCTTGCTGTTCTTTAGTTAATTTCATGAATGTTATTGAATCTCTTGAATTTCCTTTTATATTAATAAAGTTGGATTTCCAACTATGACGATAAACGAATTTCGTAATAACCATTGCGGACGTGGGGGCAGTACCCACCACCTCCACCATTTACAACTTATGGGGGTGAACTAGATTCGACGAGTGACTAAAAGCTATTCTTTCGTCCGGAATTGTTCCTCCGTAAAGGGCTATTTTATAATTGCTAACGAAAGTTACGCACTTGCTGCTTAATTAACAAAGTTAATTAAGTAAACGGGGCTTGGGGCACCTGGCAACAGAACGCCCCTTCCTATTTTAAAATAAGTTTTAGTTATCAACGTAAATTTAAAAATACAACCGAGTGACTCGTCCTGTACTCGTCCTATATTATAAATTTTTTTATCTTAATCCACTCGGCCAATTATCTATAGTTACGTGAAGAGATCCTTTGCCAATTCTCAATTCTCCTCGATCATGGCCTGCTTCAGCGTTAGAAATTATTTTACCATTAAATAAATGGTAGTTTATTCCAACAAGTGCAACTGCAATAATTGTTAATATAAATTTAGTATATCTATCCATATTTCCTCCTAATAATATTTCTATCAAATGAAGAGCATTTGGCCGAGTCGATTTTAACTCGTCCTCTACTCGTCCTAATACGTAAAACTTATGTGATTTTGGAAAAATAATTGGCTATAATCAAAAAAAGTTCGGGGCACCTGGCAACAGAACGCCCCTGATTAATTACTTTAAAAACTTTTTTAAATCTGGCTTAAAATAATTTGGTCCTTTCAAAACCTTGCCCTTCTCATTATAAATTGGTTTTCCATCTTCACCTAATTTACTCATGTTGGAATTTTGAACCTCATTAAAACACTTATCTAAATCAATTCCAAAAGCGTGACCTGCACCGTAAGTTACATAGAGTAAATCAGTTAAAGCATCTGCAACTTCTATTAAATCTTTATTATCCATAGCTTCTTTTAACTCATCTAACTCCTCTTGAATTAAGCTAATTCTTAATTGATTGATGTTATCAGTGCTAAATGATGGTTCTTTTTTTACCTCTTGACCAAAAGTTTTCATAAATATTCCAACTTTATTGAAATTTGTCATTTTGCTCCTGTTAGTTAATCAAATTTTATTATATAAATAATTATCATTTATTAATGAAATTAAGAAAAGAATTCGACAGTATAGGTTCAATTAATGTTCCTAGTAATAAATATTGGGGAGCATCTACTCAGAGATCAAAGAAGTATTTTGATATTGGTGAATTTTTGGTAAGACCAATTTTAATAAAATCTATTGCGATAATTAAAAAAGCTGCTGCAAAGGTACATTTGAAAGAAAAACAAATTCCTTCAAATATCTCAAGGGCAATAACTAAAGCTGCAGATGAGGTAATATCTGGTAAATTAGATGAGCACTTTCCTTTAAAAGTTTGGCAAACTGGGTCAGGCACGCAAACTAATATGAACGTGAATGAGGTAATAGCAAATAGAGCAATTGAGATTTTAGGCGGAAAAAAAGGTACAAAAAAACCTGTCCATCCTAATGATCATGTGAATAAATCACAATCTACAAATGATGTATTTCCCACTGCGATGCATATTGCAATTGCTTTAGAGGCAAAAAATAAATTAATACCGTCATTAGAATTACTCAATAAAGATTTAAAGAAAAAAGTTTCTCAATTTAAAAATATTATCAAAATAGGAAGAACTCACTTGCAAGATGCTACTCCTCTTTCTCTTGGTCAGGAATTTTCAGGATATCAATCTCAATTACAAGACTGTATTAACAGAGTAAAGAATGCATTAAACGAAATTTATTTTTTAGCACAAGGTGGAACAGCTGTAGGGACAGGAATCAATAGTAAAAAAGGTTTTGATAAAAAGATAATTAAAGAAATAAGAAAAATTACAAAGATTTCATTTAAACCAACTAAAAATAAATTTGCAGCTTTAGCTGCACATGATCAAATAGTAAATTTTTCAGGAACATTAAACACAACAGCAGTTTGTTTGATGAAAATTGCCAATGATATAAGATTTTTAGGTTCTGGACCTAGAGCTGGATATGGTGAACTCATACTTCCAGCTAATGAACCTGGTTCATCAATTATGCCTGGTAAAGTAAATCCAACACAGTCTGAGGCTGTAACAATGGTTTGTGTAAAAGTAATTGGTAATCACAATGGAATTACAATGGCTGGTTCTCATGGTCATTTTGAACTAAATGTTTTTAAACCTCTCATAGCTCACAACATTTTACAATCCATTGATTTATTGGCTGATAGTTCTAAAAATTTTTCTCAATATTGTGTAAAGGGTCTTAAAGCCAACAAAGAAAAAATTAAAAATTATTTAGATGACTCTCTTATGTTGGTGACAGCTCTAGCACCAATAATTGGTTATGATAACTCAGCTAAAATTGCCAAAAGAGCACTTAAAAATAAAACTACTTTAAAACATGAGGCATTAAAATCTAAATTAATAAATGAAAGGGATTACGACAACATAGTCGATCCAAAAAAAATGATTTATCCAGCATAAATTTGGAAAAATTCTTTAACAAAATTTCTTAACGTAACTTTATTAAATAAATTTTTATTTTTCTTATTAGTTCTTTCAACAAAATCGTTAAGTTTTTGATACGATTTATCATCCATTTTAAGATTATTAAATATAATTCTATTCTCTACAAAGTCATAAATAAAATCTGCTTTAATTTCTTCAAAAACATCTCTGTAGTTTCTCTTTATTTGGAAGTATCTAAAAAATTTTTCTATATCATCAAATTTAAATTTAACTTCACCAACTAATTTTTTTCCATCTTGATCGTTAATAAACTCAATATCATTTGAATTAATTGATACTGCTTCATTCCACTTTGCATCAAAATTATTTGTAACAATTTTTCCATCATCTAAAAGGATTTGTAAAAAAAAATTTTTTAAATATTCAAATTCATCTACATTAATGCTTATTATTGCGTTTAGATTTGGATTATTTAACAACTCCGAATCAAGTAAATCAACAAACAATGATTCACTCTTAAAAATTTTTTTTTGACTTAAATAATTGAAATTAAGATTTGTTGACAAATAAAAAGGTTTAAAATTTAAGTTTCCTTGAAATCTTTTATCAGTTGATACGAAATTTAAAGTTTCACTTTTAATCTTATACCTAAATAAATTTTCTTTATTAAAGAAAGCAATTTTTAAATCACCAAGTATGCTTTCGTCTTCGTATTCTACAGACGTCTCAACATTCAATCTAATTTTTTTTGAATTAAGCTTTATATTTTTTTTTTTAGAATAATAATCTTTTATTATAGTCAAATTAAAAGGAATATTAAAAATTTCTAATTCTGATTTTACTTTTTGTGTTTGATTTTTATCATCATAAAAATAAATAAGGCTTTTTACTTTGGACAGAAATAATAAGTTTTCATTTTGATCTGTAAAAAAAGATCTACTTTTTATAAAAGCTACCTTTTCTTTATTTTTATAATCATTAAGTGTTTTTTGAAAAAAACCTTTATTATTTGCATTAATATTAAATTCATTATTTTTAAACACTATATCCTTAACTTCTAAAGCTTTAAATGAAAAAAAATTTTTAAAGGTTACATTAAATTTTACATAATCTGAGTTAGCAAAAACTTTATCATCATATTTTATATCTAAATTTTTTGTATAAAAAAAAGGTTTTGGAAATAATCCATATTTTATTTTTTCATTAAATTTGATTTTTATATCATATTTGTTTGAGACTTGATTTACTAAAAATTCTTTGACTTCATTCTTGTTATAAAAACTTGGGAGGAAAAAATAAGTAAAAAATAAAATTATTATTAAAGAAACTGATACTCCCAATTTTGAATTTATATAATATATTTTTTTCTTGCTCTGATTGTATTTTTTAAAATTTTTGAAATTATCAAAAAAACTTTCAATTCTGTGATCTAAATAGATAATTTTTTTTTTAAAAGGTGTTTGCTTACTGGATTGAGATTTTGATCTATTTAATTCAGTAAAAAAACTTTCTAAAATTTTATTTATTGATATTGTTATTTTTCTTAACTTTTTTTTATAAAAATTTGAATTAAACATTGATTGTGAAGACTTATAATTAAATTATTTAAATGGTAAACTCTGAATATCTTAAAAACCTTAATGAAGCACAAAAGCAGGCTGTATTGTCTGTAGATGGGCCATTATTGATAGTTGCTGGTGCTGGATCAGGAAAAACAAAGGTTTTAACCAGTAGAATTGCCCATATTATAAAAACAAAAAATGCTTTTCCAAATCAAATTCTTGCAGTCACATTTACTAATAAAGCAGCTAAAGAAATGCAAAATAGAGTAAGTAAAATTTTGGGGTCTTCTGCTATCGGCTTGTCTTGGCTAGGAACATTCCATTCAATATGTGCAAAATTACTCAGAAAGCATGCGTCTGCGGTAAATTTAAATTCAAATTTTACAATCATTGATACTGATGATCAAATCAGATTGATTAAGAATATTTGCAAGGCAGAAAATATTGATGTTAAACAGCTTGCTCCAAGATATGTAATTGCAATTATAGATAGATGGAAAAATAAAGGCTTATATCCAAGTGAGGTAAAAATAAATTCTAAAGATATTTATGAAAAAACAATCTTGCCAGTTTACAAAATTTATCAACAAAAATTGATCGAGTTAAATGCTTGTGATTTTGGAGATCTGATTTTGCACTCAGTTAAAATTTTGGAAAAAAACAAAGATATCAGAGACATTTATTCAAAAAATTTTAAATACATTTTAGTCGATGAATATCAAGATACAAATTTTATACAAAGTCGATGGCTTAATTTATTAGCAGAAAAAAATAAAAATATTTGTTGTGTAGGGGATGATGATCAATCAATTTATAGCTGGAGAGGAGCAGAAATTAAAAATTTCCTGGAATTTGATAAAATTTATGAAAATACAAAAATAATAAGGCTTGAAGAAAATTATAGATCCTCAAAAAATATTTTATCTGTTGCATCATCATTAATTTCTAACAATGAAAATAGAGTTGGTAAGAGACTAATATCAACAATGGATGATGGTGATCCAATAAAATTAAATTGTTTTAAAAATGGAAAAGATGAAGCAATAGGAATTTCGGACGAAGTAGAGAACATCAAAAAAAAATATTCACTCAATAATATTGCTATTTTAGTAAGAGCTATTTTTCAAACTAGAGAGTTTGAAGAAAGATTTTTAAAAATTGGTATGCCTTATCGAATTTTAGGGGGAATTAAATTTTATGAGAGAGCTGAAATTAAAGATTGTGTAGCTTATTTAAGATTAATTAACCAAGAAAAAGATGATCTGGCTTTTGAAAGAATAGTAAATAATCCAAAAAGATCAATCGGTGAAAGTACAATTAAAACAATACACGAACACTCAAAAAAAAATAAGATTAGTTTAGAGAGTTCGTCTAGAAAAATGATAGAAAAAAATTTAATTAAACCAAAAACAAAAATAAGTTTAAATATATTTTTAGATTTAATTTCAAAATGGCGGCATGAGTTAAAAATTAAAAAATTTAATCACGTAAAATTATTACAAATTATTTTGGATGAGTCTGGATATTCAGCAATGTTAAAAAATAAAAAAGATCTTGAAAATGAAAATCGTTTAGAAAATATTAAAGAGTTACTAAGTGCCATGAAAGAATTTGATAACTTAGAGAGTTTTTTAGATCATGTATCTCTTGCAACCTCTATTGACCAAGATTGGGAAGGTGAAAAAATCAATATGATGACAATGCATGCTGCAAAAGGTTTAGAATTTGATGTGGTTTTTTTGCCTGGTTGGGAAGAAGGACTATTTCCACACCAAAAATCAATAGAAGAAAAAGGACACAATGGTTTGGAGGAAGAGAGAAGACTAGCTTATGTGGGAATCACAAGAGCTAAAAGAAATGCGATTATCTCGTTTTCAATGAATAGATTTTATCAAGGTGATTGGATAGATAGTATGGCATCAAGATTTATCGATGAACTTCCAGAAAATAATTTAGAGAAAAATTCATATTTTGACGAAAGCAAAGATACATTTGAGGAATTTGAATTTAATCAAGATTTTGAATTAGATGATGACACTAAAAGAAGTCCTGGTTGGATTAGATATCAAAAGAGAATTAAATGATAAAAAAGAGAATTACCAAGCTCAGAAGTAAATTTATAAAATATGGAATTGATGGGTATGTTATACCAAAAAATGATGAATTTTTTTCTGAATATTCTTGTAAAGATAGGCTTAAATTTATTTCAAATTTTACAGGATCTGCAGGTTATGCAGTAATTTTAAAAAATAGAAACTACCTTTTTGTTGATGGAAGATATACGCTCCAAAGTAAAATCGAAAGTGGTAAGCATTTTAAAATTTTAGATTATTTTAAAATTACTAATACCAGTGTTTTTAAAAATTTGAATTTAGGAATTGATCCTACATTATTTACATCAAAACAAATTAAGAATTTTTTTTTAAAAAATAATAAAATTACTATCATAAAAGAAAATCTTGTTGATAAAATTTCAAAAATACGGAATAAAAAAAAATCCCCTTTTTACTCAATTGATAAAAGCATAGCTGGTGAGAGCTATCAGAAAAAAGTTTCTAGAGTTTCATCTTTTCTAAAAAAAAATAAGTATGATTATTTATTTATTACAGCACCAGAAAATGTTGCATGGCTATTGAATATTAGAGGAAACGATAGCCCAACAAGCCCAATACCTAATAGTAATCTTTTGCTTACAAAAGAAAAAAATGTTTTCTTAATTGTTGAAAAAAATAAGACAACAAAACTTTTAAGTGAAAAAAAACTTAAACAAAACCAGATAGTTGATCCAAGATATATTTCAGATTTTTTTGAAAAATTAAAAAAAGGAACCATTTTAATAGATGAAAAAACATGTTCTTTAAATCTGGAAAAAGTTATAGAAAAAAAATTAAAAATAACAAAAAAAGAAGATCCAATTTATATTCTTAAGTCTATAAAAAATAATATCGAAATCAAAAACATGATTAAAGCTCATATTATAGATGGAGTTGCGTTAACTAAATTTATTTACTGGATAAAAAATTTAAAAAAATTGAATATAACTGAAGTTGATGCACAAAATAAATTAGAGAAAATTAGAAAAACCAATTCAAAATATTTATTTCCAAGTTTTAATACTATTGCAGCTAGTGGAAAAAATGGAGCAATAGTTCACTATAGAGCTACAAAAAATAATACAAAACTCTTAAAGAGAAATGAGATATTCCTGTGTGACTCTGGAGGCCAATATAAATTTGGAACAACAGATGTAACAAGAACTATCTGCTTTGATAATCAAAATAAAAATATTAAAAATATTTTTACAAAAGTTTTAAAAGGACATATTGCTGTTGCTCAAACTGACCTTAATAAAAAAAAAACTGGAAAACTCATTGATAAAGATGCACGAAAATTTCTAAAAAAAGACTGCCTTGATTATAATCATGGCACAGGACATGGAGTTGGTTTTTTTCTTAATGTTCATGAAGGACCTCAAGCTATCTCAAAATCTAATTCAATAAAAATTCAAAAAGGTATGATACTTAGTAATGAACCTGGTTATTATAAAAAAGATAAATTTGGAATTCGCATTGAAAACTTAATTTATGTAAAAAAAATTGGGAGAAAATTAGGTTTTGAAAATTTAACCTTGGCTCCAATAGAAAAAAAGTTAATCAATTTTAATCTCCTAAACAAACAAGAAAAAAGTTATCTTTTTAATTATCATTTAAAAGTTTACTCAAAATTATCTCCATTTTTAAATAGAAATGAAAAAAAATGGTTAGCAAGTTTTATTTGAGCATCTTTAGCCAGGTAGACTGGTCTAAGATTTTTACACCCAAATTTTTTGCTGCATCGACTTTCCTATTAGTTGGTTTTTCACCAATGATAAGATAATCAAGTTTTTTTGTGACATTGCTAACTATTGATCCTGAATTTTGCTCTATTAAAGATTTTGCCTCTGAACGGCTCATGTTAGAAAGTTTGCCTGTAAACATAAATGTTTTATTATTTAATAAACCTCCAGCTTTAGAAATTTCTGTATCTTTTACTTTAAGTAATTTGTCTAAATTTTTTAAAACATTCAAATTTGTCTCGTTGCTAAAAAAAACTTTTATTGAATTAATCTGAGTTTCACCTATTCCATCGATATTTATTAAATCATCAAAATTGCTTTTTTTTGAGAGTGCTATAAAATTTTTTAGCGATTTTAAGTTTTTAGAAATAATTTTAGCATTTTCTAAACCAATATGCCTAATGCCTAAAGCATAAATAAATCTTTCAAAAGATATTGTTTTTCTTAAATTTATTGAATATTTCAAATTAGCTACTGATTGTTTGCCCCACCCATCCATATTTTCAATCTTTGAATAATTTAAATTAAAAATATCCTGAGGTAACTTTATAAGGCCTAAGCTCCAAAAATTCTCAACTATTTTTTTTCCAAATCCTTCAATATTTAATGCCTCTTTTGAAACAAAATGTTTTAATTTTTCTTTTGCCATTTTATCACATTCATAACCTCTATCGGGACATCTTCTCACTGCATCAAATTTTTTAGTAACTTTATTAAATTCTTTAATTGTTTTGAAACCACAAGGACACTTTGTTGGAAAATTATATTTTTTTGAATTTTTTTCTCTTTTGTCTAGTTCAACTGAAATTACATGAGGTATAACATCTCCTGCTCGCTCAACTATGACAGTATCCCCAACTCTTATATCTTTTCTTTTAATTTCTTCCTCATTATGTAAAGTTGCATTAGAAACAACTACTCCTCCAATATTTACAGGATTGATCTTTGCTACTGGTGTCAAAGCACCAGTTCTGCCAATTTGAATCTCTATATCTTTTATTCTTGAAATAGCACTATTGGCTGAAAATTTATGAGCGATCGCCCATCTAGGAGCATTTGCGACATTCCCTAATCTTTTTTGTAATTGAAAATTGTTAACCTTATAAACTATCCCATCAATATCAAAATCAATATCACCTCTTTTTTTTTCAATTTCGTGATAGTTAGTCATTAAATTTTCAATTTTTTTTAAAGTTTTATTAAGAGGATTAGTTTTAAAACCCCATTCCTTTAAATTTTTTAAATATTCATCTTGTGATTTGGCTTTCAAACCTTTTTCATAACCAAAAGTATAAGCAATAAATTTTAATGGAATTTTTTTTGTCTCTTTAGGGTCTTTTTGTCTTAATGAGCCAGAAGCAGCATTTCTTGGATTTGCAAACTTACTTTTTAATTTTTCAAAATCACTATTTTGAATAAACACCTCGCCTCTTATATCGATTTCTTTTGGAAAATTTTTTGACTTAATGAAATAAGGAATATCTTCAATAGTTTTTAAGTTTTCAGTAATGTCTTCACCTTCTTTTCCATCACCTCTTGATAAGCCAGTCACAAATTTACCATTTTTGAAAATTAAAGACGCGGATATTCCATCTATTTTAGGTTCAGCGCTGTAATTAAGAATTATGCCTGGTTCATTATTGAGAAAATTTAAAATTTTTTTCTCAAAATTTATTAAATCCTCCTCACTGAATGCATTTGCTAAAGATAGCATTGGAGATTTATGTTTTATTTTTTTAAAAATTTTAGATGGCTTAAACCCCACTGAATAAGATGGGGAGTCTTTGTGCTTTGAGAAACTATTTTTTTTTTCTATATCAATTATTTCTAATTTTAATTTATCAAACTGATAATCATCAACTAAAGGCTGATTAAGATCGTAATAATGTTTATTATACTTCTGAAATAATTTAATTTTCTTTAAATAATTTTGATAATTTTTTTCATCGTCCATTTTTTAAAAAAGACTTTTGATTTTGCTTAAAATTTTACTTTTTTCATTATTTTTTTTTGGAACTTTAAACTCATATTTTTTATTAAAAATCTTATATGTTTCTCTATACCATTCTCCAGAATTATAATTGTAACCTAACAATGATGCATATTTAAGAGACTCATCTTCCATGCCTAATTTATAATATATTTCCACTAATCTATGTATTGCCTCTTCCACATGAATTGTAGTTTCATAATCTTTTAAAACTGTTTTAAATCTATTAAGAGCAGGTATCCATTTTTTCTTTTTAATATAGTGTCTGCCTATATAAACCTCTTTTGCAGCAAGGATATCATTTATCAAATCAATTTTAAATCTTGCATCATAAGCATAATCAGTATTTGGATAGTTATCTATGACATAATTAAATTCTTTTTTTGATAATATTAAGGGAGCTAGATCTTTTTTTTCACCTTCAATCGTATCATAATAACATATAGCTAAAAGATAATGAGCATAAGCCATATTCTTATCTTTTGGATAAGTTTGAAAATATCTTTTTAAATTTTCAATAGCTAAAGAATAATAATCTTGCATATAATAAGAATAAGAAGCCATTAATACGGATCTTGGAGCCCATTCTGACTGTGGAAATAAAATTTCAGCCTCTAAAAACTTTTTACCTGCAGAAAAATAATCACCAAGTTCTAACAAATTCATGCCCTCTTTATAGGCAGAAATCATTTCTATTTTTTGATTTGTTTCTTTTATTAGGGCTACTTTTTCAACTTCTTTGCCACATGAAAACAGAAATATTAAAGAAAAAAAAATTATAAAAATTTTATATTTGAACATTCATAACTATATATACTTAAAAAATTATAAAGATGAATATTTATTTAAGCTATAGATCTAAGCAAACTTCTATTAATTAGTGTATGGGGTAGCGTTCTTTCTTGGATTTCTATTATAGAAAAATTATCTTTATTATTAAATACTTCTCTTAACAAGCTATTTGTTAAATAATGTCCACCCTGAGAACAATTAATACTAGCTATCATTCTGTATCCTGATGTATAAAGATCACCAATGCAATCCAATATTTTATGATTAACAAATTCCTTTGAATTTCTTAAACCCTCTGAATTTAACACTTCCTCACCTTTAACAACGACAGCATTATCTAAGCTTCCACCTTTAGCAAGACCATTTTTTTTAATTGTCTCTATGTCTTCGTAAAGACAGAAAGTTCTTGATTCGAAGATATCTGTTAGATCGTCATCATAAACATTTTTTTTGTTTCTTTGATTTCCAATAATCTGATTTTGATATTTTAATTCAAAATCTATATCCAGACTTAATTTTGAAGGTTCAATTGAAATAAATTTATCACCATTTTTAAATTCAATTTTTTTATTTATCTTAATTATTTTAATAGGTTTATTACTTAGTTCTAAACCTGCTGTTAATATTTCCTCAATAAAAACTTTTGCCGACCCGTCTAAAATTGGTACTTCCTCGTTATCAATTTCAATTAATGCATTATCAATTCCAATTCCAAATAAAGCACCCATTAAATGTTCTATAGTTGAAACTTTCACTCCATTACTATTACTGATAGTAGTATTTAATGCTGTGTTACTAACATTCATAAAATTTGGATAGATAAGGTTGTTGTTTTTTTGGTCTATTCTTTTAAATACAATTCCAGTGTCTGGACTAGAGGGTTTAACACAAATTTTAGACGGTTTTCCAGAGTGAAGGCCTATACCACTGAAAGTTACAGGTTTTTTAATAGTTTTTTGATTTAATAAAGACACAATGATCTTTTAGTCTTCCTATCTTGAAATTTAAAAACAACAAATATTACGAGAAAATACGATCTAATTGAAAAAATTAAAGAATCTCTCAAAAAAGCCCAATTTTTTGAAGTTTTTATAATCGATGTAAACTTCATTCTCGTTAAAACCATTTAAGATTTTTTGTGCAGTTGCATACAAATTTTCATTTTTATTATCTATGAAACTGTTTAAGTAATCCAAACTCAATATTCTATCCAATGATATTTGGTATTTTCTAAGAACATCTTCAATAGTTTTAGAGATCTTTTTAGGTAAACATATATAACTTACATCGATAGAAAGATTATTACAATTTTTTTTTTCTGGTAAAGTTTTAAAATAAGTTCCATCAATATAAAACTGATCAATCTTCATATGAAGAATATCAAGATCTTCAAGTGTTTTGTTACAGCAACTTTTTGCCTCAAATAGTAATTTATGCATTGAGTCAGAATTTATTTTTATATTATCAAATTTATTTTTAATTGATAAACAAATTGAAAAAATATTCTGGTGATCAATAATTAAAAAAATACTTTTGATAAATTCATCAAGTCTTTTTTCTATCCTAAAAATATTTTGATTTAAAAAATTATCTAAAAAATTTAAATCGATTTGATTACTTTTATTATTAGTAGAAATTTCTTCTTTATAAATTAACTCGTCAGTGGAATTTAATGCTACTATTGTAAATTTATCAATACTCAAAAAAAGAAATACCTTATTCTCTAATTTATTTTTCATTTAATATTATTTGATCTTTTTGACGAAAATCAATTATTAATTTATTCTTAAATTTTCTCTCATCAGATAAACGAACAAACAAATTAAGATCTTTTTCGACGTTATCTTTTGATAATTTTATTAAATATCCTTTAGTGGTTTCAATATCCCATCTTTTTGATTTAAAATAATATAATTTTGTTATATTTTTATAATCAAATTTTGATTTATCAATTTCATTTTTAAAATTTAAAAATTCATTAAGATTTAAATCACCAAATATAAACGGTAAGTTATTTGGTATGTTATTATTTCTGATAAGTTTTCCGTTTGATCCAACAAAATAGTCAAGACCATTTCTTTTTGTTTGCGCAAGTATTTTTGTTTTCTTTATAAATATTTTTAAGGTTGATGGATAATTTTTAAATATTTCAAATTGTTCAATAATATTAATTGAACTAATTTTTCTTTTTAGATATTGCTTATCTATATGAAATATACTTTTAAAATTAGAGTCATAAATAATACTTTTAATTTTCTTTCTTTCATCAAGACTTAAACCACTAATCTCTATCCGATTAATTTTTGGAAAACTGATATTCATTAATGAGATATTGTTTATTGATACAAGAAAACAATACAGTAATAAGTAAATTATAATTTTTTTACTTATTAATAGATGCATCTTTTAAAATTAATTTTATTAGATTTATGAAATTAATTCCAATATAGGCTGATATCTCGGGAACTAATGATAGTTTTGTCATTCCAGGCTGTGTATTAATTTCTAAAAGATAAAATTTTCCTTTGAAATATTTGAAATCTGATCTTGTAACACCTCTACACCCCATCAAATTATGTGCTTTTAAAGTTGTGTCCATGAGAATTTTGAATTTTTTTTTTGGTAAGTCTACGGGAATTATATGTTCTGTTTTGGCATTAGAATTATATTTTGCCTGATAATCATAAAATTTCCTCTTAGGTTTAAGCTCAATTGCTCCAAGCTTCTTCTTTCCAATTATAGCTGACTGAATTTCTCTCCCTGGAATAAATTGTTCTATCAATATTTTTTTATAATCTTTTAAAAATTTTATGTTTCTCGATAAATTATTCTTATCACAAATATAAACATTTACACTAGAACCTTCATTTATTGGTTTAATAACAACAGGAAAATTTAGCTTTTTTTTTACCAAATTTATAAGTTCCTTATTAGTTTTATTAAAAGTAAAAATGAAGTATTTAGGTGTCAAAATTTTATTTTTAATAAAAATTTTTTTAGAAATTTCTTTATCCATCGCTTTAGCAGAGGCAATCACACCAGAATGAGTATAAGGTATTCCTATTGTCTCAAGAATTGTTTGTATATATCCATCTTCACCAAACTGCCCGTGTAAAGCATTAAAAATCAGATGGGGTTTGAAACTTTTTGTTACAGTTATTAAATCTTTGTCTGGCTCGCAAGTTTTTACTATATAATTATTTTTTTTTAATTCTTTGGCAACCTGTCTTCCTGTCTCTAAGCTGATAATTCTTTCCTTAGAAATACCACCTGAAATTATCAAAATTTTTTTTTTCAATTTATTCCAATATTTTAATTTCTTTATCTAATTTTATACCAGTTTTTTCTAGAACTTTTTTTGAGACAAAATTGATTAATTTTTTCATATCATTAAATGTTGCGTTACCCTTATTTACAAAAAAATTTGAATGTTTTTCTGAAATATATGCATCACCAAACTTGGTATCAATTGGCACCGATTCTCTTATCAGTTCCCAAACCTTTTTATCTGTTTGATTTATTGGGTTTTTAAAAGTGCTTCCACCAGTTTTAATTCTCATTGGTTGATTTTTTTGTTTCAAAGATTTCATTTTTATTATTTCACTATTTACCTTGTTAAAAGTGCTTTTAATTCCTTTAAAAGAAGCACTTAAAAAAATCAGGTCTTCAGATAAATCATTGTTTCTATAATCAAAATTTATTTCTTTTGATGGAATTGTTATTAAATTCCCTTTTTGATCTATAGCTTGGATAGAAAGAAGAACATCTTTAAATTCTCTTCCGAAACATCCTGCATTCATTTTAATTCCTCCACCAATAGATCCTGGAATGCAGGATAAAAATTCAAATCCGCTCAAATTTTTTTCAGCAGCAAAACTAGATAAGCTGTTATCTAAAACGCCACTTCCAGAAATTATTATATCCTCTTTTAATAAAGATATTCTATTAAAATTTTTACCTAGCTTTATCACGACTCCATCAAAAATATTATCTGAAATCAATGTATTAGACCCTGCGCCAATGACGAAAATTTTTTCCCTATTTTTGAGTAATTTGAGAAATTTAATTAAATCCTTTAAATTTTCTGCCTTGTAAAAAACTTTGGACTTTCCTCCAATATTAAACCAATTTTTTTTTTTTAAATCTTGATTGTAAATTACATTTTTATCAAGGTCTTTTAACAAATCTTTAAGTTGATCTATCTGCATTACATTAATTCAGGTAATTTTTTCATCCAACTTGAAATTGAACCAGCTCCCATTCCTATTACAATTTTATTTCCATAAATATTTTTTTTAAGAAATTTTGCTAATTCGATATTACTTTTAATCATAAATAGTTTTACTTTAGAATTTTGAATTATTTCTTTTGCAAAATCATTATAATGAAAACCTAATTTAATTTTTTCCCCCGCTGTAAAAATGGGACATAATATAATTGTATCTGCATCTCTAAAACAGTGAGTAAATTCATTTCTTAAATCTTTTAATCTTGATATTCTATGTGGTTGAAAAACACATACTTTTTCAAACTTATCAAAAACTTTTTTTACTCCTTCTAATACAGATTTTATCTCTGTTGGATGATGTGCATAATCATCATAAAAATCAACTCCGTTAAATGAAAAAATCTTATTAAATCTTCGCTGGACACCTTTAAAGTTTTTTAGACCTTTTTTAATATTAGACACTGGAATTCCTACAGTAAGAGCAACTGCAATTGCAGCCGTGGTATTTCTTATATTATGAACACCTAATAATGGTATCTGAAAGTGTTTTAAGATTGTCTTTTTTTTATTTGGTAAATTTATAGATAAATCAAATTTCGAAAAAAGTTTGTTTTGAATTATATTTTTGATAACAAAATTTGCATTAGACTTGATTCCATATGTAAAAAAATTTTTATTTTTGATATCTTTTATTAATTCATTGTTAATTTTATCGTCAATGCAAATAAAAGATTTTCCAAATGATGGAACTTTTTTTATAAAGTGTAGAAAATAATTTTTTAAATCCTTCATTGATTTATAAAAATCCATGTGTTCTCTATCTATATTTGTTATAATTGAATATGTGGGAGAAATATGGGTAAAACTTCCATCTGACTCATCTGCCTCTAATATAGACCAGTCACTCTTACCTAATTTTGCAGTGCTCTTTATTGAATTTATTATGCCTCCATTTATTATTGTGGGATCTAACTTAGTATTTTCAAAAATAGAACTTACTAAAGATGTCGTTGTTGTTTTACCGTGAGATCCAACTACAACAATATTTTTCATCAGAGAAACAAGATTTGCTAACATCTTCCCTCTTTTTATTACTGGTAATTTTTTTCTTTTAGCCTCTAGTAATTCTAAATTATTTTTTTTAATTGCAGAGGAAGTCACTACAATTGTAACATCTTTTATATTTTGTTTTTTGTGACCAATAAAAATTCTAACACCCTGTTTTTTTAATTTTTCAATATTTTTGTTCTTATTAATATCGCTTCCTTGAATTTGAAAACCTTTTGCTTTCATAATTAATGCAAGACCACTCATACCTATTCCACCAATACCTATAAAATGGATAATCTCTTTTTTAGCTAATTCAATTTTCATTAATAGTTTTCAATAATTTTTGGTTTACCTTATCCCATGAGTTTTGGAAATTATGTTTTTCTAAGTTATTTTTTTTTACATTGTACTCAGACTTATTCATAATTATACGATCTAAAAATTTTTCTAAATTAACGTCATTAAAGTCTTTTTGACTCATAATCCAACAGCAACCCAAATTATGATAAAAATTTGCATTTTCAAATTGATGATTATCTTTTGCTGAAACTAGAGGGATCGTTAGGAATGGTTTATTCATGATTGACAATTCTGCTAAAGTAGATGCACCAGCCCGAGTAATACACAGGTCTGATTGATTTATAAAATCAGCGAAATTTTCCTCAAAATCAAAAATGGTATTTTCAATTTCAGCCTTATCATAAATATTCTTAAGATCATCAGTATTACTTTTATGAGTTTGTTGAATAATCTTAATTTTATTTTTTTTCGACAAATTAAGGATAACATTTTTTACTACATTATCAAAAATCTTTGCTCCTTGACTACCACCCACAATTAAAAGGCAGAATACTTTATTTTCTATTTTAATTTCTCTTTTCTCATAGAAATTTCTTTTAACTAGTGGAGATATTATCTTAATTTTATGTTTAAGTTTTTCAGGAAAGTTTTTTAAATTTTCTGTGTAAGCAAAAATTTTATTACAAAAGCCCAGAAAGAATCTGTTTGCTCTACCTAAAACAATATTAGGTTCGAATAAGTATATCTTTATTCCTAATAATTTTGCACCAAAACAAACAGGTAATGACATATATCCTCCTGTTGAAAAAACAATATTAATCTTATTTTTTTTTAACAATAAGACTGTTTTAATAACCAAATAAATTACTTGAAATATTTTAAAGATAAAAAATATATTAAGATTTAATTTGGGAGTATTAATTAAATAAATATTATTTGTTTTACCATCTAGATATTTCAGCCCTCTTAAATCAGTAGAAATAAAAACATTGAAATTTGATTGCAAATGTTCACGTAGAATTTTTGCTGGCACTACATGTCCCCCCGACCCTCCCGTTGAAATTAATACATTTTTCATTCAATTATTTTTCTTTTTGTTAAATTCAAAATTATACCAGACATTATAGAAATACTTATAATCGATGATCCCCCGTAACTTAAAAATGGTAAAGTCATACCTGTAGTTGGAAATAATCTAATATTTACTCCTATGTGAATCATTGCTTGCATAAGTATTAAACTAATAGATCCGGTTAGTATTAGTTTGATCTTTTTATTATTCTCATTGTAAACTTTTTTCAGGACTGAAAATATTAATACTAGGTAGGTTAATAAAATTAACATTATGAAGATTACTCCAAACTCTTCTGAAATAACTGAAATAATGTAGTCTGTGTGAGCTTCAGGGACATTGTTTTTTAATGTTCCCTCACCAATACCTTTTCCAAAAAAACCTCCACTTACTATAGCTTCTAATGCTTTATCTGATTGAAAGTTATGTGTGCCAGTTTCAGGATTAAAAAAAGAAAATAATCTATCTTTTATGTATTTAAATTGTGGCAGATAACTAATGATAGATGCTATCACAGTTAAAGAGATAAAAAAAACTAAGCTCAAAAAAAATATACTAATACCAGAAATAAAAATCAAAACTAACCAACTAAAACCGATTAAAAGAGTTTGACCAACATCTGGTTGAAGTATCAAAAGGCTCGATATCAATATAGTTAACAAAAAAGATAAGAAATATTTCAAATTAAAATTGGTATATTTTTGAGAGCAAATTATCATACTTATTATTACTATTAAAAAAGGCTTTACAAACTCAATAGGTTGTATTCTTGGTAATACCAACAAATCAATCCATCTCTTTGAACCTTTAATCTCTACTCCTATTATGGGAACAAGAAATAACAAAACTAATGATAAGCAGAAAAATATTACAGAAATTCTATAAATTTCTTTCTCAGGTATAAAAGAAAGGAAAAAAATTAAAAAGAAGCCAAAAAAAACAAAGATTGTATGTTTAAAAAAAAAGAAATACGTGTTCGTATCTAATTTATCAGATGCAATAAGGGAAGTTGATACTAGTGAGAAAAATAAACCCACTAAAAATAAAATTAAGATCAATGATAAAATAGGTTTATCAATACTTTTCCACCATTGATAAAAAGAAATATAACTAAATAATTTTTCTTTCATCGAATTGTCTTTTTATTAATTCATTAAAATATAAGCCTCTTTCCTCAAAATTTTTAAAACTATCAAATGATGCTGAAGCTGGACTAAATAGGATCGTATTATTTAAGTGTCTTTTTTTATGAATGTTCTTAAAAATTGCTGATAGTGCAAGATTTAAATTTTTAAAAGTTTTAAACTCTGTTTTTTCTTTTAAATCTTTTGAGAATTTTTTAAAGTTTTTACCAAATACATAAATCTTAATATTCTTAAAATATTTTTTTGATAATAACAATTTATCATCTTTTTTTGGAATGCCACCAATTAACCAATGAATATTTTCATACATTTCTAATAATTCTTTCGAAGAGGAGTAACTAGTTGATTTAGAGTCATTAATTATGATTAATTTATTTTTGTTATAGATAACTTTCTGCCTATAATTCAACCCTTTAAATTTATTAACACTTTCTAATAATTTATTTGATTTTACATTAAATTTTTTTATCATTTCTAAAACAAATGAGAGATTTGCTTGATTAGATCTTGATAAAAAATAATTATTTCTTATTTTTTTCAAGACAGAATTATTTAACTTTGTATCTACATTTACCAGTTTGAACTTGGGCTTTTTTGTTTTAATTCTTTTTTGAATTATATGATCATTTTTATTTACAAATCCAATTGCTCCTGTTTTTTGGTTATTAAAAATTTTAAATTTTGCTTCTATATAATTATTTAAACTACCATGTCTCTCTAAATGATCTGGGGCAATATTGAGAATAGCAGCAAATTTTGATGAAAAAATTTTACTATATTCTAATTGGTATGACGAAGCCTCTATTATGAAAATTGTTTTTTTTGAAAACTTATTAATTGATAATATTGGTGTGCCAATATTCCCTGCTAATCTTACGTCTTTTTTTTGATCTTTTAATATATCATACAAAAGTTTGCATGTAGTAGACTTTCCGTTTGTACCAGTTATTGTAAAAGAAACATTTCTATAAAATGAGTAAAAAACATCTAGATCTGTATAAATATTTTTATCTTTTTTCTTAAGTAAATTTTTTAACTTACATTTTTTTTTATCAATTCCTGGGCTTAATATAATTAAATCAAATTTAGTTTTTGATAACTCTTTTAAATCGAGAATTTTTTTTTTAACATACTTATTAATTTTAAGGTTCAGGTTATCATCAAATAAATATACATCATTTTTATTTCTTAAAAAATTGAATGATGAAAGGCCACTTTTTCCTAATCCGTAAATTAAAATTTTTTTGTTAAAAAAAATTTTTGAATTTTTGCGCATTATCTTAATTTTAATGTAGCAAGTCCTATCATCGCTAAAATAATAGAAATTATCCAAAACCTAATTACAACTGTTGATTCAGGCCAACCTTTCTTCTCAAAATGATGATGGATTGGTGCCATTTTAAAAACTCTTTTACCAGTAATTTTAAATGATATTACTTGCACAATCACTGAAACTGCTTCAAGAACAAATAAACCTCCAGTAATTGCTAAAACTATTTCATGTTTTGTTATTATACCAACTGCTCCTAAAGAGCCACCCAAAGACAAAGATCCAGTATCTCCCATAAAAATTTTTGCTGGAGGTGCGTTGAACCATAAAAAGCCTAAGCAAGAGCCAATGATTGCTCCACAAAAAATTGAAACTTCCCCAGTTCCCTCTATGTAAGGAATTTGCAAATAATTTGAGAATACAATGTTTCCTGTAACATAGCTTATAAATGCAAAACAAGCTGCAACAAGTATAACTGGTACCGTTGCTAAACCATCTAATCCATCAGTGAGATTTACAGCATTCGATGAACCAATAATTACAAATATTGAAAAAGGTATAAAAAACCATCCGAGATTAATGATGAGGTTTTTAAAAAAAGGAAAGTATAGATTAGTTAAATCTTGATAGTCATTAAAGTAAACATAAAAACTAACACCAATTATTGCTAGTATTATTTGAAAGGTTAATTTTAACTTTGATGAGATACCTGAAGAGTTACTGTGCTTTATTTTTTTATAATCATCGAATGCCCCAAGCAAACCAAAAGAGATTGCGATATACAAACAAAATAAGACATTTAAATTTGTTAAATCAGCCCAGAATAGTACTGATATTAACAAACCAATCAAAATAATTACTCCACCCATAGTCGGAGTTCCTATTTTCTTAACTATATGATCTTCTGGACCATCATTACGGATAGGATTTAAAATTTTTTGTTTTGAAAAAAGTTTTATAAAAGTTCCTCCAATAATTAAAACAATAATTAATGAAGTAAAAAAAGATAAACCAGTCCTAAATGTTAGATATTTAAATACATTTAAAAAACTAAAACTATCAACAAAATTTAGTAAAAATTGATAAAGCATTTAATTTAAACCCTTCAAGTTATTTACTATACTGTTGAAACCTGTCGCATTTGAGGCTTTAATCATTAAATAATCATTATTATTGAAATCTTTCTTAATTAATTCAAAAATTCCTGATTTATTTTCTAAAATTCTTCCTCTTTTTACTTTCACAATTTTATCGAATATTTCTCTTACCATTTTTCCCATAACAAATACTTTATCAATATTTGTCTCGTTTATTAAAGGAACTATTGATTGGTGAAGTTTTTTTGAATGTGAACCAAGTTCCATCATATCTCCAAGCAAAAGATATTTACGATATTTTTTTGTATCTATATTGTCATAATTTTTTAAGGCTGATTTTAAAGATAGAGGATTAGAATTATAACTTTCATCAATTAAGTTTATTTTTTTGTTACCTATCTTTATTGTAGAGTGATCTCCTCTTCCTGCTGGACTTCTAAAATCTAAGAAAATTTTTTCATTAAGTTTAAGCACATCTTTGTAAATACTTATTACACTTAAAG
>CACGJX010000009.1 GCA_902573465.1 uncultured Pelagibacteraceae bacterium
TTGGCGCAAACAACTTCGGTGAAGCTAATGATGGATTTGATTAAGCAAAAAATTAAAAATAAATGAGTTTAAAAAATGTTTTTAAAAAATTAAGAATAAAAAAAAACGATTTTGTTATTCTGCATGGTAGTTATATTTCGAGCAGAATATACACTTCAAAAGATCAAAAAATAAAACTTTTAAATGATTTAGTGAATTTTTTTAAAAAAGATGGCTGTCTGTTTGTACCAACTTTTACTACCAATAAATTTAAAACAAAAAAAATAAATTATTTTACAGATTCTGATTTGGGAAGTTTTTCAAATGATTTTTTAAAATTAAAGAATATAAAAAGAACACAACATCCAATATTTAGTTTTGCTTATTTTCCGAATAACAAAACTGAAAAAATAGTCAAAAAATTATCCTTAAATACCTGTTTTGGAAAAAATTCTTTGTTTGATTTATTATATAAAAAAAATGGAAAAATAATTTGTCTTGGGAATGGTTTTAAACATATTACATTTACAATATTTGTCGAACAAAAGAAAAAAGTTTCTTATCGATACGAAAAAAATTTTAATATAAATTACGAGGGTATAAATAAAAAAGTGAGTTATTTTGTTAGAAAATTAAATTTAAGAACGGACCTAAATTATTCATCAATTAAAAAGCAAATTATAAAAAATAATGATTTAAAAACTTACGAAAAAAATAGAATATTATTTTATTCTTTCGAGGCAAAAAAATATTTTAAGGCATGTTCTCAAGTTTTAATCAAAAATCGATATGGTCTGATTGATCAAGGAAATTAAACTAAGAATTATGAAAACAAATGTTTACAATTTTTGGAAGAAAAAAAGAGGTTTAATAAAATGGTATAAGTTTCCCAATAAAATTTTTGAATGGAACAATAATAATCATCCACATTGGTTTAAAGATGGCAAAATCAATATTTCCTTCAATTGTCTTGAAGAAAATTTAAAACTTAATCCATCTAAAGCTGCGATACATTTTGTAGATAAAAATTTTAATATAGAGACCGTAAATTATAAAACTTTAGATAATTATATAAATTTTTTTTCAGCTAAAATTAAAAATGTAAAAAAAACTAATTATAAAAAAAATATATGTATGATTCATGCCTCTGCTTCTAAAGCCTCGGCTGTAAGCATGTTATCTTGTAGTAAACTTGGTATTTTCCACTCAGTTATATTCGAAGAATTAGAAAAACAAGCAATTAAACTTAGAATGAAATTGTTGAGACCTAATATTTTTATTACGAGGTATTCAGATAGATCTTTTTTAAAGAGTATTGAAACAGAAATGAAAAAAATAAATATGAATAAGTTTAAGATATTTGTTTTTGGTAAAATGAGATCTGTAAATTCAAAAAATATTGAATTTATAGATTTGGACAAAATTGATTTTAAGAACTTAAAAGTAATAAGATATAATTTTGTAAAATCAAATACCCCTTCGTTTTGTCTATTCACGTCAGGGTCCACCGGTATACCTAAGGGGATAATACATTCTACAGGTGGATACATGCTTTTCGCGAAATTAACCTGTAAAAATCAATTTGGTATGAACGAAAAGACGACCGTTCTAACAGCTTCAGATGCTGGTTGGATAAATGGTCATACATATGCTTTGTACGGACCTTTATCTCTTGGTTCAACAGTTGTAATGATTGAAAAACCTTTCTCGCTGACTGATAAAAAAAAATTTGAAAAAATGATTAAAGATCTTAATATCAATATTATTTATTTGCCAGTTACATTAATAAAACTTTTAAGATCATTAAAAGTTAGATTTTTAAACCGAGACATACTTAATATAAAATCTATAGGATCAATGGGTGAACCACTGTCTCCAGATGTTTGTAAATGGTATATTAATTTATTTTTCAAAAAAGAAAAACCAGTTATAAATACATATTTCCAGACAGAAACAGGGGGCATAATTTGCTCTTCTGTTTACTCAGATAAACACAAAGTTCCACATGGTAGTGTAGGAAAACCTTTAAACAAAAGCATTAAAATTTCGCAATTAGTAAATAACGAAAAAAGTGAATTGCTAATTAAAAAACCATGGCCAGGATGTATGATAAATGTAATTAATGGTGAAAAGGTCTGGAATAATTATTGGACAAAAAAAAAAGAATTTAGATTATTCGATCTAGGCACAAGAGATAAGCAAGGTAATTATTTTATTAATGGTAGAATTGATGATGTAATAAATATTAGAGGCCATAGAATAGGGTCAGAAGAATTTGAGTCTATAGTATTAAAAATAAGAGATATAATTGAATGCTGTGCAATTTCTATTCCTGATGAATTAGAGGGAGGAAAATTCTTATTATTTGTAGTACCGAGAAAAAAAAATATAATTAAAAAGGATAAAGTTATAAAAATAATCAAAGAATATTTTGGAGCTTTCGCAATTCCTAAAGATATTTATTTATTAAAGGACTTACCAAAAACTAGAAGCGGGAAAATTATTAGAAGAATAATCAGAAACATTGCAATGAAAAAATTTGATAGAAAAAAAGATGATCTTTCAACATTATTAAATCCAAACTCAGTAAATGTTCTTACAAAAATTTTTAAGGATTAATATATTATTTGTAATAATTTAAATATCGTTCCATGTGATTGGGCTATCCTTTTCCAAAAATTTGTTTGATTTCTTTCCTATTATAATATCTTGATATTTTGGCATTAGACCTGCTAACGGCCCCTTTATACACACATTTTTGATGGAAAATTTTTCGCCTTTTTTTATACTTTTTTTTGCATATAAACTTTTCTTTTGAGAATTTATAGTAATAAACTCATTTGGTTGAATTTTTTTTACTCCATTTCCTAAGATTAATCTTACATCCTGTTTTATTTTGGTTTTATTAAAATATTTGTTCTTACAAATTTCCCATTTTTCATAAAATTTTTTATATTTTACTAGATCTGACATTTCATTTTGATTTGATGATAAAATATGATCAGGACCTTCCATTTTTTTATTTAATGTAAAATGTCTTTCAACAACGTTTGCACCTCTTGAAATAGCAACTTTAGAGCTTAATAAATCAGTAGTGTGATCAGAAAAACCAACTGGTAAATTATACATTTGCCTCAGTGTATCCATAAATTTTAAATTTATTTCAGAATAAGTTGATGGATAGGAAGAATTGCAATGTAATAAAATTAAATTTTTATTACCAGTTGACTTTA
Organism: uncultured Pelagibacteraceae bacterium; assembly: GCA_902573465.1. GTDB lineage: Bacteria > Pseudomonadota > Alphaproteobacteria > Pelagibacterales > Pelagibacteraceae > Pelagibacter. The sequence goes on from CACGJX010000009.1 coordinate 3,213, forward strand.
CAGTTTCTACTGCATCATCAATTTCTGATACTGTTGACATACCTGTCGAAATAAACATTGGCTTAAATTTTTTAGAAACGTGTCTGATAAGGGGCAAATTGACTAAATCTGCGGATGCAATTTTAAATGCAGACACTCCCAATTTTTCAAGAAAATCAGCACTCTCATTATCAAAAGGTGTTGAGAATATCATCATTTTTTTTTTTCTTGCGTAATTGAATATTTTCTTTTGAGCGCTAAAATTTAAACTTAGACGTGAAAACAATTCACTTATACTTTCTTGAGTTCCTATTATTTTTTCTGCATATTTTTCTGATTTTACAAATTTTGAAACTCTAGTGTGTGGTAAAAAAGATTGAAATTTAATTGCATTACATTTTGTTTTTTTTGCACTATCAATTAATTTTTTTGCAATATTTAAACTTCCATTATGATTTAATCCTGCCTCAGCAATAATAAAGGTTTTATTTTTTTCTCCTATAATATTGTTACCGATTTTAACATGTGTATTGAAAATTACATTTTTTACATTTTTTGTTTCTTTTAAAAGAGAGTCTTTTCTATTTACTAGGCTATTAACTAAATCAAAGGACTTATGAAATAATATCTGACTATCTGCATAATTAAACTCACCCCCAGCACCTATAGAAAATAAATTGTCAAAGCTTTCAACAAAACTTTTTATTCTTACAATTTCATTTTTATAATCAGAAAATTGCACTGGATAAACAAAAGGTTCATAATTAATTTGAGCATCTATTAATTTTTTATCATCAATTAATCCAGTTAAAGATATTTGTTCTTTTACTTTACGAATAATTTCTTTTGGATCTGTTTTTGAAAATTTGTCACCTTGGGTATATGTAATTTCTGCTGTTAAGTAAGATTTATTTTTTGGTGCAACAAATTTTGATAATTTTTTATTTTCAGTAATTCTATTAAAAAGCAATCTTTCTGAGTCAAAATATAGCCAATGATGTTTCTTAGGTAATATATTTCTCTTATTATAAAACAGATATACTGAGCATATGCCTCTAAATTTAAGATTATTTTTTTTTCCTAAAATTCTCGAAACTATACTTATTGGAAGGGTTGATATAACTATTTCATCCTCTTTTATTTTATATCTTTTTTTATTTGTAAAAATTTCGGTAATTTTATTTTCATTTTTTTTTAAATTGATAACTCCTTCGTTAAATTTAAATTTTCCACCTAATTTAATAATAAATTCTTTGATCCTGTCATAAATACAACCTGTTCCAAATTTTCCTACTGCTGCATATTCTTCATGATAAAAGGGTAAAATTTTTTTTCTAAATTTAATTCTATTGGGAGCCCAATCAGGGGTCATGAATTTAGTATCAATACCCCAAATTTTTTTTGGATATTTATCAAAAAACATTTTTCTTAAAGTAGGTCCAGTGAAAGAATTTATATAATCTTTATAGTTTGATGCTTTAAACCTTTGATCATTTTTATTACAAACTTTGAGCTCATTTAAAATTTTCTTTTTTAGTTTTTTGTTAAATTTATTTAGTCCTTCTATTGACAATGGATAATCGTAATATTCGTTAAAATTTGCACCTTGAACGTTTTTGCACCAAAATTTTCCTTCAATAAGTAGATCTCCAAATTTTTTTTTCCAAAATTCTTTTAAAATTTTATCTGGTGTATGAAATATATGTGGACCAGTATCTATTATAAAATCTTTGTATTTCCATGATCTACAAAGGCCACCTGCAATATTTTTTTTTTCTATGATTTCAACTTTCCATCCAGCCTCTAACAATTTCCAGGCTGTTATTAGACCTGTAGGTCCTGCCCCAAGAATAATAGCTTTTTTTTGATTCATAAACTAGATAAATAACAATTTATTTCTAAAAATGTTAGACAATTTTCTTTCTAAATTTTTTTTTGTTTTAATATTAATGATTTTAAAATCTCCATATCCATCACACACTCCATATATTTTTTTTGGATTATCTGGATTATCTACAACTATATCACCAGAATTACCTAAAATGCCTTGTGATACAAAAGTAAGATTCTTGATTTTTTTAATTTTATAATTTTTTTTTACAGTCTCGTAATGAAGACTAAGTAAGTTTTCTAATAACATATTGTAACTTGATGTAACATCCAATCGATAAACAATAATTTTATTTTTATTCAATTGATTCAATCCACTTCTAGAAAATAGACCTTTACCAATGTCAATTATTAGAACATCTTTTTTAATATTTTTATTTTCAAATTTTTTTATTATTGAATTTGAATTACCACAACCAATTATAATATCAAATCTTAAAAATTTACTTCCTTTAATATTATAAAATTGGCATTTAGATTTCGAGCCTGAGGGCTTAACTAAATTAATTATATTAATTTTATCTTTTAATTTTTTTTTATTTCTACTGTATGCAAATACATTTGCACCAGACTCAACTAATTTTAAACTTAATTTAAATCCTATATTTCCTAAACCTACTACCAGAATATTTTTACCACCTATATTTCTTATATCCTCTCTAAAGTAAGATTTTAGAAAATTTTCTGCAGCATCTACTGTTAAATCATTTGCCTTATAATAAAATATGTAAGAAGAGTGAATATTTTCCCTAACAACTCTCTCTATATTTATTGATTTATTTTTATTAAGATTTTTAGATTTCTTTTCAGTGTCGACTAAAATAAAATCAATCTTGTTATCAATAAGTTTACAAATTTTTTCTGCAACTTTTTCATTCGAGATTACTGCACCAAAATAAATATATTTTTTTGTTTCTCTAATTGGGGTTAAATAATATTTTTTTTTATAGTTTTTAGCAGTATTAGAGATGAAAATGACTTTTTTTTTATTAAAATAATTTAATAAATTTATTTGTTTTATCTTTTTTTTTACATCTATCATTTTTAATTATATTACCAAGATGAATAACCACCATCTAAAACTATTATCGATCCATTAATATAATTTGATTTTTCGCTGCATAACAAATCTAAAATTCCATATAAATCTTCAACATGCATAAGTCTATTTTTGGGAATATAATTTGAAATTTTTCTTATGAAAGATTTTGGTTGTTTCCAAGCTATTCCATGATTTGCAATTGCATTAACTTTTATTTTTTTTCCATATAATGTCGCAAAGTATTTTGTAAGACCATTTACAGCAAATTTACTTGAAACATAAAAAATATTTTTAGTCTGATTGTAAATTTTATGATTTGGAGAAATCAAACTATATATTGATGAAAAATTAATAATCCCTTTTGGATTTTTCGAATACTTAACGAAATATTCTGATGTTAAGTAAACTGAATATACATTGTTTTGAAAAAAACTGTTAAATTCTTTTTTATCAAGTATTTTTTTCTTTTTTTTTTTGCTAACTTGGTTTTTAGAAACATGCTCATTTAATCCATGAAGATTAATAAGATATTCACAATTATTGTTTTTTTTAAAGAATTTTTTTACATGTATTTCATTTGTCAAATCTACACCTAATTTCAAATCTGCTTTTCTGACTATAAAATTTTTTTCAAGATGACTGATTAATCTTTTACCTATTAATCCTTCAGAACCAGTTAATATAATTTTTTTTTTCATCTTAACTTGGTGTTAACCTGTTATAATTGTAAACTCTGACTTTGCTTTTTAGAATTTTTTTATTACTTTTTAAAGAAATTGAAATTTTACTAAAGACATCATCAAAATCTTTTAAGTATTTTTTTATACACTTTAAATTATGGGCTGAAGAAATAAAAAATATATTTGAGGCCACATAACCTCTTTCTAACATTAATTCTGTGAATAAAGTATAAAGGTATTCGTTTTTACTTTTCGAGTAAGTAAAATTAAATGATGGGAAAGAATCAACTTCACTTGTAATTAAATTTAAAGAGTGTTTTTCTGAAATTTTTTTCCAATTTTTTTTTACATATTTACCCAAATTTGTAATCTTTTTGTGTATTTTTTTTCTTTTAAATTCCTCAATTACTGCCAGTGCAGAATTAAAGCCTATTGACTCTGTCCACGCAACACTACTGATAAATGTATCTTGAGCCGCATCCATATATTTTTTCTTACCAACTATTGCTGAAATCGCATATCCATTTCCTAAAGCTTTGCCGTAAATTACTATGTCAGGTTTCAATCCAATTTTTTTATATATGCCGCCTATATTTTCTCTCCAACCAGTTGTTACTTCATCAACAATTAAACAAACATTATTTTTCTTACAGAATTTATTAAGTTTATTAACAAAATCTTTAGTCAAATAATTAAATCTTGCTGGTTCAACAACAACCGCAGATATATGATTTTTTTTTGAAATTTTTGATAATTGATCAAAGTTGTTAAATTCAAATGAAACTGATAAATTTTTCAGACCCTTGGGAACACCTAAGGGTTTTAAATTTTTCAAGAGATGGTTATTTAAGTTTTTAATACTGCTCAAATTTGCTGATAAATACCAATCATGCCAACCATGATAGCCACTAAAAGCTATTACTTTTGTGTCAGTAGCTGCTCTAGCTATTCTTATTGCAACAGATAAGGCCTCACCTCCTCCTCTAGTAAATTTAACCTGATCAGCAAAAGTATCTATCGATAATATTTTTTTTGCAAGTTTATATTCCTCGAAAGAATTTAAAGTTGAATTGATTCCTTTTTTAATTGATTTAATTACTTTTTTGTCTACTTTTTCATTAGAATATCCAAGCACAGAAGTACCCACTCCCATTAGGCTCATATCAAGAAGTAAGTTATTATTTAAATCCCAAATTTTATATCCTTTAGCTTTTGAGTAATAAGTTGGCCACCCATCAGGTAGGAATCTCTCTGGTCTTTTAGTTAACAGCCCATTTCCTCCAGGAATAATTTTGATGGAGTCATTCCATATTTTTTTTGGACTGAATTTCATAAAAACTTAATCAATTTTTTAAAAGATTATATTTGAGGTTTAACATTAAACTTCTCATTTTCTAAACAGAGTTGACAAACTTTAATGGGATTATTTTTTTTCAGACCTTCCCTTATTACGTTCATTTTCTCTCCATTCCAAATTTCTTTTACAGTATTTTTGTTAATATTTCCTATTGGGGCTTTTCTACCAACAAAAGCACAGCATGGTGCTACTGTACCATCGGAATATATAGCAATATCTGCCCAAGGTTTTGTGCAATTATAGTTTTTCAATTTTTTGTTTACAGATTGTTCAAATTGCTCATCCTCACTTTGTTCTTTAACTTGAGAAAATAACTCGGTAGGTCTCTCCATTTGTATTTCTACAGTATCAACCACATTTTTCCACTTTTCCTTAAACTTTTCGACCTCGTGTAAATTTTTATCTATTGCAACAAACGAAACTCTAACTAAAGGAAGATTTTTTTTTTGTTTATTTCTTAGTTCAATAAGTTTTTTAATATTATTTTCAACATAATCTAATCTATTTTCTGTTAATAATCTTTTTGACACTGGAACTCTTACATCGTTATAAGTTTTTTGTGACATAGCATCTAAGGATATAAAAACTCTTGTAATACCACTATTCAGTATCATCTCAGATTTTTTTTCATCTAATAATGCACCATTGGTAAATAGAAAAATATCCATAATGTTTGCTTTTTTTGCTCTATCTAAAACTAATTTAATATTTTTGAACAATAGAGGTTCAGATATACTTAACATTAAAGCCGGCAATTTATTATGCTCAAAGTCTGCAAAAAGTTTATCAAGCATTTTTTCATTGATAAAAAAAGTTTTTGCATCATTTCTATATTCTTGATGACACATTACGCATTCTAAATTACATCTGTTCACCAGCTCTAAATTCACAGTTAACGGGTAATCAAAAAAATGATTATGGCTAAAGTCATCAATAATTTTATTATAATTTGACCTATATTCGGTAAATCTATCTCCAAATTTTTGTGTTAATTCTTTTGCCAGAACCTCCTCTGGATCTACATTTAAAATTTTATAAATTATATTTTTGGGTTTTTTTTTTTGTATTTTATTTTTCATATCGAGGATAATGCTTACTTTTTGATTATTTACAATATCTAATTGACCGCATAATTAGCGTTCATTTATTGAACATAAAAAAAAAATTTAATATTTTATTAATGAAGTTGCCCAGCTTAAACCGACACCAAACCCACTTAGTAAAATTAAATCTCCTCTCTTTAATTTTTTTGTTTTAATAATTTTCTTTAATGCAATTGGTATAGAGGCTGATACGGTATTACCATCTCTAAGATCATAAACAACTTTTTTTTTATCTAACTCTAAAATTCTTACTAAACTATCAATTGCAATCTTGCTTGCTTGATGGAAAACAAAAAATTTAATTTGTTTTTGTGATAATTTGTTTTCTTTTAATAGTTTATTTATTTGGGATGGTACTTTTGAATTTACAAAACTCATTATACCCATACCATCCATATCTAAATAATTTTTTTTGGAATTTTTTTCAAAACCTCCATAATCTAGGGTTAATTTTTTGTAATTTTCTCCGCTTGTTCCAAAAGATGAAAAAAAATAATCTTTTTTATTACTATGTTTAAGATGTGTTACAGAAGCAGCATCGCTAAAAATTACTTTGGTCATTCTGTCTTTTGGATTAATTATTTTTGAATAAGTATCAGCATTTATTAATAAAACATTTGAACAAGATTTTTTTTCTAGAATTTTTTTTGCAATAGTAAGTCCATAAATAAAACCTGAACATCCATGACTAATATCTAATGTAAAACAATTTTCTTTAAAATTAAATATTCCATGGAGAATACTTGAATTTGACGGAATAAATCTATTTGGTGTTTGTGTACAAAATATTACTCCATCAATACTATTTTTAATTGCTTTAAAGTTTTTAATTTTTTTAATAGCTTGGATAGCAAGATCTAGACTAGTTTGATTTTTTTCAGAATAATAGAGATTTTCAATTCCAGTAATTTTTTTAGTTTTATTCATTTTCCATTTAGGAAATTGCTTGTTCAATTTTTTATAGGTTAGTTTTTTTTTTGGAAAAAAAAATTCTATATTTTTGATTATCATAATTAAAAAATATTATAAGTTTTTGAATTATTTTTAATACTTTTTATAAAAATTTTCTTATCTAAGATATTTGTAATCTCTTGAATATTTACAAATTTTTCTCTTTTGTATTTTTTTCTAATCATTGATAAAGTTTTTGATGAAATTTTTTTATTTAATCTTCCATCAAATAAACTTATAGAGATTACATTACAAGTTACTCCATGCCAAACAAGTTCCTTACTAAGTATCTTAGTAAAAGTATCAACAAAGCTTTTACACGATGCATAAATTGCGTCCCCTTTTAATAATAATTTTGTAGATACTGAACCAATATTTACAATCCTTCCAAATTTTTGTCTAATCATGTGGTTACTTACAATTTTTGTTAAATATAAATTTGCTAAAATATTTGTTTGTATGTCTGTTAAAATACTTTTTTCAGAAATAAATGAAAAAATCCCAAAAGAATTATTTGTTGCTACATTATTAATTAAATAGTCAATATTCTTATGCTCAATAAATATTTTTTTCATATTTTTAATTAGTTCAGGTTTTTTAGATATGTCAAAAGCATAGTGGAAATAATTTTTTTTTTTTAATTTTTGTTTAGTTCTTGAAATCCCAATTACTGTAAATTTTTTTTTTAAATAATGATTTGCTAATTTTTTTCCTAAACCAGAGCTAGTTCCAGTTATTAAAATTTTATTTACCATTAATTTTTGATGATATATGGTTTATCAAGCTATCTATATTTTTTAATATTCTTACATCTTTGAATACTTTTTCATCAGCGATCAAAATTTTTTTTTTAAAATTCTTATTTATATTTTTTTCTATCTCTAGTAATAACCCAATTAAAGCTACTGAATCTAAATTGGATTTTGCGCCTGTCAAATGAGCTTTCTTTTCTGGTTTAATCTCGAAACCATCATGATTTGTTTTGTTAAAATTAATGATAGTTTCAAAAACAATTTTTTCAATTCTACTTTTCATGTGATATCACTTTTTTAGCCTTTAAGTATTTTAATATAATTTCTAGACATTTTTTTTTTGAATATTTATTGGTATTTAATTCTAATTCATATTTTCGTGGTTTATCAAAATTTAGATCATATCCAACTAAATTTTTTATTTTACCCTTTTTTGCTTTTTTATATAATTTTTTAACATCTCTTTTTTCACAAACTTTTAATGGAGTGGATAACCATATTTCACTATATTTATTTTTTAAGGATTTTCTTGCGAGTTTTCTTTGCTCATCAAATGCATGGTTCGCAGAAACTATTACAATAATTTTCGACTTTATAATTACACTTATCAGACTAATGTAAAAATTTACTGAATCTACTCTTGTCTTTTTGTCATATTTTTTGTTTTTAAAAAATAAATTTCTTATTTCATCTCCATCTAGATTAATTGCGGGAATATTAAGACTTTTAAACTTTTTAATTAATAGTTTAGCTAGAGTTGTTTTTCCAGAGGAAGGATATCCTGTAAACCATAAACTATGTGAACTAACTATTTTATTTTTTTTTTCATTAATTAACTTTAATATAATTTCGGATAGATTTTTTTGACCAATTATATTGAGGTGTCCTCCATACGCTTTGTCAGCATAAATTTTTTTAGAATTATGTTTGCCTAATTCTTTTGTTAAATCAAAAAATTTTATACTTTTTTTTTTATGAATTATTTTATTTAATTCATTATAATATACTTTTTTATTTTTTTGAAAAAATTTTAAGTCGTAATATGAGGGAACTAAAAAAAAATAACATTCTGTGTTATTTTTTTTACAATAATTTGAAATTTTAAATATCAAATTTGCAAGTGAATTTAATGCAAAATTTTGTTTATACATTTTAACCTTATCTATAAAATCAAAATATAAGCCACCTAATAAAACAAAATCTTTAAATTTTCTTTTATTTTCAATAAAATTAAAAGAAAATTTATATTTTTTTTTTAGGTGAATGTACGTAAAAAATAATAATAAAATTATTTTTCTTATTGGATATCTTTTAAGACTTAAAATATAAGGAAAGCTCCATAGATATTTTGAAAATTTTGACTCATAAAAAAAATCTTTGAAAATTATTTTTTTTTTTAATAATTCAAAATCAAATCTATGTAATTTTTTACAATTGGGATTTTTGATTAATTCAAATTTTTTAGTATATTTATTATATATGAAGGCAGGCTTTGTATTAAATATATTACCAAATTCGTAAAAATGTTTCCAAATAGATAAGTTTCTTCTTAATACTTCTGGACCAAACAAAAAAATAACAGAATTTGATTTGTCAATTTTTTGCTTTTTATTGTTTTTATATTTTAAAAAAGCTTGATCTAGTCCATAATTTCCAACCCCAAAATTTTGGACGTTTTTTCTAATTTTCTTAGAAAGTTGGTATTGCCAAGTTTTATTATCATCAACAAATCTTCCAAAACATAAACTATCTCCGTAAGAAGATATTTTTTCGTTTTTTTTAAAAATTTGATTTTTTCTTTCACTAAATTTTCCAATAGAATAATTGCTTACAAATTTTTTTTTACCATCATAAAATATTTCTACATTGTTTGTATTGGGTTTATTATTTGTTCCTAAATCTTTATCATAAAAGTACATCATATGTTTTAGGAACTCATCTTTTGTATATCGGGGTGGGTTATCTTTTTTTTTTGTGATAATGTTTGTGATAATTGGTTTATGCCAATTATAGCTTCTATCGTAAATTTTTCTTAATTTATTAACCCATATCTGAAACAAACATTCCAAGATTATTATTAATGTTAATATTTTTAAAAAGACAATAATCATTAATTAAAATTTAAAAAATATTTAATTAATACATTAATTTTCAAGATCAAAGTAGTGTGTATGAAAGTTAAAATAATAAATTAATTTTCTAGGATTTTGATTATAAAAATTTTTTTCAGTGCATAAATCAAGCCAATTGAGCTATTAGTACTGGTCAGCTGCACACATTGCTGTGCTTCCACATCCAGCCTATCAACGTGGTGGTCTACCACGGCTCTATAGGAAGAACTAGTTTTGAGGTGAGTTTCCCGCTTAGATGCTTTCAGCAGTTATCTCGTCCATACTTAGCTACCCGGCACTGCAGCTGGCGCTACAACCGGTCCACCAGTGGTATGTTCAACCCGGTCCTCTCGTACTAGGGTCAACTCCTCTCAATTCTTCTACACGCATAGCAGATAGGGACCGAACTGTCTCACGACGTTCTGAACCCAGCTCACGTACCACTTTAATTGGCGAACAGCCAAACCCTTGGGACCTGCTCCAGCCCCAGGATGTGATGAGCCGACATCGAGGTGCCAAACACTGCCGTCGATATGAGCTCTTGGGCAGTATCAGCCTGTTATCCCCGGCGTACCTTTTATCCGTTGAGCGATGGCCCTTCCACTCAGAACCACCGGATCACTATGACCGACTTTCGTCTCTGCTCGACTTGTCAGTCTCACAGTCAGGCAGGCTTATGCCATTGCACTCTACGAACGATTTCTGACCGTTCTGAGCCTACCTTCGCACGCCTCCGTTACTATTTGGGAGGCGACCGCCCCAGTCAAACTACCCACCATACAATGTCTTGATGCCGGATAACGGCAATCAGTTAGATATCAAGAAAAACAAAAGAGGTATTTCACTGGTGACTCCACAAAAGCTGACGCCTTTGTTTCAATGTCTCCCTCCTATGCTAAATATGTTTTTCCTAATACCAATGTAAAGTTGCAGTAAAGGTGCACGGGGTCTTTCCGTCTAACTACGCGAACTCCGCATCTTCACGGAGAATTCAATTTCACTGAGTTGATGTTGGAGACAGCGGAGAAATCGTTACGCCATTCATGCAGGTCGGAACTTACCCGACAAGGAATTTCGCTACCTTAGGACCGTTATAGTTACGGCCGCCGTTTACTGGGGCTTCAGAAATGAGCTTGCACCCATCGCATTAACCTTCCAGCACCGGGCAGGCGTCAGACCCTATACATCCACTTACGTGTTAGCAGAGCCCTGTGTTTTTGATAAACAGTCGCTTCTCCCTGGCTTGTGCCACCTTTAAATAGTTGCCTAAATAAAGGTCTTCCTTATTCCGAAGTTACGGAAGCATTTTGCCGAGTTCCTTCAACATCATTCTCTCAAGCGCCTAAATATACTCTATTAATCCACCTGTGTCGGTTTAGGGTACGGTCTAATGATGGAGCTATTTCTTGGGACCATTTCGCGGCAAGTTCAATCCATTAAGAACTCACAACTTACACGATCCGTCACTACCATCTGGTTAAGGAATATTAACCTTATTTCCATCGACTACGGCTTTCGCCCTCGCCTTAGGTGCCGACTAACTCTGCGCGGATTAACCTTGCGCAGAAACCCTTGGATTTTCGGCGAAGAAGTTTTTCACTTCTTTTATCGTTACTTATGTCAGCATTCGCACTTCTGATACCTCCAGGATCCCTCGCGGGTATCCCTTCACAGGCTTACAGAACGTTCCGCTACCAGTTATAATTTCAAAAGAAATTATAAATCCACAGATTCGGTATATGATTTTAGCCCCGTTACATCTTCGGCGCAGAAACTCTATTAGACCGGTGAGCTGTTACGCTATCTTTAAAGGATGGCTGCTTCTAAGCCAACCTCCCGGCTGTTAAGGAATTTCCACATCCTTTCACACTTAATCATAATTTTGGGACCTTATCTGGTGGTCTGGGCTCTTTCCCTCTCGACCATGGACCTTAGCACCCACAGTCTGTCTGTTGAAGAACAATGTTTAGCATTCGGAGTTTCATTAGGTTTGGTAAGAATCTCTTCCCCCTAGCCCATTTAGTGCTCTACCTCTAAACATCTATTTATTCAACGCACTACCTAAATAGTTTTCGCGGAAAACCAGCTATCTACGAATTTGGTTGGCCTTTCACCCCTTACCACAAGTCATCCAAAGACTTTTCAACGTCAACTGGTTCGGTCCTCCGGCAAGTGTTACCTTGCTTTCAACCTGCTCATGGTAAGCTCATTCGTTTTCGGGTCTAATTCATTAAACTAATCGCCCTATTAAGACTTGCTTTCGCTACGCCTACACCTAGATGGCTTAAGCTTGCTTAATAAATTAAGTCACTGACCCATTATACAAAAGGTACGCCGTCACTCTAAAAAGAGCTTCGACTGATTGTAGGCATGCAGTTTCAGGTTCTATTTCACTCCCCTAATAGGGGTTCTTTTCACCTTTCCCTCACGGTACTAGTTCACTATCGGTCACTGAAGAGTATTTAGGCTTAGAGGGTGGTCCCCCTATATTCGAGCAGGATTTCACGTGTCCCGCTTTACTCAAGAATTTTGTTAAACATTACTCATACGGGACTATCACCCTCTGTGGTTAGCATTTCCAAACTATTCAAATTTTTTTAACAAAACTACTGGCCTATTCCGTTTTCGCTCGCCACTACTAACAGAATCTCAATTGATTTCTTTTCCTCTGGTTACTTAGATGTTTCAGTTCTCCAGGTTGTCTCTTTAAACTTATGTATTCAGTTTAAAGTACCACATAAAGTGGTGGGTTTCCCCATTCGGAAATTTTCGGATCAAAACTTACATACAGCTCCCCGAAACTTATCGCAGTATATCACGTCCTTCATCGGCTTTCAGTGCCAAGGCATCCGCTACACGCCCTTAAACGCTTGATTTATGCACAGAAAAAAATTCTATGCTGAATCAAATTTTTATTATGAACATTAATTAATAATATTTTTAATGTTCGGATATAGATATTGATATAAATTATTTTTATTCACAATTTTAATAACTAAGTGTTTGGTGGAGGATAGCGGGATCGAACCGCTGACCTCCTGAATGCAAATCAGGCGCTCTCCCAGCTGAGCTAATCCCCCTTAATCTTAATTGGTGGGCCGAGAAAGACTCGAACTTTCGACCCCACCCTTATCAAGGGTGTGCTCTAACCAACTGAGCTACCGGCCCCCATGCAAGAGAAACACTAACCTTTAAGAAGAGAAATGAGGACGGTCAACATTAACCTGTATAATATTTAGAATAAAAAAAATTTTATTCATCCTTAGAAAGGAGGTAATCCAGCCGCAGGTTCCCCTACGGCTACCTTGTTACGACTTCACCCCAGTCGCTGACTATACCGTGGTCAAGGGTTTAAAACCTTGCCTTAAGGTAGAACCAACTCCCATGGTGTGACGGGCGGTGTGTACAAGACCCGGGAACGCATTCACCGTGGCACGCTGATCCACGATTACTAGTAATTCCAGCTTCATGCACTCGAGTTGCAGAGTGCAATCCGAACTGAGGTATCTTTTGAGGATTTGCTTAACGTCGCCGTTTTGCTTCCTGTTGTAGATACCATTGTAGCACGTGTGTAGCCCAACACGTAAGGGCCATGAGGACTTGACGTCATCCCCACCTTCCTCCAGCTTATCACTGGCAGTTCTTTCAGAGTGCCCAACTTAATGATGGCAACTAAAAGTGAGGGTTGCGCTCGTTGCGGGACTTAACCCAACATCTCACGACACGAGCTGACGACAGCCATGCAGCACCTGTGTTTCGTCCGGCCGAACCGAAAACTTTAATCTCTTAAAGTCGCGACGAACATGTCAAGTGTTGGTAAGGTTCTGCGCGTATCTTCGAATTAAACCACATGCTCCACTACTTGTGCGGGTCCCCGTCAATTCATTTGAGTTTTAACCTTGCGGTCGTACTCCCCAGGCGGTGTGTTTATCGTTTTCACTGCGACACTGAAAATAAATTTCCAACGTCTAACACACATCGTTTACGGCATGGACTACGAGGGTATCTAATCCTCTTCGCTACCCATGCTTTCGTTCCTCAGTGTCAGTAATGATCCAGAAAGCTGCCTTCGCAATTGGTATTCTTTCTAATATCTACGAATTTCACCTCTACACTAGAAATTCTGCTTTCCTCTATCAAACTCTAGCTGAAAAGTTTTGATGGCAGTTCCAGAGTTAAGCTCTGGGATTTCACCACCAACTTTTTCAACCACCTACGAACTCTTTAAGCCCAGTAATTCCGAACTACGCTAGGTCCCTTCGTATTACCGCGGCTGCTGGCACGAAGTTAGCCGGACCTTCTTATTCGGGTACAGTCATTTTCTTCCCCGACGAAAGAGCTTTACAACCCAAGGGCCTTCTTCACTCACGCGGCATCGCTGCATCAGAGTTTCCTCCATTGTGCAAGATTCCCCACTGCTGCCTCCCGTAGGAGTTTGGGCCGTGTCTCAGTCCCAATGTGGCTGATCATCCTCTCAAATCAGCTATTGATCAAAGTCTTGGTAAGCCATTACCTTACCAACTAACTAATCAAGTGCAGGCTCATCCATTGGTGCATAAAGCTTTCTCCGTAAAGACTTATCCAGTATTAGCACAAGTTTCCTCGTGTTATTCCAGGCCAAAGGGTAGATACCTACATGTTACTCACCCGTCTGCCACTAAGTATTGCTACTTCGTTCGACTTGCATGTGTTAGGCGTGCCGCCAGCGTACGTTCTGAGCCATGATCAAACTCTCAAGTTTAAAAACGGCGCACACTAGCTTCTATATAAATTCTAAGAATAAAATTTATATAATGTTGAAGTGTGTACGACAAATTTTTGGTAACCTTAACCGTCCACACTTCTCTTCTTAAAATATGTACTTTTTAAATAGCTAATTGAGTAGAACTCAATGATACTCACTAATTTCATATTTATCCTATAAATTAGATGAGAAAGTTTGATGCTTATAGGCTAAAATAAAAGGAAATCAAGCATTTAACCTTAAAAAAAAACTCAAAAAACCCTTATTTTAAAGGGTTTTTTTTGATTTTTTAAGTGTGTTAAGCTAATAATTGATTATTCAAAAATTTTTAATGTTAGGCAAATTTAAATTCAAAATAAAAATTAAAAATGAAGTTTTAGCATTAGGTATACTGTTAATTATCACCATAATATTTACAACTTACTACAATTTCACAAAAAAAAGAACTTATGAAAATTATAAAAATATAATAAATAATATATACTTCAAAAAAACAGTTAATCATTTTCTAAATAAATTAGAGCCCAGATTCAGAAAAATTACTCATGAAATCAAAGTAGGTGAGACTTTTAACAATATTTTAGAACAGTATTTTATTGATAAAGATGAGATTTCAGTAATTAAAAGTAAACTATCTAAAAAAATTAATTTAAACAAGCTAAAAACAAAACAAAAAATTCACATAACAATAGATCAAGCCAATCAGACTGTAAAAAAACTAGTTTTTCAAATTTCAAATAAAGAAAGAATTATTCTAACTCAGGATGTAGAAAAAAATACATTTAATCAAGAAATAGTGCTTACCAAACTTGAAAAAAAAATTGTCTATAGTGAAAATATCATCCTTCAAAGTTTATATAAATCTGCCATTAATAAAAAAATTCCAGCTAATATAATTGTCGAATTTGCAAGAATTTATGGTTTCCAAATTGATTTTCAAAGAGATATAAAAAAAAAAGATAGATATCAAATCATGTATGAAGTTTTTGTTGATGAAAAAGCTAAAGTTATTGAAACAGGAAATATCTTATTTGCAAACTTAATTTTAACGGGTGAAGATAATTCACTTTATTATTTTGATAAAGAGGGAAGTAATGGTCATTATGATAAAAACGGAAAAAGTGTTCAAAAAGCGCTCATGAAGACTCCTATAAATGGTGCAAGGCTTTCATCACCTTTTGGAATGAGAAAACACCCAATAGATGGTTTTAATAAGATGCACAAAGGAACTGACTTTGCTGCACCATTAGGGACACCAATAATGGCATCAGGATCTGGAATAATTAAAAAAGCTGGTTGGTGCGGTGGTGGTGGAAACTGTGTTGTAATTAAACATAATTCTACATATCAAACTATATATGCACATATGTCAAAATTTGCAAAAGGGATTAGAAGCGGAGTGAGAGTAAAACAAGCTCAGATAATTGGTTATGTTGGATCAACAGGAAAATCAACAGGTCCACATCTTCACTATGAAGTTATAGTCAATGGTAAAAAAGTAAATTCACAAACTCTTAAATTACCATCTGGAAAAATTTTAAAAGGCGAAGAAAGAAAATTATTTGAGACAAAAAAAATACGACTAAACGTCCTTAAATCAGAAAAAATTATAGGAATAAATTGATTAATTTTTTTCAGATTGTTCTTCGATTTTTTCTTTTTTTATCTCAGATATAACTCGATCATCGTTCTCTTGAGGTTTTTCTAAAATTTTACTTTTTCTTTTTGAGTCTTGATCGTTAAGAATTCTCATAAAATGATCTGCATGCTGAAAATAGTTCTCAGAAAGTATTTTATCTCCACCAGACAATGCCTCTCTTGCAAGATTATTATATTTATCTATAAGCTTTGATGCATTATGGTTATTCCTACCTGGAAGTTTTCTCTTAAAGTTATCGTTATTTGCAAAATTTGTAACAAATTTAGAACGATCAGAATTTATTTTAAAACTTCTGTCGTTTCTTCTAAAATTATTTCTCCTAGAATTATTATTATTTCTAAATGTCACCATAAAATTATATCTTTGTACTAATTATACATCGATCGTTTTTAGCTAAATCCTTTAAAACTTTATTAATGTAAAAACCATTTTTTATTAATATTTTTCTCACTTCATTTTTTTGGTCGCTAGCAATTTCTAAAATAAGTTTGCCACGTTTTTTTACCAGTTCAGAGGATTTTTTAATTATTTTTCTGATTTCTGATAATCCATCTATTCCACCGTTTAAAGCCAATTTCGGTTCATAATTTCTTATTTCCTTACTTAGATTGTTTAATTTTAAAATACTAATATAAGGTGGATTAGAAACTATTAAATCATATTTGCCTAAAATTAAGTTGTCAATATCTGATTTAAGTAATTTTAATCTATTATTTACACCAAGTTTACAAGCATTAGCCTTAGTAATTTTTAGGCATTCATTGCTTAAATCAACACCCGTTCCAAAAAAGGATTTTTTTTCTTTTAAAATTGACAAAATTATACATCCTGATCCAGTTCCTACTTCTAAAAAATTAATACCTTTTTTATTTTTACAAATTTTTAAAACTTGCTCAACTATCAACTCTGTTTCTGGCCTTGGAATTAAAACATTAGAGTTCAAATCAAAGTCATATTTCCAAAATGATTTTAAATTGGTTAAATAAGCAATTGGTTTTCCTTTAAGACGAGATAAAATTAACTTTTGAAAACTCAAGTAATTTTTCTCATTTAGTTCATCTTTAGAATTAAGAATTACATATTTTCGATCTTTTTCTAAAACTTTAGACATTAAAATTTCACTATCTAATAATGCTGAACTAATCTTATTTTTTTTTAATTCAAAAACTGCGTTTTTAAGTGCTGTATCTATATTCATTTACTCTAAAATATTTAAACTTTCTTTTTGAGCTTGCAAAGTTAAAGCTTCGATCATTTCATCAAAAACTTCTCCGTTAAGAAATTCCTCTAGTTTGTGAAATGTAAAATTTATTCTATGATCTGTAACTCTACCTTGTGGAAAGTTATAAGTTCTTATTCTTTCTGACCTATCACCTGAACCAATTTTGTTTTTTCTATCTTTAGATCTTTCTTTATCAATCCTTGATCTTTCGAGTTCGTATAATCTGGATCTGAGTATTTTCATCCCTTTAGCTTTATTTTTATGTTGTGATTTTTCATCTTGTTGAGAAACTGATAATCCAGTAGGAATATGAGTAATTCTGACTGCACTGTCTGTAGTATTTACCGATTGCCCTCCTGGACCTCCAGCTCTAAAAACATCAACTCTCAAATCACTTTCATTTATTTTTAGATCAACCTCCTCTGCCTCAGGTAGAACTGCGACTGTAGCCGCAGATGTATGAACTCTCCCTTGAGTTTCAGTGTCTGGTACTCTTTGTACTCTGTGAACGCCACTCTCATATTTTAAAGTGGAGTAAATATTGTTTCCTTTTATAGAAGCTATAACCTCTTTTAAACCACCAGCCTCACTTTTAGAGATTGAAATTAATTCAAGAGTCCATTTTTTTTTATTACTTACTTTTTCATACATTTTAAAAAGATCCGATGCAAATAAACTAGCTTCTAAACCACCTGTTCCAGCTCTAATTTCAATTATTGCATTTTTTTTATCTGCCTCATCTTTCGGTAATAAAAATAACTTTAATTTTTTCTCATTTTTCTCATTTTTAGTTTCTAAATCAACTAATTCCGTTTCAGCCATTTTAATTATATCTTTGTCAGAATTTTTATCTTCTAAGATTGTTTGAATTTCTTTTTTATCTTTTTCAAAAGAGATATAAAGTTTAGCAATTTTAATTATTTCATTGAGTTCTGCATACTCTTTAGATTTTTCAGCAAAAGAATTTTTATCAATTTCTTCTGAAGACAGCTCTTTTTCCAATAGTGCATGTTTGCTAATTAAATCATTAACAGTTTTAAGAGGTATCATTTCGAATTCTCTAACTCAGAAGCCTTTTTTTCAACCTCACTGACTACTTTATCAATTATATCGCTTGTAAAAACTTTTTCAGACTGCACTCCAGATAAATAAAGCATGTTATTTCCTTTTTTGCCTCCAGTTATTCCTATGTCTGTTTGAGCTGCTTCTCCAGGACCATTAACTACACAACCAATTACAGATAAAGTAATTGGAGTTTTTATATGAGAAAGTTTTTTTTCCAAAATTTTTACAGTTTCAATTACTTCAAACCCTTGTCTTGCACACGAAGGACAAGAAATTATTTTAACACCCCTCTCTCTTAAATTTAGAGATTTTAGTATTTCATTACCAATTTTTACTTCCTCAACAGGATTATCTGATAATGAAACTCTGATGGTGTCACCAATACCTTCTAAAAGCAATGTTCCAAGCCCAATAGAGGATTTTACCGTCCCAGGTGTAAATGCTCCTGCCTCTGTAATTCCTAAATGGAGTGGATAATTAGTGGATTTTGATAATTGTCTGTATGCTTCAATCGATAAAAAAACATCTGATGACTTAACGCTTACCTTTAGATTTTGAAAGTTTTCATCCTCAAGTGTCTTGATATTTCTTAGAGCGCTTTCAACTAATGCTTCTGGACAAGGTTCTTTATATTTTTCTAAGATATCTTTTTCTAAAGATCCTGCATTAACTCCAACTCTAATTGAGCAATCATTGTCAACTGCAGCTTTAACAACTTCTTTAATTTTATCTTTGTTTCCAATATTTCCAGGATTTATTCTTAAACAGCTTGCACCACTTTTAGCAGCCTCGATTGCTCTTTTATAATGGAAATGGATATCAGCAACTATGGGTATATCAACATGTTTGATTATTTCTTTTAATGCTTTTGATGATGGTTCATCAGGACATGAAACTCTAACTATGTCAGCTCCCTCAGAGCTAATTTCATTTATTTGATTTATTGTAGCTTTTATATCTGTTGTAATAGTATTAGTCATTGATTGAACTGTTATTGGATTCTTTCCTCCAACTTTCACTTTACCTACATTAATCTCTCTGGTCTCTCGTCTTTTTATATCTCTAAAAGGTCTTAAGCTCATTTTTTTTGATCTAATTTAAATTCTTTATGAAGGGCAATCAAAGCTTTTTGTGTATTACTTTTATCAATTAAAACTGAAATTTTGATTTCGGAAGTTGAGATTACTTTTATATTTATTCTATTATTGGCAAGTGCTTGAAACATTCTAAATGTAACTCCTGGAGTAGTTATCATACCTACTCCGATCACTGAAATTTTCGATACTCCTTTTTCAAAAAGTAATTTTCTGTAATTAATGGTTTTATTTTGTTGAATAATTTTTTTTGTTTTATTCAAGTCATCTGTTTTAATTGTGAATGTTAAGTCTGTTTCTTTCCCATTAGCAGAAATATTTTGCACAACCATATCAACATTTATTAAATTTTTAGATAATGGTTTAAATATTGCCGCAGCAACTCCAGGTTTATCCTTCACACCTATGAGAGAAACTTTTGAGTCATTTTGAGTTGAAGAAATTCCAGTAACAATTTTGTTATTTAGAATGTTAGATCTTTTAGTAATCAAAGTGCCAGACCTTTTCGAAAAAGATGATTTTACCTCGATATTAATCCTATTTAATCTTGCATCCTGTATAGAGACTGGTTGCATAACTCTTGCACCTAATGATGCCATCTCTAACATTTCTTCATAAGAAATTACTTTAATCTTTTTTGCATTTTTTAATTTATTAGGATCAGTTGTGTACACCCCCTCCACATCAGTATAGATTATACATCTCTCAGCTTTAAAAAACTTAGCAATCATAATTGCACTAGCGTCAGATCCACCTCTTCCTATAGTTGTAATCCTATTTTCATCATTTAAACCCTGAAACCCAGTAACTATTGGTATGCCACCTTTTTTAAGATATTTTATAATATTTCTTTTGTTTATTTGATTTATTCTAGCGTTTTTATATTTTCCTTTAGTTAAAATTGGAATTTGCCAAGACAACCAAGATCTAGACTCATAACCCTCATGAATTAACCTCCCAGCTATTAAAGAACACGCAACCTGCTCCCCTGAAGAAACCAAAACATCATGTTCTGACTCTGAGAAGCTATCACTTAATTCTAAAGATTTTTTTATTAACTCATTTGTCACACCACTCATAGCTGATGAAACCACAATAACCTTGTAGTTTTTCTTTTTGTAATCAATAACTATTTTAACAACTCTTTTTATCTTATTGATAGTGCCAACTGATGTGCCTCCAAATTTTAATACAACAATTTTCATGATAAGATAATCTTTTTAATTTAAAAAATATTGAATAAATACATGTTGAATATAAAGTCAACTTTCAAATGAAAAATAACACAATAAACAAAAAAGAAATAGAAAAATTTTCCAAAATTGCGGAAGAATGGTGGAATCCTGATGGTAAATTTAAACCATTACATAAATTTAACCCAATCAGAATTTCATACATAAAAGAAAATATCATTAAGACTTTCAAACTTGAAAATAATAGAATTCCCCTTAAAGATATCAAAATTCTAGATATAGGATGTGGTGGGGGTTTATTATCAGAACCAATGTGTAGACTGGGTGCTAATGTAACTGGTATTGACGCATCTGATAAGAATATCAAAATTGCAAAGCTTCATTCAAAAAAAAATAATCTTCAAATTGATTATTTCTGTTCATCACCTGAAAAATTTAATGCAAAAAATAAGTTTGATGTTATCTTAAATATGGAAATTGTAGAACATGTTGAAGACGTTAATTTTTTTTTAAAGTCATGCAGTAAACTGTTAAGAAAAAATGGAATCATGTTTGTTGCAACCTTAAATAAAACTTTAAAATCTTACATTTTTGCAATTGTAGGAGCTGAATATATACTGCGGTGGCTTCCGATAGGTACACATCAATGGGAAAAGTTCTTAAAACCTGAGGAATTAATTTCAATTCTTAAAAAAAATGATCTTAAATTAGATAGGGTTGATGGGATGAATTTTAATTTGATAAAAAATAAATGGAGTGTGGGTAATGATAAGTCGGTAAATTACATAGCTAAATTTATTAAGAATTAGTTATTTTCATTCTCGAACCATGGGACTATATGAGTATCTATTCCCTCCTCTTTAAGTTCTTTTAAATCCCGTTTTGTAGCAGTTCCATAAATGCCTTTGTTTTTTTTCTTATTATTATAATGTATTGATCTCGCCTCATAAGCAAAGTTTTCGCCAACATAATCAAAGTTATTCTTAATAAATTTTTGATATTCTTTGATTGTTTTTTTTATTTTTTGATACTTTAATAAGTCTTTTTTTTCATTTTTATGGATAAAATTTTTACTAATCAACTTTGGTGCCATTAAATTTTTTTCTACTTTTAGAGATCCACAACCATGACAATTAATTAGGTTTTTATTTTTAAGCTTATCGTATTCTTTTGAAGATGCAAACCAACTGTCAAATGTTAATTCACATTTTTTGCAAAGCAAATTATATTTAATCATAATTAATATTTAATTATTATTTAACAAAATTTCAATATAGCTAACTTCTGTAGTCTGAATTAATTTTTATATATTCACTAGTCAAATCCATAGTATAGACTGTAAAATTTTTTTTTCCATTTCCAATATCAACAATAAGATTAATATCTAAGCCCTTCATATATTTTGCTGCTTCATTCTCATCATACTGATTATGAACTTTTCCCTTATTTACAATAATCAAATCACCAAATTTTATTGATAATTTGTTCAAATTAATATCTACATCAGATTTTCCAATTGCCATAATTATTCTACCCCAATTCGGATCCTCACCTGCAATAGCAGTTTTTACTAATGGAGAGTTGGCAATCGAAAAACCAATTTTTTTTGCGTCTTGCTCAGTTTTGGAATTTAACACATTTATTGTTACAAACTTAGAAGCTCCCTCTCCGTCAGCTACAACTCTTTTTGCTAAGTTTAATAATAGACTATTCAAAGCTTCATCAAATAATTTTATCTTTTTATCGTTAATAGTTTTTATTGAAGTATTTTTTGCTTTACCAGTAGAGAAAATTGAAATCATATCATTAGTACTAGTGTCGCTATCACACGAAATTGCATTAAAGGTATTCTCTATATTTTTTCTTAGTAATTTTTTTAATACATCGTTAGAAATATCAGCATCAGTAAAAACATACGCCAATGTGGTAGCCATATTTGGTTGTATCATACCAGAACCTTTCGCTATTCCGTAAATCTTTACAGTTGTATTTCCAATTTTGCATTCTTCCATAGCTATTTTTGGTTGTGTGTCAGTAGTCATTATCGCTAGGGCAACTTTCATCCAAATATATTTGTTTTGAGTATATTTGATATTTTTTATTAGTTCTGGAATTTTCGACTTAATTTTTTCTTCAGGGAATTTTTCGCCAATTGTTCCAGTACACCCAAAAATAAGATTTTTTGGTTTAATTATTTTAGGATCATCCTCATCTTTTTTTTGTTTTTCTGTAAGTTGTTTTGAAATTAAATCTGCAAGATGTTGCATGCTTTTATAACCATGCTCACCAGTGAATGAGTTTGCATTTCTAGTATTAACTACAAGTGAAAAAATTTTTTGAGTTTTTTGACTTAAGTTCCATTTAATATTTTCTGACAAAATTTTAGACTTAGTATAAACTGATGCAAAATTTGCACCGTCTCGAAAATAGAACATAGCTAAATCATCTCTTTTAGTATTGTATAAATTAGCACTAACTGAAGATACTGCTAAACCGTCTATATGATCAAGGTCTTGATATTGGCCCATTTTTCGATCGTGAGATTTCGAGGCTAAAAAGTTTGATAAATTAATTCCCATGATATTTAAAATTTAAATTAAATAACTATATTAAAATTTGTAATTAAAATGTATATCAAAAACTAATGTTTAATCCTCTAAACTTTATTTCTAAATTTATTAAATCTGGCAATAAAAAAGAGCTGGATAGAATTGGCAAAATAGTAGACCAAATCAATCTTTTAGAAGAAAACATCAAAAAACTTAATGATAAAGCTTTTGCAGAGAAAACAGTTGAATTTAAAAAGGAAATTCAAAAGGGAGTTTCCCTTGACAAAATTCTACCTGAAGCTTTTGCTTTAGTTAGAGAAGCCTCTTTTAGGTCAAGAGGTGAAAGACATTTCGATGTTCAAATAATCGGTGGAGTTGTTCTACATGAAAATAAGATAGCAGAAATGAGAACTGGAGAAGGTAAAACTCTTACAATTGCTTTAGCGGCATATTTGAACGCTCTAGAAGGGAAAGGAGTTCATATTGTGACAGTTAATGATTATCTTGCAAAAAGAGATTCGTTGGAGATGGGTAAAATTTTCAGTTTTTTAGGTTTAACATCAGGCTATATTAATAATGATCAAAACGATGAAGAAAGAAAGAAAAATTATCATTGCGATATTACTTACGCAACGAACAGTGAACTAGGATTTGATTATCTTCGGGATAATATGAAATATTCGAAACAGGAAATGGTACAAAGAGGACACCATTTTGCAATAGTTGATGAAATAGACTCCTGTCTTATAGATGAAGCAAGAACACCTTTGGTAATTTCAGGAGCTGCGGAAGATAAAACCAATCAATATATTGCAGTAGATAAAGTAATAAAACTTCTAAATAAAAATGATTTTGAAGTTGATGAAAAAGACAGGAATATTTTATTAACTAATGAGGGCATTAACCATGTCGAAAGTTTATTCTCTAATGCAGGAGTATTAAAAAACAATAATTTTTATGATCCAGAAAATCTTGAACTAGTTCATTTTGTAAATCAAGCTTTAAAAGCAAATCATATATTTAAAAAAGATAAAGATTACCTTGTTAAGGATAATAGCATCAAAATTGTAGATGAATTAACTGGTCGAATATTAGAAGGCAGAAGATTTGGTGATGGTCTCCACCAAGCTATTGAGGCTAAAGAAAAAATTGAGATACAAGCTGAGAATCAAACTTTAGCGTCTATTACATACCAGAATTATTTTAAACTTTATAAAAAGATATCAGGATGTACGGGGACAGCTGCCACAGAGTCAGAGGAGTTTTTTGAAATCTATAATTTGAATGTAATTGTAATTCCAACTAACAAAGAGATGATCAGAAAAGATTACAATGATCAAATTTTTCGAACTGAAACAGAAAAAAATAATGCAATCATTAAGAAAATTAAAGATTGCCACGAAAACAGTCAACCTCTTTTAATCTTCACATCTAGCGTAAGTAAATCCGAGATATATTCTAAATTACTAACTCATGAAAAAATCGAGCACATAGTATTAAATGCTAAGAATCATGAAAATGAAGCAGAGATTATAGCTAACGCTGGTAAAGCCAAATCAGTAATAATTACAACAAGTATTTCTGGTAGAGGTGTAGATATTCAGCTAGGGGGGAAAAAAGGGTCAATAGAGGATGATCAACTCAAAAAAAATAAAGATTATATAAAATCTATAGGTGGTTTATTTGTTATTGGGACTGAAAGGATGGAGTCCAGAAGGGTAGACAATCAAGCAAGAGGTAGATCGGGCAGACAAGGAGACGAAGGTAGCTCTATTTTTTATGTAAGTTTAGAGGATGACCTTATGAGAATTTTTGGATCCGAGTCTATGAACAATATTCTTCAAAAACTTGGCCTCAGAGATGGTGAAAGTATAGATCATCCTTGGATAAATAAAGCCCTAGAAAGAGCACAACAAAAAGTTGAAGCACGAAATTTTGATATTAGAAAAACCCTTATAAAGTTTGACAATGTTTTAAATGATCAAAGGCAAGTGATATTTGCTCAAAGAGAAGATGCTATGGATAGTGAAAAAATTTTTGATTATTCAGATAATTTTTTGTCAGAAATTGTAGACAATTTAATAAGTCTTAAAATTCAAAAATTATCAAATCCTAAAAATAATGAGTTTAATAATAGATTGAGGACTATTTTTGGAAAAAATCAAAATGATGATGAGTATGATGAGTTAATATCTTTAAATGACGCAAAATTAAAAGAGAAAATTTTTGAAAAATTCAAGTTTGCTAGAGAAGAGAGATCTAAAATTCTTGGTGAAAGTCAATCAAAAGAAATAGAAAAAAGAATTCTTTTACAAACCATTGATTTTAATTGGAAATCACACATACAGTACTTAGAACAACTAAGACAAGTTGTAGGTCTTAGATCATATGGACAAAGAGATCCTCTTGTAGAATATAAAAAAGAAGCTTTTGATTTATTCTCGAATTTACTAGACAAATTAAAACTAGATTATGTAAAAATATTGATGAATCTTAAAGTTTATAATGAACCAACTGAAAAAATAAACCAAAGTCTATTAAAAGAAAAATTTAAAAACCTTGGTAAGAAGGCAAATAGAAATGATCCTTGTCCATGTGGATCTGGTAAAAAATTCAAGAAATGTTGTGGGACTTTATAAAATAAATAAAGTCAGTACAGCTAAAATAACTACCATTACTGTTGCAATTGCAATATTTTTTTTAGATTTAATTATTTCTCTAAAATCTAATCCAGAAGTTTGAATTGCGCTTAGACTTTCAGGGCTAGATACAAATCCTTTACTTCTTCCGATTTTTAAGAATTTATCTTTTCTATGATTTAGAATTTCCTCAGCTGTTAAAGTTTTAAAATAATCTAAATTTTGAGAAAGAGTATTCCTAATATTCTCTAAAATTATATCTCTGTCTCTATGGGCACCACCTAAAGGTTCTGGAATTATTTCATCAATAATATTTAGCTCTAACAAATCTTTAGCTGAAAGTTTCATTGCTTTTGCAGCATCGAGCATTTTTTTTGGATCTCTCCACAATATTGTTGCACATCCCTCTGGTGAGATTACTGAATAAATTGCATTCTCAAGCATCAAAACTTTATTTGAAGATGCAAGAGCTATGGCTCCACCAGACCCACCTTCTCCTATAACAATGGCTATTGTTGGAACCTTTAGTTTCATACTACACTCAATAGATCTCGCAATAGCTTCTGCTTGTCCTCTCTCCTCTGCGCCAACTCCTGGGTATGCACCTGGAGTGTCTATAAAAGATATAATAGGAATATTAAATTTATCTGCTAATTCCATTAACCTAATAGTTTTTCTATAACCCTCTGGTCTCATCATGCCAAAATTTCTCTCAATTCTAGTTTCTAAGTTTTCACCCTTTTCTTGACCAATTACTAATACTGATTGACCTTTGAATTTTGCTAAACCCGTAATTACTGATTTATCTTCGCTAAAATATCTATCACCCTCTAATAAGATAAAATCCTCAAACAAGTTATCAATAAAAAACTTGGATTTAGGTCTATCCTCATGCCTAGCAACTAATGTAATTTGCCAGGGATCTAGGTTTTTATAAATATTTCTCAGCTTTTCATCGATTTCTTCCTGAGTTTTTGAAATTTTTTTTGTGTCTACTTCTGACAAACCTTCTTGATTAAAAGGATCTTTTAATTTTTCTAATTCATTTTCAAGATTTTTAATATCTGTTTCAAAATTTAAATAATTCTTCATCTTTATATAATTATACTTAT
>CACGJX010000010.1 GCA_902573465.1 uncultured Pelagibacteraceae bacterium
GTATTGTAAAAAAAATTAAAGAAAAATTATGAAAATTAAAGTTGGCATCAATGGAATGGGAAGAATAGGTAGAATGATTCTTCGCTCTATTTTTGAAGGGAACAAAAAAATAGATATTATGCATATTAATAATAGAACAAATTCTGAGACTTGCTCAACTCTTTTAAAATATGACTCAATTCATGGAAAATTTAAAGCTAATATAGGCTATGACGAAAATAATCTAATTGTAAATAAAAACAAAATTTCTTTTGGTCAAGAAACTGATTTAAATAAAATTGATTGGAAGAAATATGGAGTTGATTATGTTTTTGAGTGTACTGGAAAATTTAATTCTAAAGATAAATTGCAACCACATCTAAATAATGGCGCAAAAAAAGTAATTGTTTCAGCTCCGTGTAAAAATGCAGATAAGACTGTTGTTTTCGGAGTTAATGAATCTGAATTAAATAAAGAAGACAAAATTATTTCTGCTGCTTCATGTACAACAAATTGTCTGGCACCAGTAGCTCATGTTTTAAATAAAAATTTTGGAATTGAGCAAGGTTTTATGACAACCATACATGCATTTACAAGTGATCAAAGAATTTTAGATAATTCACATAAGGATCCTAGGAGAGCCAGATCTGCTAGTCTATCAATAGTCCCGACATCGACTGGTGCATCTAAGGCTATAGGTGAAATAATTCCTTCTCTTAAAGGAAAACTAGAGGGTGTAGCAATGAGAGTACCAACCCCAAATGTTTCATTAATTGAACTTGTCTTTTGTACAAAAAAAGATGTGAGCATAGAAAAAATTAATTCTGCATTTGAGGATTTTAGTAAAAAATGTAAAGTTATTGAAATCACAAAAGAAAAACTTGTTTCTATAGATTTTAATCATAATGCTGCATCATCAATTATTGATACAAGTTTAACAAATGTGGTTGGTAAAAATATGGGAAAAATCTCAGCATGGTATGATAATGAATGGGGTTTTTCAAATAGGATGTGTGATATAGCTGAATACCAGAACCAATTTCAAAAATGATAAAATATCCAGATGTTTTGTTAGTGCCCATTGTAGCGTTTGATAAAAATTTCAACAGAATTGGCTACGGTGGAGGATTTTATGATAGATATATTAAGAAAGTTAAAAAACAAAAAAAAGTTCTAACAATTGGATTTGCCTACTCTTTTCAAAAAGTAAAAAAAATACCAACTAATAATTATGATATTGGTTTAGATTTTATTATAACAAACAAATAATTCTTTATGAAAATTTTATTTTTAGGTGATGTTGTTGGATTATCAGGATGTAGAAAGATAACTAAAGATTTATTAGGACAGATTCAAAAAAATAATATCGATTTTGTAATCATAAATGCTGAAAATGCTGATGATACTGGCGTTGGTTTGACCAAAGAAATTTGCCAAAATTTTTTTGAAAATGGAGTTGATGTTATTACAACTGGAAACCATGTTTGGGATCAAAAAGGTATAATGAATTTTATTGACAAGGAGAACAGGTTATTAAGACCTAAAAATTTATTTGAACCTGCTCCTGGTAGAGGATTTGCAATTTATAAATCAAAAAAAAATTACAAGGTAGGAGTTTTAAATTTGATGGGAAATGTTTTTATGAAAAAGTGTGATGATGTTTTTAAAATTTCAAAAGATTTTTTAGAAAAATATAATTTAAAAAAAGATTATGATTTTCTAATCGTAGATTTCCATGGAGAAATAACAAGTGAAAAAAATGCTATCGGTCATTATTTTGATGGAAAAGCAACACTCGTTGTTGGAACTCATACACACATACCTACTAATGATGCAAGAGTTTTAAAAAATGGGACTGCTTATCAAACAGACGCGGGAATGTGTGGAGATTATGACTCAGTTATAGGCATGAATAAAGATAATTCCATTAATAGATTCATGAAAAAGGATTCAATCAAACATTTTCCAGCTGATGGAGAAGCTTCTTTGAGTGGAGTTATAGTAAATTGTAATTTAGAAACTGGCTTAGCGGATAGTATAGATAGTTATATATTTGGAGGTCTTTTAAAAAATACTTAATTTTTTATGGCAGGACATTCTCATTGGGCAGGTATAAAACACAAAAAAGGTAAAGCCGACAAACAAAGATCAAAAATCTTTTCTAAGTTATCTAAAGAGATAACCGTAGCAGCTAAGTTAGGTGATAAAGATCCAGCTATGAACCCAAGATTGCGTTCTGCTATGCAAGCTGCAAGGTCAGCAAATATGCCTAAAGACAATATAGCTAGAGCTATAGATAAGTCCTCAATGAGCAATCAGTCAAATTTTGAAAATTTGAGATATGAAGGTTTTGGTCCTGATAGAGTTGCTGTTATAGTTGAGACTTTAACTGATAACAAAAATAGAACTGCCTCTAACATAAGAACAATTTTTCAAAAATCAGGAGGAAGTTTAGGAACTCAAGGTTCAGCATCGCATAATTTTAGTCAATTAGGAGTAATTAAAATCGATAAAAATGAAATTTCGGATGAGGATATATTAGAACTTGCTATTGAGGCTGGTGCAAATGAGTGTAAATCGGATAAAGAATTTCACGAGATTCAGTGTTCAATAAATGATATTTACAATGTTAAAAAAGAGCTGGAGAAAAAAATAAGTAATTTTATTTCGACAGGGATAGAGTGGGTGCCTTTGAATGCAGTTGAAATTTCAGAGGAGAAAAAAAAGGAGCTAATTAGTTTTTTTGAGATATTGGAAGACGATGATGATGTGCAAAATATTTATTCAAATGCTAAATTTTCAAACTAGATATAGAATATGCTTATAATTGGTATAGATCCAGGTATTTCGGGTTCAATTTGTTTTTTTAAAGATGGAAGAATTCTTGAAGTAATTGAAATGCCAGTTATGACAGAGGGTAAAAAAAATAAAAAACAAGTTAACGGTGCCCAAATTTATAACGAGTTTTTAAAAAGAATTAATAAAAAAGAGGATGAAATTAGAGTTGTAATAGAACAAGTTTCTGCAATGCCAGGACAAGGCGTAACTAGTATGTTTAATTTTGGTCAGTCTTTTGGGATTTTAAAAGGGATATGTTCTGCAATGCAATTACCAATGTTTTTTGTAAGACCAGCTAAATGGAAAAAATATTTTAATTTAATTAATTCTCAAAAAGATGCTAGTAGAACAAGAGCAATTGAAATATTTCCTTATTTCTCAACACAACTCTCAAAAAAAAAAGACTCTAACAAAGCTGATGCTATTCTAATTGCGAGTTTTTACTATGAAACTCACCAAAAAGAGGATTAATCTTTGATTTTTGAAGTCAAATTCATGACACATTTAAGTGTGAGAAGTCCTTATGGAAGCTGATATTTCATCTCAAGCAGTTGGACTTGCATCAAGCGCTGATTTCTCGCTTATGAACTTATTTATAAGAGCGGACATAATTGTAAAATCAGTAATTGTTATTTTAATTGCATGTTCAGTTTACTCATGGGCGGTAATTATTGAAAAATTCAAATTATTTAAAAAAATAAATCAAAGCTCAGAAGAATTTGAAACTAAGTTTTGGAATTCAAAATCTGCAGAGTCTTTTTACAATAATCTTCCAGGAAATATTAGTGACCCAATGGCTCTTATTTTTAAAGATGCTATGCAAAATCTTCTTAAAAGAAGATCCAAGACAGACTTGAATGCTAGGATGACTTCAATGTTAGAAACTGGGATAGAGAAACAGATGTCTAAAATTACAAAAGGATTTACTTTTTTAGCAACTGTAGGCTCAACCGCACCTTTTATAGGATTGTTTGGTACTGTTTGGGGTATAATGAATTCTTTTCAATCTATTGCAATTTCAAGGAATACTAGTTTAGCAATTGTAGCACCTGGAATTGCAGAAGCTCTTTTCGCTACAGCATTAGGTTTATTGGCGGCTATTCCTGCAGTAATTGCTTACAATAAATTTAACAATGATTCTTTAAAATATTCGCAAAAGTTAGAAAACTTTTCTAAAAGATTCTTAACTATTATCTAGAATGGCATTCAAGTTTAATCGTTCATCAAAAGAACCAATGAGTGAAATAAATGTGACACCATTTGTAGATGTGATGTTAGTTTTATTAATTATCTTTATGGTGACTGCACCTTTATTAACAGTAGGAGTTCAGGTTGATTTACCAGAAAGTTCAGCTGACTCTCTTCCAGAGGAGCAGGAACCTTTAACTTTAACCATAAATTCAAAAGGTGAAATTTTTATTCAAGAGTCAAAAGTTGAGTATGAGAAAATCATTGCAAAAGTGTTAGCAGTCTCAAAAAATCGGACTGATACAAGAATTTATGTGAGAGGTGATAAGACTATTAATTACGGTAGAGTCCTTGAAATTATGGGGTTACTTTCAGGTTCAGGATTTACAAAAGTAGCTTTAATTTCAGAACCATACAAAGAAAGGTAATTTTTTTGTGAATAGGAGTATTGTAATTTCCTCTGTTTTACATCTGTTTGTTATTTTTTTGACGGCAATGAGCCTTCCTTTTTTAGCAAAAAAACCAATTGATCTTCCTCCAATTGTTTCTGTAGAATTAATCCAGATAACTGAAAAAACAAATATTCCATTTGCACCTAAAGCAAAAAAAATAATTGAAAAAGTAAAAGAGAAAGAAAAAAAATTAGTTTCAGAGCAAGCTCCACCTAAAAAAGTCAAGAAAATTAAGCCTGATGCTGTTCCAATGCCAGATGACAAGGTAAAGAAAGTTGAAAAAATTAAAGAGGACAAACAAAACCCTGAAAAAATTGATAATGAAGTAAAACAAGTTTCAGAATTTGAAAAAGAGGAATTATTTGATCCAAATAATATTGCAGCTTTAATTGATAAATCTAAAGAGAGCAAAGCAGAGACTTTAAAGAAAAATCCAGATCTAAGCCAAGACCAAAATAAAAATTTTGATAATACAGGGTTATCATTAAGTGAAGAAGATGCATTAAAAGCTCAAATTTTTGGTTGTTGGAGTATTCCACTTGGATTACCATATAATGAAAATTTACTTGTTAGAATAAAACTTGAATTAAAACCTGATGGATCAGTAATTAGGTCAGAAATTTTAGATCATGCTAGGATGAATAAACCAGGACAGGGGTTTTATAAAGTATTAGCAGAAAGTGCTCTAAGAGCTATCAAATTGTGTCAGCCTTTGAGAGTTCCTAGTACTGGCTATGAAAGATGGAAGGAATTACAATTAAATTTTGATGCAAGAGAAATGTTAGAAGGTTAGTATAGAAAATAAAAAAATGAAAAATTTTTTAATAACTTTTATTATAATATTTATACCAGTTAAATCATTTGGTCTAATAGAAGTTGATATAACTAGAGGTAATCTAAACCCATTACCAGTTGCAGTTTCTCCACTATCCATTGATGAAGAATCAAGAAAAAATTTTGAGAATATTCTTAAAAAGAAAAATATCGGTTCAGAGATATCTTCGATTGTAGAAAATAATTTGCGGATTTCAGGTTTGTTTAATCCACTTAATAAAGATGCATTTTTACAAGAACCAGATATCGCAAATTTAAAGCCTAGATTTGAAGATTGGAACTTAATAAAAGCTCAAGCTTTGATTACGGGAAAAGTTAGTTATGTGGAAGAAAAACTAAGAGTAGAATTTAGATTGTGGGATGTGCTTGCAGGTAAGGAAATGATGGCGCTTGCATTTACAACCGTACCAAATAATTGGAGACGTGTTGGTCATATAATTACAGATAAAGTTTATGAAAGATTAACTGGTGAAAAGGGTTATTTTGATACTAGAATAATATATGTCGCTGAAGAGGGACCTAAAACTCAAAGAGTAAAAAAATTAGCTATCATGGATCAAGATGGTGCTAACAACAAGTTCTTGACATTAGGAAATGAGCTTGTTTTAACACCAAGATTTAATCCAACAAGTCAATTGGTAACCTATCTTTCATATTTTAGAAATTTACCAAGAGTTTATTTACTGGATATTGAAACAGGAACTCAAGAAGTAGTAGGAGATTTTCCTGGCATGACTTTTGCGCCACGATTCTCTCCAGATGGAAAAAAAATAATTATGAGTTTTGCTAAGGATGGCAATTCTGAAATTTACACAATGGATTTAGAGAATAGAATAGTGGAAAAAATCACAAATCATCCATCTATAGATACATCCCCCTCTTATTCGCCAGATGGAAAATTTATTTCTTTTAATTCTGATAGAAGTGGTTATCAACAAATTTACATAATGAAGAGTGATGGAAGCAATGTTAAGAGAATATCTTTTGGTAAAGGAATTTATGGTACTCCAGTTTGGTCTCCAAGAGGAGATCTAATTGCATTCACAAAATTACATAAAGGAAAATTTTATATTGGTGTAATGAGAACTGATGGAAGCGGTGAAAGATTATTAACTGAAAATTTTTATCAAGAAGCTCCATCCTGGTCACCCAATGGGAGAGTACTGATTTTTTATAGAGAGACGAAAACAGATTCTTCAGGAAAGGGTTTTTCAGCAAAATTATGGTCTATAGATTTAACTGGCTATAATGAGAGACAGGTTCCTACTCCAACTGATGGATCAGACCCATCATGGTCATCTTTATTAAGTAATTAATAATTAATTCGCTTGATTTTTAGCCTTGAAAGATCTAATTAGTTGTGAAAAACTAAGATTAAAGAAATATTGATCAAGGAGTAATAATGAAATTAAGCAAAATTCTAAAAAATGGATTTTTAATAGTTGTTGCGTGTTTAGCACTTTCAGCATGTGCTACATCAAAAAAATCTACAGGACAAATGCAAGGTGATGTTTATACTGGAACAGATACAGTTGAGTACTTAGCTTCAGGTGTTCCTGATAGAGTATTTTTTGCAACCAACGAGTCAGTTTTAACTACAGCTTCTAGAGAAACTCTTAGAAAGCAAGCTGCATGGTTAAGAAAAAATTCTAAAATTACAATTGTTTTAGAAGGACATGCTGACGAAAGAGGAACAAGAGAGTATAACTTAGCATTAGGTGAGAGAAGAGCTAATGCAGCTAAAGATTATTTAATGACTTACGGAATATCTTCTGACAGAATTTCAGTTCTAAGTTATGGTAAAGAAAGACCAGTAGATTCTGGGTCTAACCCATTAGCTTGGTCAAAAAATAGAAGATCTGTTACAGTTAAAGCAAACTAAATACTCAATTAATATTTAAGACCTCTTAAATTATAATGATTTAAGAGGTCTTTTTTTTGCCATTATTTTAGACATAACCTTGTTGAATGAAATACTTTAAAGAACTATTAAAATTCAAAATTTTTTTTTTATTTAATTTTTTAGTTTGTTTGCCTTCTTTCGCTGACAATCATAATATTTACGATACACTAGAGCTGATCAAAAAAGATTTAAAAACTCTTGAAAAAGCTGTTTACTCTAATTCAAGTGAATTCAATAACACCAATTCTTCTTCATCAAGTGTTGATAGTAACTCTGAGGATGTACTTACAAAACATTTATTGAAATTATCTGAAATTGAGAGTCAATTTCAGGAACTTACTAATAAATTTGAAGAGATAAATTTTAAGCTAGATAAGTTATCAAATAGACTTTCTAAAGTTCAATCAGATAATCAACTTAGATTTCAAGATTTAGAAACCGCTTTATCAAATGGTGAGACTATAAATTTGACTTCAAAAAAAAGTTTAGAAACAAATACAGAAATATTACCAGGCTCATCTCAACCACAAGATTTAGGTTCAATATCTTATAAAGATAATTCTACAAGTGATACAACTCAAAAAATACAATCAGTTGAAACGACTGCTACGATTGTTACTGAGACATTTCAAGCAGAAGAAAAAATTTTACCAGATGTTTCAGCGCCAGAGCAATATGAATTTGCAACGAGTTTTTTAAAAGTTGGAGATTATCCTACTGCTGAAAGAGCATTTAGAGAATTTGTAATTTCAAATCCTGATCATAAATTGGCAGGTAACGCACAATATTGGTATGCTGAAACATTTAGAATTAGACAACTATATACTGATGCTGCTTCAGCTTATTTAGAAGGTTATCAAAAATACCCAAAAGGAGAAAAAGCTCCTATTAATTTATTAAAGCTAGGTGTATCAATGATACAGATTGGAGAAAAAGATCAAGGCTGTAAAATGATAAGTGGTGTTGAAAAACAATACCCAGATGCAAATCAGTCTGTTATTCAAAAAGCAAAGTATGAGTCTCAAAAATTTGAGTGTAAGAAAAAAAATTCCTAAAATCTATAATTCAAAAATTTTAAACCGAAAAGTAAACAAAATTTTTAAAAAATTTGAAAAGTCATTCAAAATAGATAAGAATTTTATAGTTGCAGTATCCGGGGGGGCAGATAGTTTGGCTTTAGCTTTTTTAACAAAAGTATACGCTTTAAAAAAAAACATAAATCCAAGGTATTTTATTATAGATCATAAGCTTAGAAAAGACTCTACTTATGAGGCTAATAAAGTAAAAAGAATTCTTAAATCTCTAAAAATTAATTCTCAAGTTCTTACTTGGAAAGGAAAAAAACCTATGAGCAATATACAATCCTTAGCCAGGAGTAAAAGATATGAGCTTTTATTCTTTAAATGTAAAAAACTTAAAATTAACAACTTAGTCTTAGGTCATCATGTAGATGATTTAATCGAAAACTTTTTTTTGAGAATGGCTAGGGGAAGTGGTTTAAAAGGACTTGTATCACTTGGGACAAACACTCAAATTAAAAATATAAACTTAATTAGACCTTTGATAAAATTTGACAAAAGAGATTTAATATTTTTATCAAAATTTATATTTAATTTTTACGTAGATGACCCAACTAATGATGATATTAAATTCAATAGAGTTAAAGTAAGAAACTTAATTAAGCAATTTGAGGATTTCGGCCTTGATAAGAAAAAATTTCAATTAACAATAGAAAATTTGAAAAAGTCGGATCTAACAATAAAATTTTATGTTGAAAAGAATAAGAGAGAAAACTCGATTTTTAACTATAGAAAAAATGAACTTATATTAAAAGAAAATTTTTTTGACAATTCACATGAGGTCATTTTTAGATCTCTATCCGATTTAATTCATTTAGTCGGAAAAAAGCCTAATTTTGTGAGAGGTAAAAAAATAGAGAATATTTTGAATAAAATTAAAGAGGGGAACCTAAGAAAAGAAACATTAGGAGGATGCGTCATTAAGATGGTAAATCATACTGTGATTTTGACAAAAGAAGCCTAAAAATAGACTTGTTAAATTAATAATAATTCTTATCTTATTAGTATGAATATTAAAAACTTAGCAATGTGGGCAATAATCGTTTTTTTAACGATTGGACTTTACAATATGTTTAAGAATCCTCAATCAAACATTAGAAGTTCTAATGAGGTAATATTCTCTGAATTTTTGGAGTCTGTGGAACAAGGTGAGGTATTAAAAGTTGAGATTCAAGGAAACAATATAAATGGTGTGTATGCTAATGGTAAAAGCTTTAAAACTTATTCACCGAATGATCCTAATTTGATAGAAAAACTTTCTGAGAAGGGTGTAAGCATATCTGCGGCACCTATAGAAGAAAAGATGCCTTCATTGTTCGGTGTCCTACTTTCATGGTTTCCAATGCTATTGTTAATAGCAGTTTGGATTTTCTTTATGAGACAAATGCAAGGTGGAAAAGGTGGAGCGATGGGCTTTGGAAGATCTAAAGCAAAAATGATGAATGAAATGAAAGGTAAAGTAACCTTTAATGATGTTGCAGGAGTAGAAGAAGCAAAAGAGGAAGTTGAAGAAATTGTTGAGTTTTTAAAAGATCCAAAAAAATTTAGTAGGTTAGGTGGAAAAATACCTAGAGGTGCACTTCTTGTCGGTCCTCCAGGAACAGGAAAAACTTTATTAGCTAGAGCAATTGCTGGTGAAGCAGGTGTTCCTTTCTTTACTATATCTGGATCAGATTTTGTAGAAATGTTCGTCGGTGTAGGAGCATCAAGAGTGAGAGACATGTTCGAGCAAGGAAAAAAAAATTCGCCTTGTATAATTTTTATTGATGAAATTGATGCCGTTGGAAGAAGTCGAGGCGCAGGTCTAGGTGGAGGTAACGATGAAAGGGAACAAACCCTTAATCAGCTTCTTGTTGAGATGGATGGTTTTGATACTAACGAAGGTGTCATTATAATTGCAGCAACAAACAGGCCGGATGTTCTTGATCCTGCATTATTAAGACCAGGTAGATTTGATAGACAAGTTGTAGTTTCTAACCCAGATATAATTGGAAGAGAAAAAATCCTTAAAGTGCACGTTAAAAAGATCAAGATGGCTCCTGATGTAAATTTGAGAACTATAGCTAGAGGAACTCCTGGATTTTCGGGTGCTGATCTAGCTAATTTAGTTAATGAGTCTGCATTGTTAGCGGCTAGAAAAAATAAAAGGATTGTTACTTTAAATGAATTTGAAGAAGCAAAGGATAAAGTAATGATGGGAGCTGAAAGACGATCAATGGTTATGACTGAAGATGAGAAGAAATTGACGGCATATCATGAAGGTGGACATGCTTTAGTTTCTTTTAATATGCCTAGTTATGACCCGATACATAAAGCAACAATTATACCAAGAGGTCGAGCTTTAGGAATGGTAATGAATTTACCTGAAAGAGACAAACATGGTCATTCAATAAAATATTTGAAAGCAAGATTAGCAGTCTGTTTTGGTGGAAGAGTAGCGGAGGAAGTAATTTTTGGAAAAGATAATATTTCAACTGGCGCAGGTGGAGGGAGTGGTTCAGATATAAATCAAGCAACTCAACTTGCGAGAGCCATGGTTACAAAATATGGTATGAGTGAAGAAATGGGTCCGGTTGAGTATGGTGAAAATCAAGAAGAAGTTTTCCTGGGAAGATCTGTAACTCAAACACAATCAGTTTCTGAGGAGGTAGCTCAAAAGATAGATAAAGAAATCAGAAAATTAGTTGATGAGGGCTATAATAAAGCTAAAGAAATATTAACAGAAAAAATTGATGATTTACATAAAATTGCAAAAGCTCTTATGACATATGAAACATTAACAGGTGAAGAAATCGAAAATATAATTACTAAAAATATATACCCTGCTGATAAACAAGATCTTAAAGTTGACGATGATAAGAGCTCTGCTTTAGGTGCAATGGGACTTAAACCTAAAATTGTTCATTAATCTTAATGTCTAGATATTACACAAGATTGTGTAATCTCTACTATGGAAATAGCTCAAAAAAATTAGTTAATAAAAATAAAACTATACCACTTAACGGGATCAAAGAAATTTCATTTGATCAAATAGAGATAATAACAAGAAATTCAAAAAAAAAGATATTTGTTAATCAAATAAAATATTTGCCTAAATTAATTAAGAGAAAAATTAAATTTGATTTAAAAAAAATTAAATCAAAAAAAAAAAATTTTTCAAATTTAGATTTTCGTAAAATACCTAATATTATGGGTGTCTTAAACTTGACACCTGATAGTTTCTCAGATGGTGGGAAATTTAATTCAAAAAAAAAAGGAATTAATCATGCGATTAGTTTATTCAACTGCGGTGCAAATTTGATTGATATTGGTGGTGAGTCGACACGCCCAGGATCAAAAGTAATTAAAGAAAATTTAGAATGGCAAAGAATTGAGAAAATTTTAAAATCATTAATTAAAAAAAAAATACCGATTTCTTTAGATACCAGAAAGTCTAGAATTATGATTAAAGGAATAGATTTAGGAGTTAAATTAATTAATGATGTCTCAGGATTAGAATTTGACTCCCAAACTTTAAGTATATTAAAAAAATTTAAAGTACCATTTGTAATTCAGCATTCACAAGGAACTCCTGAAAACATGCAAAAAAATCCTAGATATAAAAATGAGTTACTAGACATATACGATTTTTTTGAAAAAAAAATAAAACTTCTAAGATCGAAGGGTATTAAACACAATAAAATTATTCTAGATCCTGGTATAGGTTTTGGAAAAAATTTGAAACATAATATGAATTTGATACGCAATATTTCTATTTTCCATTCTCTTGGTTTTCCTATACTTGTGGGCAATTCAAGAAAAAGATTTATTAAGGAGTTATCTGGAAAAAATGATAGTAAATTCAGAAACGGGGGAACAATAGCATCATCAATATATCTCATGATGCAAGGGGTTCAAATTTTAAGAATTCATGATGTTAATGAAACAATACAGGGATTAAAAATCTTTAAGAATATTATAAATAATTAATGACAAAAAAATATTTTGGTACTGACGGTATTAGGGGGGCTATCAATAGTGAAAATATAAATGGAGATATGTTTTTTAAATTTGGCTTAGCAAGTGGAACATATTTTAAATCTCAAAAAAAAAGAAAACAAACCGCAATAATAGCGAAAGATACCAGATTATCTGGATACACTTTAGAACCAGCACTAGTATCTGGATTGGCATCAGCAGGTATGCATGTATATACTTTGGGACCTTTACCCACAAATGGTTTAGCGATGCTCACGAAAGCTATGAGGGCTAATATGGGAATTATGATTACAGCCTCTCACAATCCTCATAATGATAATGGATTAAAACTATTTGGCCCTGATGGTATGAAACTATCAGACAAAATAGAAAAAAAAATTGAAAGTTTAATAGATAAAAAAATTATCAAAAATCTATCGAAGCCTGAAAAATTAGGTAGAGTAAAAAGATTGGAGACAGGTACAAATGATTACATCAAGATATTAAAAAAAAATTTTACAAAGGAATTTAATTTAAGAGGACTAAGAATTGTAATTGATTGTGCAAATGGAGCAGGGTACAAAGCTGGTCCAGAATTACTAAAATCTTTGGGAGCTAAGGTGATTGCAATAGGAGTCAATCCTAATGGATTAAATATAAACAAAAATTGTGGCTCTACATTTCCTGAAAAGATAAAATCGGCAGTTAAAAAGCATAAGGCTCATTTAGGTATTTCATTAGATGGTGATGCAGATAGAATAATTATGTGTGATGAAAAAAGTAACATTATAGATGGTGATCAAATTATCGCTGCACTAGCTACAAGGTGGAAAAATAAAAAAATGTTAAAAGGTGGGGTAGTTGGAACATTAATGTCCAATTACGGCCTTGAAAAATATTTTAAAAAAAAAGGTATTAAATTTATACGTGCTAATGTTGGTGATAGATACGTAAAAGAGGTAATGCAAAAAAATAAATTTAATTTAGGTGGAGAACAATCAGGACATATTATTCTAGGTAAATTTGCAACTACAGGAGATGGTTTACTTGTTGCTCTGGAGTCCTTATTTGCTCTCAGAAAGGGAAAAAGAGCTAGTGAATTTTTTGAAAACTTTAATAAAACCCCACAATTACTTAAAAATATTGAAGTGAAAGATAAAAATATAATTAACAAACCTGAAATTAAGAAAGCAATTAAGCAAGCCTTAAAATTAATTACAGGCAGTGGTAGAATTCTTGTAAGAAAATCGGGAACGGAGTCAAAAATAAGAATTATGGGAGAAAGTGAAAATAAAAGACTTCTTGTTAAATGTGTTAATATAATTTTGAAAAAAATTAGATAATTTGAAAATAAAATCAAAAATTTTAATCATAGCAGGATCTGACTCATCAGGTGGTGCAGGAATTCAGGCAGACATTAAAACTGCTACTAGTCTAGGTGTATATTCTATGACGGCAGTAACTGCAGTTACAGTCCAAAACACAAAAGGTGTGAAATCAGTAATATCCGTTCCACCAAATGAAATTTATAATCAAATAATTCATACTATTAAAGATATAAGGCCCAATGCTATTAAAATTGGAATGCTTAATTCTACAAGAGTAATAGATAAGGTATTAAGAGCATTGAATGAAATGAAAGTTAAAAAGATTATTTTAGACCCAGTGATGATAGCCAAAGGCGGTTCTAAGCTTATTACTAACTCAGCTGTACGATTGATGAAAAAAAAATTAATTAATAAAGTAACTTTAATTACGCCTAATGTTCCTGAAGCTGAAATCTTAACTGGTATCAAAATAAAAAATCAAAATGATATGATTCTTGCTGCAAATGAATTCATAAAACTGGGTGTGCCTAATGTATTAGTAAAAGGGGGACATTTAAGATCAAAAAAGGTAAATGATATATTTGTAAATAAAAAAGATATTAAAGTATTTTCAAATAGAAGATTTAATACTAAAAACACTCATGGCACAGGCTGTACACTATCAACTGCAATAACCTCTTTTTTTTCATGTGGAAAAACCCTAAAGAGATCTTGTGAGCTAGGAGTTAAATATGTAAATTCTGCCATATTAACAAACCCTAAAATTGGTAAAGGTCATGGTCCGATAAATCATTTAAATTCTATTGAGTTAAAAAAAATATATAAATAATGAAAAATGTTGCAGTAGTTGGTTCGCAGTGGGGAGATGAAGGAAAAGGAAAAATTGTGGATTGGCTATCAGAACAAGCTGATGTTGTAATTAGATTTCAAGGCGGTCATAATGCTGGACATACCTTGGTTATAGATGGAGTAACTTACAAACTTAGATTGCTTCCTTCAGGAATAGTTAGAAAAAATAAAGTTTCAATTATCGGAAATGGTGTTGTCGTTGACCCCTGGGCATTGTTGGATGAAATTAAAGAAATTGGAGAAAAAGGTGTGAATGTAAATTCAGAAAATTTCATGATTTCTGAGGCAGCGAACCTAATTTTACCATTCCACCGAGAAATGGATGAAATAAGAGAAGATGCAGCAGGTAAAAGTAAAATTGGAACGACAAGGAGAGGTATTGGACCTGCTTATGAGGATAAAGTTGGAAGACGTTCAATTCGAGTAATGGATCTTAGATCAGAAAAAAATTTGAATCAACGATTAGAAACAGTTTTACTGCATCATAACGCTATTAGAAAGGGTTTGGGTAAAAAGATATTTGAGAAAAATCAGCTTAAAGATGATCTTCTAAAAATCGCTCCCGAAATTCTTAAATATTCAGCACCAGTATGGCTTAAGATTGATCAATTTAAGAAACAAAAGAAAAAAATATTATTTGAAGGTGCACAAGGAATTCTATTAGACGTTGACCATGGAACATATCCTTTTGTAACTTCTTCCAATACTGTGGCCTCAAGTGCTGCAACAGGAACTGGATGTGGGCCTAACTCAATTCATTATGTATTAGGTATAACCAAAGCTTACACGACAAGAGTAGGTGAAGGACCTTTTCCAACAGAGTTAGTAGATAAAATTGGTGAGTTATTAGGTACAAGAGGCAAAGAATTTGGAACTGTTACAAGTCGAAAAAGAAGATGTGGATGGTTTGACGGTGTTTTGGTGAGACAGACAATAAAAATTTCTGGAATTGATGGCATTGCACTTACAAAACTCGATGTTTTGGATGAACTAGATGAAATTAAGATGTGTGTCGAATATGATCTTAATGGAAAAAAAATAGATTATCTTCCAGCAGCAGTTGAAGATCAACTTAAAATCAAACCTATATATAAGACTTTTGATGGATGGAAAACTTCAACCAATGGGGTCAAAAATATTAACGACCTACCAGAGAATGCAAAAAAATACCTATTTGCAATTGAAGACTTTATTGGAGCAAAAATATCAAGTATATCAACTAGTCCTGAACGGGATGACACAATCTTAGTTGAAAATCCTTTCGAGATTTAATTTACAGGTAAAAGATTTTTTGATTTAGCAAGCAAAAGCATGTGCTTTTGTAGTTTCTCAAATGCCTTATTTTCAATCTGCCTTACTCTTTCACGACTAATCTTATATTTTTTACTTAAATCCTCTAAAGTAGTCGGATCATCATTCAATCTTCTTGAATATAAAATTTCCCTTTCTCGATCATTTAAAACTTTAATTGAATCTTTTAATAAATCTTTTCTTTGTTTCATTTCCTCTTGATGAGCAAACTTAAGATCGTGATCTAATTCTTTATCTACTAACCAATCTTGCCATTCATCACCATCCTCACCGACTTGGGCATTAAGAGAAAATTCTTTTCCAGATAGTCTACGATTCATGGAGACAACCTCTTCTTTACTAACATCTAATTTTTCAGCGATTTCGTTTACATGCTCATTTCTTAAATCACCCTCAGCCTGTGGTGCAATTTGATTTTTTAATTTTTTAAGATTAAAAAATAATTTTTTTTGTGCAGTAGTTGTACCAATTTTTACTAAGCTCCAAGATTTTAAGATATATTCTTGAATAGAAGCTTTTATCCACCACATCGCATAAGTTGCTAATCTAAAACCTTTTTCTGGCTCAAATTTTTTTACAGCTTGCATCAGTCCAATATTACCTTCAGATATCATCTCGTTAATTGGTAGTCCATAACCTTTATAACCCATTGCAATTTTTGCAACCAATCTCAAATGACTTGTTACAAGTTTTTCTGCTGACTTAATATTTCCTGTCGTTTTCCAATTTTTAGCGAGCATGTACTCCTCTTCTGCATCAAGCATTGGAAATTTTTTTATTTGCTCGAGATATGCAGACAAGCCACCTTCATTACTTAAAATGGGTAAATTGTTATTTATAGTTGTGCTCATAGACAGTTTATCTAATTAATATTAAAAATTTTTCAATGTTTTATTTACCCATATTTCTGAGTGTTTTTAGTATTTTTTCAAGTTCATTTGGTAAAATTGAATTAAAAATCATCTGCTTATTTTTTCTTGGATGTATAAATCCCAATGTTTTAGCGTGCAGAAATTGTCTGTTTAATTTTGTTAAAATTTTTTCTAACGATGGTTCAATATCTTTAAGTTTTTTAAACTTTTTTTTATATTTATCATCACCAACTATACTGTTACCTAAATAATTCATGTGAACTCTTAT
Organism: uncultured Pelagibacteraceae bacterium; assembly: GCA_902573465.1. Lineage (GTDB taxonomy): Bacteria > Pseudomonadota > Alphaproteobacteria > Pelagibacterales > Pelagibacteraceae > Pelagibacter. Next base: position 16,859 of record CACGJX010000010.1, read on the forward strand.
TTGATGAGTTCGGCCTGTTTCTAATTGACACTCTAATAAACTAAAAGTTGGAATGTTTTTATTTTCAAAAATTTCTAAAGTTTTGTAATTTGTAATTGCTTTTTTCCCTTTGTTGTTGCTAACCTCCATCATTTGTCTATTTTTTGAGCTTCTTGTAATAAAGGTTTCTATTTTACCTTTAGATGGTCTAATTTTACCCCAGATTAATAATTGGTAAACTCTTTGGATGGTATGTTGATTAAACTGATTAGAGAGGTGTTCGTGAGTTTGATTATTTTTTGCGATAACAACTAATCCAGATGTATTTTTATCAATTCTATGTACTATTCCAGGTCTTAGTTCACCTCCAATATTAGAAAAAGAATTTTTACTATAATTCATAAGTGCATTTACGATTGTGTTATCAAAATTACCTGCACCAGGATGCATTACTATTCCAGACGGTTTATTTAAAATAATCAAATCTTTGTCTTCATATACTATATCTAAATTAAACTCATAAGGTTTTAAGGAAGCTTTTTTTGGTTCGGGTATGACTAATTTTATTTCATCATTAAAAAAAATTTTTTTCGATGGATCAGTTATTATCTTATTATTTATTTTTAACTTATTATCTAGAATAAGATTTTTTATTCTTGTTCGACTGATAATATCACCTCTCTTTTTAATAAAAATATCAACACGGAGTTCATTTTCGGTCTTATCAACTGTCAAATTTATTTTTTTTTCCATAAAATGATATATTAATATGATATGCGCTTGTAGCTCAACTGGATAGAGCGCCTGACTTCGGATCAGGAGGTTCTGGGTTCGACTCCTAGCAGGCGCACCAATTATTCGCCCATATTTATTAACGTCCCTTTTACTCTCGCTCTTAAAAAAGATAGATAAAACAGTCCTATTCCAAAAATTAAATAAACTAAATTTAATAAATAAGCTTGTTTTATATTTTCGTAATCTACAAGACCATTTATTAAAATATTTCTGGTTTCATCAAAAATGTAAACTAATGGTAAGCCTTTTGCAATTACTTGGAAAAATTCAGGAAGGATTTCTATTGGATAGTAGATACAGCCTAAGGGAGCAAGTAAAAATAATGATGACCAAGCAATATTTTCAAAGGATGGTCCGTATCTCATTAAACCTGAGCTCACAAATAAACCTAGTGTAATTCCAAATATGTACAAACTTAAAAATAATATAAAGAGTGGAAAACCTAATTTTAAAATTGAAACTCCAAATAGTGGAGAAGTTAAAATAATTGCGGGCACTAGACCGATTAATGTCCTTATCAAAGCAGTAAAAATTAAAGATATAATTATTTCTTTCAACTTCAATGGAGCAATAAACAAATTAGTAAAATTTCTACTCCAGATTTCCTCTAAAAAAAGCATATTAAAGCTTATGCTAGATCTAAAAAGAATGTCGTAAAGAATTGCACATGTAAGAATTATTCCAAGTGTATTACTGTAATAATCACTATAAATTGAAAAAAATTTAGAAATAAATCCCCAAAGAATAATTTGTATTGTTGGCCAATAAATTAAATCCAAAACTCTTGGTAAAGAACTTTTGATAAGATAAAAATGTCTCAAAAAAAGTCCATACATTTTATTTAGATTCATATTAAATCTCTTGTAAGTTTTAAAAAAACTTCCTCCATATTTCTCCTTCCATGTTTCTTAATTAATTCGCCAGGAGTTCCTTGATCAATAATAGATCCTTTATTCATCATTAGAACTGAAGAACATAATCTCTCAACTTCTGCCATGTTATGCGAAGCAAGCAGAATAGAGGTTTTTTTTTCTTTTTGGTATTCCTCTAAAAAACTCCTCACAAAATCTCCTGTTTCAGGATCTAGAGATGCAGTTGGTTCATCAAGAAGAAGAACTGATGGATCATTAATTATTGATTTAGCTAGACTGACCCTATTTTTTTGACCAGAGGAAAGTTCTCCTGTTATTTTATTAATAAATTCATTAAGCCTTAATTTTTCACAAAGATAATCAATTTTAATTCCAAGTTCTTTAACATCATAAAGTCTTCCATAAACTTCAAGATTTTGCTTTACAGTTAATTTTTTTGGTAACTCAATATATGGTGAAATAAAATTTAATTTATTCAATAATTTAACTCTTTGTTTTTCAATTTCAATACCATTTATAAGAACCTTCCCTTTAGTAGGCTTTAGTAAACCTAGTATCATACCTATTGTTGTAGTTTTACCGCATCCGTTAGGTCCAAGAATTCCAATGATTTCATTTTCATTTACTTTAAAAGAAATATCTCGAACAGCTTCTTTTGTGTCATAAGTTTTTGATAAATCAATTATTTCAAGAGGAATAGTCATTAAAATTTTGAAGCCCTTATTAATCTATCGTTAATAGTTTTGCCGATTCCTATATTTGGGATTTTGTCTACAGCTATAGATTTGTAATTATCTTTTTTTATCTTTCTCAAAATGGTATACAGATTTTTTGCAGCTTCTTTTAAATCGCCCTTTTTTGATAAAAAATAATAGTTCGTTTTGTTAATCTTATTTTTCTTAATTAGTAAAAAAGCCTCATCTTTTTTTATTTTTTTAACATTAAGTCTGATTGGGATTCCAGGTGAATAATGAATTTTTAATTGGCCAGGAGCTGAAATCTTTGAAGGATTTGTATTTATTGAAATTTTCTTCTTTAATATTTTTTGGATAGCTCCAACTTCTAAACCACCTAATCTTAAAATTTTTGGTTTTTTTCTTAGATCAATAATTGTAGACTCAACCCCAACCGAAGATCTTCCACCTTCAAGTATATACTTAATTTTTTTTCCAAAATCGTCTTTTACATCTGAAGAAGTTACTGCACTAACTCTTGAAGATATATTTGCACTAGGTGCTGCGATAGGAAATTTCAAATATTTCAACAGAATTCTTGCTACTGGATGTTTTGGAAATCTCACAGCAAGAGTATTTTTTTTATTATTTGCTACTTTTGAAATTTTTGATTTTTTTTTTTGATTTAAGATAAATGTTATTGGCCCAGGACAAAATCTTTTATATAATTTTAAAAAATCAGCATTTAGATCACAATCATTTTTTAATTTTTTTAAATCATAATAATGAATAATCAGAGGGTTATTCATTGGTCTTTTTTTTAATCTAAATATTTTTTTACACGCTGTATCAGAATATGCATTCCCAGCTATTCCATAAACAGTTTCGGTTGGTATAGCAACACACTCTCTTTTATTTAAGAGATTCCTCGCTTTTTTAATATTTGCAAGATTAATTTTCATGTATTATTTGAGAGTATTATATGAAAGATAAAAATTTACCAAATGATTATAATTCATTATCTCTTGAAGAATTAACCACTGAGGCAAATAAGATGATTGAAGAATTGGAAAATCAAAAGGATTTAGGAAATTCTTTAGACAGGTATCAAGATTTAATTAAACTCAATAATATAATTGAGAAAAAATTTCAAAAAAATATCAAAGAAATAAATGAGAAAACAAAAGAAAAAATATCCAAGATTAATAAAAAAAAAGATGCAAAGAAAATTAAATAAAATTGCAAAAGATACAAATTTGTTTTTAAGAAGATTTATTGCCAAACAAAAAAAATCAAATTTAATAGTTGCAATGAAATACGGTCTTTTTTCTGGAGGAAAAAAAATAAGATCCAAAATTTTAATTGATGTTGGGTCTCTATTTAAGTTAGATTATAAAACTCTTATCGTTATTGGTGCTGCCGTTGAATGTATTCATGCGTATTCATTAATACATGACGATTTACCATGTATGGATGATGACTCTATAAGAAGAGGCAAACCATCAGCACATGTTAAATTTGGAGAGGCTACTGCAGTTTTAGCCGGAAATTCACTTTTAACAATGGCTTTTGAAATTTTAAGTCATAAAGACTTAAGAATTAGTGAAAAAATTAAGATTGATTTAATTAATAAAATTTCTGAAAGCTCAGGCCATCTTGGAATAGCAGGAGGTCAATATTTAGATTTAAATTATGAACGTAAGAAAATTTCTCAAAAAAAGATTGAAGAGATGGAAATTAAAAAAACTGGAAAACTTTTTAGTTTTTGTTGTGCAGCACCATTAATAATTAAGAAAAAAAATAAAACTGATATTAAGAAATTTGAAAATATTGGTGCTGATATAGGTTTGTTATTTCAGGTCGCTGATGATTTGATTGATTATAAGGGAAGTTTGCTTGTTGCAGGAAAAAAAACTGGTAAGGATAAGAAAAAAGGAAAAGCTACTCTAATTAGTTTACTAGGATACAAAAATACTATTAAATATGCTAATAATTTAATCTTAAGAATAAAAAGTAAATTAGAAAAATATGGATCTAAATCAAGAAATTTGTCAGAAACATTAAATTATATTTTGAATAGAAATAAATGAAAAAAAAATACGAACTGTTAGATGAAATTAATTTTCCGTCAGATTTAAAAAAATTACCTGAGTCAAAATTACAAAAAGTTGCTGATGAATTAAGAGAGGAAATGATTGATGCTGTTTCGGTGACCGGTGGTCATCTTGGAGCAAGTCTTGGAGTTGTAGAATTAACTGTGGCTTTACATTATATTTTTAATACACCCAATGATAAGTTAATCTGGGATGTGGGTCATCAGTGCTATCCGCATAAAATTTTAACCGGCAGAAAAGATAGAATAAGAACTCTTAGACAAGGAAATGGGCTTTCTGGTTTTACAAAAAGATCAGAGAGTGAATACGATCCCTTTGGTGCTGCACACAGCTCAACATCAATTTCATCAGCTTTAGGTATAGCAGAAGCAAACAAACTGTCTAATAAATTAGACAATGTAATTGCAGTAATTGGTGACGGGGCAATCAGTGCAGGAATGGCTTATGAAGCTATGAATAATGCTGGTGCTTCAAAAACTAAGATGATCGTAATTTTAAATGATAATGATATGTCAATCGCTAGACCAGTTGGAGCTATGAGCACTTATTTAGCAAAAATTTTTTCAGGAAAGATTTATTTTAGTCTTAGAGAGACTATTAAATTAATTATGTCAGCTTTTTCAAAAAGATTTAGTGCTAAGGCTGGTAAAGCAGAAGATTTATTAAGATCAGCTGTGACAGGTGGAACTTTGTTCAGTTCACTCGGATTTTATTACATTGGCCCAATAGATGGGCATGATTTAAATTCATTAATTCCAATTTTAAAAAATGCTAGAGACTCTAAGCATGAAGGCCCAATCTTAATTCACATTAAATCAAAAAAAGGAAAAGGTTATACTTTTGCAGAGGCAGCAAAGGACAATTATCACGGAGTATCAAAATTTAATGTTAAAACTGGTGAACAACTTAAGAGTACAAGTAAATTACCATCATATACAAAGGTTTTCGCAAACACCTTAATTCAACATGCTAAAAAGGACAGTAAAATTGTAGCTATTACAGCTGCAATGCCTGATGGCACTGGTCTTGATATTTTTCGTAAAGAATTTCCAGATAGGACTTTTGATGTTGGGATTGCTGAGCAACATGCAGTTACATTTGCTGCAGGTTTAGCTACCGAAAACTTTAAACCCTATGCAGCTATTTATTCCACTTTTCTTCAAAGAGCTTATGATCAAGTAGTTCATGACGTAGCAATTCAAAGTTTACCGGTTAGATTTGCGATTGATAGAGCGGGACTTGTTGGGGCTGATGGACCAACACATGCTGGAAGTTTTGATACAACATATTTAACTACTTTACCAAATTTTATTGTTATGGCAGCAAGTGATGAAGCTGAGCTTGTAAGAATGATAAATACCTCAACGGAGATTAATGATAGACCTTGTGCATTTAGGTATCCAAGAGGAACAGGATTAGGTTCAATTTTGCCTTCAATAAATGAGAAAATTGAGATAGGTAAATCAAAAATTATCAAAGAGGGAAAAAAATTAGCTATCCTTAATTTTGGAGCAAGATTGAATGAAACTTTGAAGGCTGCAGAAAATTTATTAAAAAAAGGTGTGCCAATAACAGTTGTTGATGCAAGGTTTGCAAAACCTTTAGATGAAAATCTTATTTGGCAATTAGCTACAACTCATGAAGCGATCATGACTATAGAGGAGGGTTCAATTGGTGGTTTTGGATCTCATGTGGTAAATTTTTTGACAAAAAAAGGTTTAATGGACTCTAATTTAAAATTTAGATCATTAACGTTACCAGATATTTTTATTGATCAGGATACTCCAGATAAAATGTATAAAGTGGCAAATCTTGACTCAGTTTCAATTGAGGAAAAAGTTTTAGATTTACTTAATTCTAATATAGTTTTGAAAAAACAAAATTAACTACACTGAGCTTTGTGTAGAAGATAATGGTCTAATAAAACACAAGATAACATTGCTTCACCCACAGGTACAGCTCTTATACCCACACATGGATCATGTCTACCTTTTACTGATATACTTGTATTCTTTCCAAATTTATTGATTGTTTTTCTACTTTTTAAAATTGAAGAAGTTGGCTTTACAGCAAAAGAGACAATTATCTCTTGACCTGAAGAAATGCCTCCCAGAATCCCTCCAGCATTATTAGATTTAAATTTTGTTTTTTTTCTATTTTGAGAAATTTCATCTGAATTTTCCTCACCTGACAATTGTGCTGAGTTCATACCTGAGCCAATATTAACTCCTTTAACAGCATTTATACTCATCATAGCTGATGCTATGTCAGAGTCTAATTTTGAGTATATAGGTGCTCCTAATCCAGCAGGAATACCGTTCGCTCTTACTTCGATTATCGCTCCACATGAAGATCCAGCTTTTCTTATACTTAATAAGTATTTTTCCCAAATTTTTAACATTGATTTATCTGGGCAAAAAAATGGATTTTTAGAGATTATTTTATCATCCCATTTATTAGTATCACATCCTAATATTCCAAGTTGGGTTACAGCTCCAGTGATTTTAAATTTTTTTCCTAATTTATTTTCTAAAACTTTTTTTGCTACAGCACCTGCTGCAACTCTTGCAGCTGTTTCTCTTGCAGATGATCTACCACCACCTCTGTAGTCTCTTATTCCATATTTTTTAAAATATGTGAAATCAGCATGTCCTGGTCTAAATTTATCTTTGATATCATTATAATCCTTTGAACGCATATCCTCATTGTAAATTATCAATGATATTGGTGTCCCGGTCGTTTTTCCCTCAAAAACTCCTGAAAGAATTTGAACCTTGTCACTCTCCTTCCTTTGAGTAGTAAACTTTGATTGCCCAGGTTTTCGTTTGTTTAATTCTTTTTGAATATCCGCTTCTTTTAATGGTATTAATGGTGGACACCCATCTATAATACACCCTATAGCTGGACCATGGGATTCTCCCCAAGTCGTAAAACGAAAAGACTTTCCAAAAGTATTAAATGACATTATTTATATTGTATAGATTATTTTGTTAAAATTATGAATCAAAAAAACTCACTTGGGCTTAATAAATGCTTCTTAGATCTTGATAATCCATTTGAACTATTTCAAAGATGGTTTGAGGAGGCTAAAAAAAAAGAAATTAATGATCCTAATGCTTTAGCACTTGGTACAGCAAATAAAGAGGGTATTCCCTCAGTAAGAATGGTTCTGCTTAAAGGTCATAGTGAAAAAGGATTTGTTTTTTATACAAATTTAAACAGTCAGAAAGGTAATGAAATTAAAGAAAACCCGAATGCTACAATGTGCTTTCATTGGAAAAGTTTACTAAGACAAATAAGGATAGTTGGAACATTGAAACAAGTAGATGATCAAACTGCTGATGAGTACTATAACTCAAGAGCATATGATAGCAGAATAGGTGCTTGGGCCTCAAAACAAAGTAGTATTCTCCAAAATAGAGATGAACTTTTAGATGCTTTAGAGAATTATAAAAAAAAATATAATGACAAAGATAATGTACCTAGACCAAGCCATTGGTCTGGTTGGAATTTAACACCTTCCACAATTGAATTTTGGTTAGATGGAGATAATAGAATACATGAAAGATTAAAGTATTCTTTAAATAAAAATGGTAGTTGGACAAAAAATCTTTTAAGTCCCTAAAAATCCCTTGACAAACTAAATGAAGTTAAATTTTCAAGAATATTTCTTTCATTACAGTCTTTAAATATCGATAATGAGTTTGAAGCTAAATTTATGTAATGATTTGCTTTTAGATAACATTCTTTAATAATTTCATATTGTTTGATTAAAGATAATGTATAATTAAAATTATTTTCATCTCTTCTATCTTTTAAAAAAAT
>CACGJX010000011.1 GCA_902573465.1 uncultured Pelagibacteraceae bacterium
AAAATAGATCCAACTATCCCCGGCAATGCCGCGGGAAAAATAACTCTCTTGATTGTTTCTGATTTAGTTGCTCCCATAGCGTAACTTCCATCTCTTAAACTTTGAGGCACACTTGTAATTACATCGTCACTTAAACTTGAAATAAATGGTATAATCATAATACCCATTACCCCTCCTGCTGCTAAAGCACTTTCAGCTGAAACTTCAAGACCCATTAAAGTTCCTAATTCTTTCAAAAATGGTCCAACAGTTAGGGCAGCAAAAAAACCATAAACAACTGTTGGTATACCAGCTAAAATTTCAATTAATGGTTTTGCATATTGTCTAACTTTAGTTGATGCATATTCAGCTAAATAAATTCCACTCATTAATCCAATTGGGATAGCAACGCACATAGCAATAAATGCAATAAAAAAAGTACCTGCAAAAATAGGGACTGCTCCAAAAGTATCTGAATACATTGTCGGATCTAAAGCCTCAGAAGAATCTCTAACAAAAGCTTTTGCTGGATACCAGTGAGTTCCAAAGACAAAATCAAATAATGGAATTACTTTAAAAAAATCTATAGTTTGAAATATAAGTGAGAAAACTATTCCAACAGTAGTTAATATTGCAGCTAAAGAAGCTGTAAATAAAACTGCGTTCAAAAATTTTTCAACTGGTTCTCTTGTTCTAGAATTAGATGAAATTCTTTTATACGCATAAGCAACAGAGGCAATAATTGCAGATAATACTATAACAACTTTTGAACTTTGAGCTATTGATCGAAGACTTAAATATTTTTCAGCTGAAGCTTCAATAAAAGGTGTAATTTCTCCAGTGAATTGCCCTCGAGACAATGCTTTTGATTTTTCGTATAATAAATTTAATTCATCATCAAGATAACCTTGATTTGAATAATCACTTAAGATTAATAGTTTTACAATTGTGGGCTCAAAAATTGCCCATAATGAAAAAATTATAAAGGCTGGTATTGCACACCAGATTGCAAGATAATAACCATAAAATTGTGGTAATGCGGTTAATCTTTTTTTTGTAGATTGAATTGTATATGCTTTTTTGCGTCCAAAATAATAGCTTGTGAAACCTAGAAGAACAATAAATGTAAATAATATTAAGTTCACAGAATCTCCTTAAGTGAGGACTTTACTCTTTTTTTAAAAAAAAGGGGTCTAAAAAGACCCCCTTTTTAATCATTTGTTAACTGAGGAATAATTAATTACCCATAGCAACTAGCTTCGTAGCATTAGTTCTAGTTGTTTTATACAACTTAGAGTCTAATGGCACTAAACCAATGTCTGCTAAGTAACCCCCTTTTCCAATAGCTTTCTTAGTTGTGAATTCTTTCACAAACTCATGTAAGCCTGGAATTACTCCAACGTGTGCTTTTTTCACGTAGAAGAATAAAGGTCTAGCAACAGCATAACTGTAGTCTTGAATAGACTTTAATGACGGTTGTCCACCATCAATACTTGCTGCTTGCAATTTATCTTTTGCAGCTAAGAAATAACTGAAACCAAAGAAACCAAACATTTCTTTATCTTGAGTTAACTTTTGGATGATTAAACTATCGTTTTCTCCAACTTCAATAGCAGCACCATCTTCTCTGTAAAGTTTTTGAGGTTTTTTGTATTTTTTATTTCCAGCTTCAAAACCAGCTTTATAAAGAGCTTTAGCTTCTTTAGTCATACCTTTTTTCATTACTAAAGAATTCCAAGCATCTCTAGTTCCTGATGTTCCTGGTGGGATCATCACTGAAATTTTTTGTTTTGGTAAGCTAGGGTCAATTTGGTCCCAAGTTTTATAAATATTTGGAACTAATTTACCATCAACAACTGTATGAGCAGCAAGTGCTAAATATAATTGTTCTTTAGTAAAGTTTACTGGTTTTGCATCTTTGCTGTAAGCTAATGTAATACCATCGTTACCAATTACGATCTCAACGATATCGTTAACACCATTTTTCTTACATAGAGCTTTTTCTTTATCTTTCATAGCTCTTGATGCATTTGTAATATCTGGATGTTGTTCACCTACACCAGCACAGAATAGTTTAGCTCCACCACCAGTACCAGTAGACTCGATTACAGGAGTTTTAAATCCTGAACCACCAAATCTTTCAGCAACAACTGTTGCATAAGGGAATACTGTAGAAGAACCAACTATCTTAATTTGATCTCTTGCTTGAGCAACAGTTGCAATTGAAAGTGCAACTAAAGAAGCAATTACTATAGTTAGTTTTTTCATTATCTTTAATCCTTTCGTTATTTATTAATTAAAAGATGACTGACTTGTATAAATTTATTGAATCTTTAATATTACAGAATTGTTACACTTTTGTTAAAAAGGTAACTTTTTAGTTGTATTTTTTTGATATAATTATTTGATCAATATCAGTTTCTAAGCCACCAATACATGAAACAGGGTTTACCTGTTCATTAAGAGCTAGTTCTTTTGTTGGACGTAAAGTTATTTCTAGTTTTACTAAGTTTACTAATTCCTCTCTAATTTCTTCATCATATCTCCAGCTTGGCCATGAACTTGGGGTTGAAAATATAGAGGTTAAATAGCTTGTAGCCATAGTATATCTATAATTACTCAAATTTTCATTCCTCAATAAAAAATCTCTTACAGAATTAAAAATATTTCTACATCTAAAAGAATCTGAAAAATAATTTTCCTTCTTGAGATTTCTATTCATAGGAACAGAAACAATTAAATCAATTGAATTTTTAGAATACGAGGTAACTACGTCTGTATAAAATTCAGCTTCAGTAACTTCTAAATGATCTTTAATAGAAGGATATGAAGTTTTCAAATCTGCCTCTAATCTAAAAATTCCAATATCAAAAACTGTAAGTTGCTGATTTCTTAATAATGTTGTGATATCTTTAGAAAAAACACTTGTTGTTATAGAGCTTAATAAAAAAGCAAAAATCAAAATATTTTTGAATATTTTAACCATATAAAAAAATTAATTAAAAGATTAACATTAATCAAGTAAAGAATTGTTAAAAAAACCTTCTAAAACTATTACAATATAATATTTTTTAAATTTAAGTTTTCGCTGGTAAATAAATTTGAATTTCAGTTCCATGGTTTTCCTCACTTAGAATCTCATAGTGTCCACGATGTTGAGTAACTATATGTTTAACAATAGCTAATCCTAAACCGGTTCCACCAACCTTGTTACTTTGTTCATGATCTACCCTAAAAAATCTTTCTGTAATTCTAGAAATATATCTTTGAGGAATGCCAACACCTTCGTCTTTAATACTGATCATAAAATTTTTTTCTAACAATTTACCATCGCTAATTTTGCTTGATATAAAAATAGACTTATTTTCCTTTGAATACTTAATTGCATTATCTAAAAGATTAGAAAAAACAGTTTGTAATTTTTTTTCATCTCCAATAACAACTGTTGGATTGGCGAGAGATAAATTAATATTTAATTTCTTTCTTTTTAAAACAATCTCAAAATTACTGATGATTGTTTTGAAAAGATCATTTATATCAACTAAAGAGTTTGGCCTTATATGTTCTTCTAATTCAATTCTTGTGAGTATTAAAAGATCATTAATTAAATTTTCCATTCTATTTGATTGATCAGTCATTATTTTCATAAATTTTTTTTTAGCCTTTTCATCATCAGACGCTGGGCCCTCAATTGTTTCTAGTGATCCTTTGATTGCCATTAAAGGTGTTCTTAATTCATGGCTTACATTTGCTACAAAATCAGTTTTAAATTTTTGTGCTTTTGTAATTTCAGTAAAATCTTTTAAAAATAACACAACAGAGTCTGGTTCAGTAAACAAATGAGTTGGGCCAGGAATAATATAAATTTTATAGAATTGATATGATGGGAGGTCTATTTCAACATCGATATTTTTTGTTTTATTTTCTACGATAGCTTTTTCAATATTTTCTATTAATTCTGGTTTTCGAATTATAGAAGATATGTTTTTATCAATTAAATTACTTCCAAATCTTTTTAATGCACTTGGATTGGCATATTTAATTATGTTAAATTTATTTAATGCAAAAAATTGATCTTCAAGCTCATCAATAATTACTCTTTTTGTTTTTTCTTCTCTTTTATTAACTATTGTAGCGGTATTTATTGATTTATTTTTTTTTTGATTAAGTAAATAGAGAAGATAAACTATCACAACTATAAGTAGAATGACGAAATATTCCATAAATTTAGATGGCTTAATTTTGCATCATTACACTTTTTAATGCAAATAAATTAAGGAAAAATTAACTAATGATTTGGTGAAATATTGTTAAAAAATATTTTTGCTGTTTCTTCCCAAGTGAATTTTTTTGCAAATTCAAGACAATCATTTCTATTAACTTTCAAAGCTTTATGTGCTGATACTTTAAGATCATCATCTAAACAATTTATTTTGGATCCTTCAAATATATCTTTAGGACCTGGAACAGGATACGCAGCAACAGGTGTTCCACAATTTAAAGCTTCTGTAACTACAATTCCAAATGTATCTGTTTTACTTGGGAAAACAAAAACATCAGAGGATGCAAAATGTGATGCTAATTCACCATTTGTTTTTTCTCCTAAAAAAATATCTTTAGGGAATTCTTTTTTCAATTTTTTTAAATCAGGTCCTTTTCCTATAATTATCTTTGTACCTTCTAAATCACATTCTAAGAAAGCTCTTATGTTTTTTTCAACTGCAACTCTTCCAACATAAATCCAAATAGGTCTTTTATGAGGTAAATCAATTTTTTTAGGGTTCTTAAAAGCTCCATGATTTCCTCCTCTAGTCCAAGTAATCATTTTATTGTCATCTATACCTATATCGATTAATTCTTTTCTCATAGACTCTGTAGTTACTAAAATTCTCTCAGCCTTATTATGAAAATTTGCTAAGAATTTTTCAGCCCATTTTGCTGGTATAATAGGAAAGTAAAGTTTTAGATATTTATCAAATCTTGTATGGAAACTCGTAGTAAACTTTAGATTATTTTTTAAACAATATCTTCTTGCCATAGTGCCTATCGGGCCTTCGGTAGCGATATGAATTGCATCTGGATTGATTTTCTTTATTAAACTACCAACTCTGGGCCATACATTTATAGACAACCTAATTTCATTATATTTCGGCATCGGAAAAGTAAAAAATAAGTCAGGTGTAATATATTCTATTCTATGACCTTGTTCTTTTAATATATTGCCTGTTTCATGTAAGGTTCTTACAACACCATTTACTTGGGGAAAATATGCATCTGTAGCAATTAAAATTTTCATTAATTATGAAGCTTTTTTTAATTCTTCAGTTTTAATTGGTTCAATTTTTTCTTTATCGTCTAAATATTGTTCTCTTATTTTGTCCCAATATAATATTTCAAAACTACCATCATAATTTTCGGCTAATGCAGTGCAGGACTCAACCCAGTCTCCACAATTTAAATAATTGACCCCATTAAAATCTCTATCCTCAGCATGATGGATGTGGCCACAAATAATTCCATCAAATTTTTTTCTTTTTGCATAATCTGAAAGTGTTTTTTCATATTCACCAATATATTTAACTGCATTTTTGACTTTATACTTTAAAAATTTTGCAAGAGACCAATATTCTTTTCCTCTCAATCTTCTAAAAAAATTAATTATTACATTTAATTTTAATAGTAAATTATAGGCTATTGATCCAAGTTTAGATAACCATTTAGCATGTTTCATAACACCATCCCAAGCATCACCATGAACAACAACATATTTTTTTCCTGCATTTGTTTCATGAATAACTCTATTAACCATATGGATGTCACCAAAATGCATTGGAATAAATTTTCTTAACATTTCGTCATGATTACCCATAATGTAGAAAACTTTAGTACCATGCCTAGCTTTTCTTAAAATTTTTTGGATTACATCATTATGTTCTTGAGGCCAAAAAAAGCTTTTTTGCATTTCCCAGATATCTATAATGTCCCCTACAAGATAAAGATTTTCGGATCTTGAGTTTTTAAAAAACTCTAAAAGTTTTTTTGCCTGACAACCCTTGGTACCTAAATGAACATCAGAAATAAATATACTTTTATATTTAAGTAAATTAGGCATTTAAAAACCTATATTTTAATACAACTGTAACACGAATCATGTAATTCTTATTTCATTTAAATGTTACAAATTTGTTAAAAATTTTTTAAGGATTAATTATGTTATGTTGTTTGATTTATAATTTGAATTCTTCCTCTGGAAGAAAATCTAAATTTATAAATAGGATTTTATCTAAGTTAAAAGAGAATATTTCTGTAGACTACTTTGAGACTAAAACAATAAATCAAGCTAAGAAAATTTTCAAAAATTTTAATCAAAAAAATTATGATCGACTAATAGTAGCTGGTGGTGATGGTTCAGTTTCTTTTGCAATTAATGAATTAATTAAAAATAATTTTAATTTTAAAGACGATTTTGCCATAGGTTATATTCCTGCTGGTACTGCTAATTTGCTTCAAGCTGAATTATCAATGAATAAAAAAGTTGATGATATAGTCAATATATTGGTTTCTAATAATTATAAATCCTCTAATCTTGTAAAAATTAACGAGAATTATTTCTTTTTAATGGCTGGTATAGGATGGGATGCAAAAATTGTTCATTCAATTAATTCAAAAATTAAAAAGTTTCTAGGTAAAATTATATTTGGTATCAAAGGTTTTCAATATTTCTTGTTTATGAATAATAAAAAATTAAATGTCACTTTTGATGATCAATTTTATCAAGCAGACTGGATATTATCTTCAAATACCAAATATTACGCTGGACATCATAAAATAAATAAAACAAATATTTTTGAAGATAAATTAGTCACCTATATATTTAAAGATTTGACTAGGATTAGTTTATTATATTCAATATTTTTAATAATTCTTAATGGTGATTTAAGTAAAAATAAAAATGTTATTACTACTTATGCACAAAACATTACAATTGATGGAAATGATTTGATGCCTGTTCAAATTGATGGAGATAATTTTGGCTCACATAAAAAAATTCATTTAAATCTATCAAATAAAAAAGTGAATTTTCTTGTAAAATAATTATTTTACTCTTCCATAAACATCTTGGTATCTGACTATATCAGTTTCTTTTAAAATTGAGCCTACTTGTGCTTCAATTATTTTCACTGGTTTTTTGTAGGGATTTTCTATTCTATGGATTGCACCTAATGGTATAAAAATAGTTTCATCAGGTTTCATGGTAAAATATTTTTTATTTAACGTAATTTTAGGTTTACCTTGGGTTACTACCCAGTGTTCAGCTCTATGATGATGTTTCTGAAGACTTAATATACCCTTGGGTTTTACATATAATTCTTTAATCAAAAATTCTTTACCATTAAATAAATTAACATAACTACCCCAAGGTCTATGAAATACATTATTCTTTTTAAAATAATGTCTTTTATTTCTTCCATACATCTTACAGATTTCTTTCCAAGAACCTAAATCAGACCATGGAATATCTAATTTGATCGCATTTATATCTTTAGTTTTTTCTAATATTGCATAGTCAAAGGACTTAGCTGTTGCTTTGGTGAATGCTTGTTTATTTAAATAATACACATTACTTTTATATTTTGCTTTTGTTACAGCTTTGTTACAATTTCGGTAAATATTTGGTTGGTATTTCTTAAAATTATTAATTATTGAATCTTTTCTCAAATAAAACATTCCAGAATTCCAATAACCTTTTTTACTAATTATTTGTTTAGCTTTAGCCTCTTTTGGTTTTTCTATAAATCTAGTTACTTTAGTATTTTTTGTTAAAAAATAGCCAAACTCATTTGAAGGGATTGTAGGCTTAATTCCAAAGATAAAGATATTATTATGAGTAAGTTTCTTTTGGTTTTTTTTGATAGCTTCATTAAATATTCCAACCTTCTCTATCAAATGATCAGCAGCCAAGAACAATAAAGGTTGTTCGTTAGGTATATCCTTTATTAATGCCGTACTTAAAATAGCTGGTGCTGTATTTCTTTTAGCTGGCTCTAAAACTATTTTGAATTTTCTTATTTTGTGTTTTTTTAAGTGTTGTTTTACTTGTTTTGAATATTTTGCATTAGTACTTATAATTGGAGCATCATATATAGATGCTTTAACTCTCTCTAAAGTTTTACCTAATAAAGTCCAATTACCAAAATCTATAAATTGTTTAGCTTGATGTTTTTTAGCTTTTGGCCAAAGTCTTGTTCCAGCGCCACCACATAAAATAACCGGGCGAATTTTCATCAAATTTTTGAATAATCCTTAACTTCGTTTTTCTTACCTGGATGTGTTGGTGCTCCTAAATACGCAGGTCCAACAGTTTGTGCGTATTTCCATAGAGTTCCTGATCCAAAATCAGATTTTCTAGCTTTCCATTTTCGTCTTCTTGAAGCTAATTGTGCTCTTGTTAATCGAACATTAATTGTTCCTTTCTTAGCATCAATATCAATAATATCTCCATTCCTTAATAGAGCGATAGGTCCACCTAATGCAGCCTCAGGACCTACATGACCTACACAAAATCCCCGAGTTGCTCCAGAGAAACGTCCATCAGTTATTAAAGCAACTTTTTCTCCTTTACCTTGACCATAAATTGCACCTGTTGTTGAAAGCATTTCTCTCATACCTGGTCCACCAACGGGTCCTTCATATCTAATAATAATTACATCACCATCTTTATATTTTCTGCTTTGAACCGCTTTCATTGCACTTTCTTCATTATCAAAACATCTTGCTCTTCCAGTAAATTGTAATTTTTTAAGTCCAGCAATTTTAACAATTCCACCTTCAGGAGCTAAGTTACCCTTTAAACCAACTACACCACCCGTTGGTGATAAAGGATTTTTAAATGATCTCATTACTTTTTGTTTTGGATTAAATTTAATTCCCTTTAAATTTTCTTTCATTGTTTTACCTGTAACAGTCATACAATCTCCATGAATATAACCACCTTCATAAAGAGTTTTTAAAAGCATTGGTACTCCACCTGCTAACCACATATCTTTAGCAACATATTTTCCACCCGGTTTTAAGTCGGCAAGATATGGAGTTCTTTTAAATATCTTTGCAACATCCATTAAATCAAATTTAATACCTGCTTCATTTGCTATTGCTGGTAGATGTAAACCTGCATTAGTTGATCCACCAGTTGCAGCAACAATTGTTGCAGCATTTTCTAAAGCTTTTCTTGTAACAATATCTCTAGGTTTAATTTTTTTAGCTAACAACTCCATAACCATTCGCCCACTTGCTTTTGCATACTTATCTCTTTCTTCGTATGGCGCTGGTGTTCCAGCAGAGTAAGGTAATGCTAAACCTATTGCTTCAGATACGCAGGCCATAGTATTTGCAGTAAATTGACCACCACAAGCTCCTGCTGTTGGACATGCAACTAATTCTAATTTTCTTAATTCTTTTGCAGACATTTGTCCTGATGAATGTTTTCCAACCGCTTCAAAAACATCTACAACTGTCACATCTTTACCTTTGTATTTACCTGGTAGTATTGAACCACCGTATATAAATACACTTGGAACGTTTAATCTAACCATCGACATCATCAAACCAGGTAAAGACTTATCACAACCTGCAATACCTACTAAAGCATCATAACAATGACCTCTTACAGTTAATTCAGCACTATCAGCAATTACTTCTCTTGATATTAATGAAGATTTCATACCCTCATGTCCCATAGCAATACCGTCTGTTACGGTAATTGTACAAAACTCTCGTGGTGTTCCACCTGATGCTCTTACACCCTTTTTAACAGACTGGGCTTGTCTCATTAAGGCTATATTACAAGGAGCTGCCTCGTTCCATGTTGATACCACTCCAACAAAAGGTTTAGCAACATCCTTCTCCGTTTCTCCCATTGCATAATAAAAGGATCTGTGAGGAGCTCTATCAGGTCCTAAGGATGTATGTCGACTTGGTAATTTTTTCTTATTAAATTTCCGCATTATAAACTTTCAATTGTTAAAGATATTTTTTTGATATCATTTTTTAAGTTACTATAGTTAGTTTTTTCTTGTTCAACAATATTTTTTGGTGCCCTATCGACAAATCCTTTGTTTGATAATCGTTGTGAAATCTTATCTAATTCATCTTGGTATTTTGTTTGTCTTTTTAGTAAATTTTCTTTGATTAAACTTAAATCAACATTTTCATCAAAATAAATCTTAAAAATATCACCTGAAATTACGAGAGTTGCAGAAGGTCGATCTTGATCCTTTTCAAAAAAATTATTGATACGACCAAGTTTTTTTAAGATTATTTCATTATTATCCATCAAAGATCGATTTTTTTTAGCTATCTTATTCATAGAAAGATCTACAAATGAACCTGGACTGACATTTAGCTCATTTTTAAATGATCTAAGTTCTGAGATAATATTGATGATTTTCTCTACATCTTTTTGGGATTTATCTTTTTTGACTTTTCCTGATGGCCAGTTTTTGTACATAAGGAAATTCTTATTAGATTTATCAAACTTATTTTTTAACCATATTTCTTCAGTAACAAACGGAATAAATGGATGAAGCATAATAAGTATTTGTTTAAAAACATAAGCTGATACTTCTTTTACTTCCTTTTTTGATTTTTCATCGTCTGAATAAAGGATTGTTTTTGAAAGTTCGATATACCAATCACAATATGAATGCCAAGCAAATTGGTAAGCATTTTTGGCTGCCTCATCAAATCGATAGTCTTTGATATTCTTTTGAATTTTATCTTTTATTTCTATTAATTCAGAATAAATCCATTTATTGATATTTAAAGTAGTTTTAGGAACTTTGTCAGTCTTGTTAAAATCACAATTATTTGTGATCAAAAAATTATTTGCATTCCACAATTTATTTAAAAAGTTTCTATACCCTTTCACTCTATCTTCAGAAAGTTTTACATCGGTTCCAGGTGAAGCCATTGAAAGCAAAGTAAATCTTAAGGCATCTGCACTATATTTTTCAATTAAGTCTAAAGGATCAATTACATTACCTTTAGATTTAGACATTTTTTGTCCTTTTTCATCTCTTACTAAAGCATGAACATAGATATCTTTGAAAGGTTCTTTATTAAGAAATTCCATTCCAAACATAATCATTCTTGCAACCCAGAAAAAAATGATATCAAAGCCAGTGACTAAAACTGTGGTTGGATAAAATTTCTTTACAAAATCTTTTTTATCTGGCCATCCTAAAGTTGCAAATGGCCATAAACCAGAAGAAAACCAAGTATCTAATACGTCGGGATCTCTAACTAATTTTACATCTTTTTTATAATGTTTCTTAGCTTGCTTGCTTGCATCTTTTTCATTTAAAGCAACAAATATTTTATTATCAGGTCCATACCATGCTGGGATTTGATGACCCCACCACAGCTGTCTAGAAATACACCAGGGCTCAATATTATTCATCCATTGAAAATAAGTTTTCGACCAGTTATTTGGAAAAAAATTTGTTTTTTTTGTTTTAACAATTTTTTTTGCTTTGATAGCTAATTTTTTTGCATCAACAAACCATTGCTCAGTTAAAAAGGGTTCGATAACAGAATTAGATCTATCTCCATAAGGAACTTTATTTTTTATATTTTCCTCTTTAACAAAATAATCTTTATCTTTAAGTTCATTTAATATTTTTTTTCGGGCTTCAAATCTATCTAAGCCTACATAATCTTTCGGTGCATTTTCATTTATTTTACCCTCTTCAGTAAAAACATTTATTATTTCGAGTTTATTTCTCTGCCCTACATCATAATCATTAAAATCATGTGCTGGAGTAATTTTTAATGCTCCTGTTCCTTGTTCTGGATCTGCATAATTGTCTTTTATTATTTTAATTTTTCTACCAACAATAGGTATCGTGACAGTTTTACCGACAAAACTTTTGTATCTTTTATCTTTTGGATTAACTGCAATCGCTGTATCCCCAAGCATAGTTTCAGGCCTGGTTGTAGCTATGGTGATAAATTCTGACGATTTATCTATTGGGTACCTAATGTAGTAAATCTTAGAATTCATCTCTCTTTGATCTACTTCTAAATCTGAAATCGCAGTTTTTAGAACTGTATCCCAATTTACCAATTTTTCTGCTTTATAGATCAATTTCTTTTTATGTAACTCGACAAAAACTTTAATTACAGATTTTGATAAATTTTCATCCATGGTGAATGCATTTCTGGACCAATCACATGAACAGCCAAGTTTTTTTAATTGATTGATAATTATATCACCGTACTGATTTTTCCAATCCCAAACCTTTTCGATGAATTTTTCTCTTCCAAGAGTATTTTTATCTAAATTTTCGTTTTCAAGTTTTCTCTCAACAAGTGCTTGGGTAGCAATACCAGCATGATCTGTACCTGGTTGCCATAAGGTTTCATAATTATTCATTCGATAATATCGAACCAGCATATCTTGAATTGAATTATTTAAAGCATGCCCCATATGTAAACTTCCCGTTACATTAGGTGGTGGAATTACAACTGAAAATTTTTTAGAGTTTTTTTGAGGTTTAAATAGTTTATTTTTTTCCCAATACGAATAGATCTTATCTTCTACATTGGAATGTATATATTTATCGCTCATCTTGGATATAGTTAGTTTATAATTTATTAATTTAAATTAACAATAATCAAATTAAAACGTTATTTGATAGACTAATCTTAAAAATTTTATATAAAACTGATGTAGCTATCATCTAAAACATAAGGCAACGTGGCGGAATGGTTACGCAGAGGATTGCAAATCCTTGTATCCCGGTTCGATTCCGGGCGTTGCCTCCAAAAAAAATCTTGTTTTAGTTAAAAAAAAAAGTAAGTTTGCTTTTTACATTCCTCGGTAGCTCAGTTGGTAGAGCAGTTGACTGTTAATCAATTGGTCGCAGGTTCGAGTCCTGCCCGAGGAGCCAAATTTTACCCAACTTTTGTAATATTATTTGAAACTTGTAATGATTTGTTAAATTTCAATTTTTGATCAGCATTAAGTTCAGAATATAATTTAACTAAGAAATTATAGTTCACATTCATATGACCCTCTTGAGATTTTTCTAAATTAACTAAGTATTCTGAAAAATCCTCAAAGAAATAATTTATTGGAACTTTAAGATAATTTGATAACTGTAATAATCTTATCGAACTAACTCCGTTAGTACCTTTTTCATATTTTTGTATTTGTTGAAATGTGACGTTGATTGCTTTTGCTACTTTTGTTTGTGTTAAACCTAAAGCTAACCTTCTAAGCTTAAGCTTATTGCCTAAATGCTTATTAAAATTATCTTCCATTAAGACCCCTCTTAATTTTTATTAAAAACAGATTGAACAAGTTTTTAATCTTTACTGCAACAATATTATTTTTTTATTTTTTTGGAAATACCTGATATTCCAAAAATATGTCAAGCAATTCTTGGGGTATAATTTGAGAAAAATTCCTTGAAATTACTGGTATCTATAGTATCTGGCTTAGAAAAAGTTTAGTCCTATCACTCTTAGGATTAGCAAAAAATTCCTTAGTATCAGCTTTTTCTACTATCATTCCCTCATCCATAAATATCATTTGATCAGCAACTTCTTTAGCAAAACCCATTTCATGTGTTACAACAATCATGGTCATACCTTGTTTTGCAAGATTTACCATTACATCAAGCACTTCTTTAATCATTTCTGGATCTAAGGCAGATGTAGGTTCATCAAAAAGCATTATTTTTGGCTCCATACATAAAGCTCTTGCTATTGCAGCTCTTTGTTGTTGTCCTCCAGATAATTGGCCTGGATATTTTTGTGCTTGATCAAGAATTTGTACTCTTTCTAAATGTTTTAATGCTAGTTCCTCAGCTTCTTTCTTTGGCATTTTTTTTACCCAAATAGGAGCTAATGTACAATTATCTAAAATTGATAAGTGAGGAAATAAATTAAATTGTTGGAATACCATACCAACTTCAGCTCTTATTTGCTCAATATTTTTTGTATCCTCTGTTAATTCAGTTCCATCAACAATAATATTTCCCTCTTGATGTTCCTCTAATCTATTGATGCATCTAATCAAGGTTGATTTTCCAGATCCTGATGGACCACATACTACAATTTTTTCTTTTGGTTTAACTTCTAAATTAATCTTTTTTAGAACTTGAAAGTCACCAAACCATTTGTTCATATTACTAATTTGGATGATGCTATCTGACATAATTTTTATCTATCTGTTTTATATTTTTGTTCTAAATTATAGCTATATTTACTCATTGCATAACAAATAATCCAGAAAATTATTGCTGCAAAAACATAACCTTCCATTGCAAAACCTAACCATTTTGGATTAGTTTTTGCTAAATTTAACATACCAACTATTTCTAAGAGACCTACTACAAATATTAAAGGAGTATCTTTAACTAAAGCTAAAAATGTATTAGCGATTCCGGGAATTACTAATTTTAATGCTTGTGGAAGAATTACGAATATATGCATTTTCCAATATCCCATACCCAATGATTTTGCAGCCTCATATTGTCCCCTTGGTAAAGCTTGTAAACCACCACGTATTACTTCTGCAACATAAGCAGCTTCAAATAATGAAATCGCAATAATTGCTCTTACTAATTTATCAATAAAGAAATCCTCTGGTAAAAACATCGGAAACATTACTGCTGACATAAATAGAACTGTTATTAAAGGGACACCTCTCCAAAATTCAATAAAACCAACAGAGATATATCTAATTAGAGGAAAATTTGATCTTCTACCAAGAGCAAAAGCCATTCCTATTGGAAAACAGAAAATTAAGCAGAAAAAAGATATTATAAAAGTTAAAGACAATCCACCCCAGGCACCTGTCTCTACCCAATTTAAACCATCTAATTTACCTAGCTCAACATACTCCTCAAAAAATATAAAATACTTTAAAGTTATATAAAGAGCTAAAGGTACAATTAAAAAATAATAGAATTTATATTTAGCGGGTATAAAAAATCCTACAATAATAGATAAAATAGCTGCAATGATACCATATGAAAAATCAAAAAATACGGGACCACCAGATATAAAGAAAAAGATGAATAAAAATGCAATCAGAGGATAAATAACAACATAGTAAAGTGTTAAATATTTCTTAAATCTGTCAGTAGCAAAATAACCAACCGAGCCCATTAATACTAAGGCTATAAATGACAAATTTATTCTCCATTGCTCAGCATTAGGGTACATCCCATACATAAATCTTCTCATCCAAACTTTAATATATGTCCAACAAGCTCCTGAACCAGTACAGACATCTTTGGTATCACCTGCGAAACTAGCATCTATTACAAACCAACTAAGAATAGGTGGGAGAGATTTGATAATAACAAATATAATTAGTAATGACAGAACTGCATTAAAATTGTTGGTATTTATATGTTTATTTAAAAGATCTAATTGTTTTATTCCGCTAAATTCTATTCTTATAAAATAAAGTCCAATAAAACCTAATATTAAAGGTAATAAAAAACTTAAAAAACCAGGTAAGAAACCAGTTAAATTTAAATTAAAAAATGAATTAAGAAAAACATCCAATACACTAATAAAAAATAAAAAAGAACCCAAGTATAAGAAAGTATTTAGATTATTTTTATCAGGTCTTAATAAATTTATTTTTGACATTATTTTTCCTGTATGGCGATTTTTTTATTATACCAATTCATTAAAAGTGAAATTGAGATACTTAAAGTTAAATAGGTAAACATAGTTATAGAAACTATTTCAATAGCCTTCCCAGTTTGCATTAATGCAGTTCCTGCGAATACTAAAACTAAATCTGGATAAGCAATGGCTGCTGCTAATGAAGAGTTTTTAGTTAAATTTAAATATTGGTTTGTTGTTGGTGGAATTATTATTCTTAAAGCTTGTGGCATAATTACAAGTTTAAGCACTTGATTTGGAGTTAATCCTATAGATGCTGCAGCCTCTTTTTGTCCTTTGCCAACACCTTGAATTCCTGCTCTTACACATTCTGCAATAAAAGTAGCTGTATACAGAGATAAAGATAAAGTAAGAGCTATCAATTCTGGAGGCAAACTTACCCCTCCTTCATAAATGAAAGAAGTTGTAGCTAACTGTTTTAAAACTGGAACTTCAAATGAAATACCTACACCACCGATCAAAAAACTTAAAAGAGGTAAAATAAATATTAATCCTATTGATATCAAAAATACTGGTATTTGTTTTCCTTGATTTTCTTGAACTCTCTTAGCATAAATACGAATAACAATTATTGCAATTATTGCTGCAACAATTGAATAAAAGAAAACACTAAAATTTTGCCAAATAAAAGCTGGAACATACAAACCTTTAATGGTTAAGAAAAAAACACCAAAAATCGCTTCTGCATCTTGTGGAAGCGGTAATGCTCTTAACGCTGCAAAATACCAAAAAAATATTTGAAGCAGTAATGGTATGTTTCTGAAAAATTCAACATAAAAAGCTGCAAACTTATTTATTAGATAATTAGGAGATAACCTTGCTACACCGACTATTACACCAAGAATAGTTGCAATTATAATCCCAATAACTGAAACTAAAATTGTATTTAATAACCCGACTAAATAAGCTCTAAAATATGAGTGTGAGCCATCGTACTCTATTAATGAAAATTGTACATCAAATGAGGACTCTTGAGATAAAAATCCATAACCAAAATCAATACCTCTATTTTCCATATTAATCTGAGCGTTGTAGGTAAAAAAACCAAAGACTAATACAACAGCAGTAACTGTAATTAATTGTGGAACAATATCTTTAAGTTTAAAATTCACGATGGGAATAATATAGAAGCTTATAAAAAAAGGGCTAGAAAAATCTAGCCCTTTTAAATCATTTAAATATGCAATTATCTTGCAGGTGGTACGTAAAGAATTCCACCCTTAGTCCATAATTCATTTGGACCTCTATCAGGTAAAATTCCAGTGTCAGCTATATTTCTTTTATAGCTTTCACCATAATTACCAACTTGCTTGATAATTCTTAGACTCCAGTCGTTATCTAGACCAAAAGCAGCACCTAATTCACCTTCTGCTCCAACTAATCTTTTAATAGCTGGGTTATCAGAAGTTTTCATCATATCTGCATTTGCTGAAGTAATACCGTATTCTTCTGCTTCGATCATAGTATTTAATGACCATCTTACGATATCTTCCCACACAGAATCACCTTGTCTCACAACAGGACCTAATGGCTCCTTTGAAACAGTTTCAGGTAACACAATGTGTTCATCTGGATTAGACATTTTTGTTCTCTGTGCAGCAAGACCAGATTTATCAGTAGTGTAAGTATCACATCTACCTGCATCATAAGCAGCTACAACTTCATCAGCTTTTTCAAAAGCAACTGGTTCATATTTGATCCCTTTAGAATTAAAGAAGTCTCTCATATTTAACTCAGTTGTTGTACCAATGTTAGTACAAGCTGAGATACCATCTTTGAATTGGCTTGTTGAAGTAATACCAGAACTTTTTCTAACCATAAAACCTTGGCCATCGTAGAAATTTACTCCAACGAATGTAAGTCCGATATCAGCATCTCTAGAAAGAGTCCAAGTTGTGTTTCTTGATAAGATATCAATCTCACCAGAAGTTAAGGCAGTAAATCTTTCTTTAGCACTTAGTGGTGTAAACTTAACTTTGTTTGCATCACCTAGCACTGCAGCAGCTACTGCTCTACATACATCAACATCAATACCAGTCCAATTTCCTGCAGCATCAGCATTAGAAAATCCTGGAAGACCTTGAGATACTCCACATCTTACAAAACCCTTCTTTTGAGTGTTTTTAAGTGTTTTAGATTTTTTAGCAGCCATAGACTCAGTTGTAAAAGTGAACAACACAGCAACCATAGCAACTAAAGAAGTTAATTGTTTTACGTATTTAAACATATTTCTTCCTATTGTTTATTTATTTGTTAACAAATAATTCAAAACTTTGTTTTGAATATTCACAATTTAATCATTTTAAAAAACGCTCTTCAAGATAAATTTGAATTAATTAAGACGATTTATGAAAATCTCGTCAAGTGGATTTTTTGAGAAAACTTAAATAAAATTGACAATTATGGCGCGCCCTGAAGGATTCGAACCTACGACCCTCGGTTTAGAAAACCGATGCTCTATCCAGCTGAGCTAAGGGCGCACTATAAATTATAATACATATACATTAATTGATTAATTTTTAAAAAGGAAATTTTTTATTAATAATAGAATTGTTAATAACTCAATTCGACCTACTATCATAAAGAAAATTAGACTGTATTTTGCAAAAACTTGAAGATTATTAAAATCAAAAGTCTCTAAACCATAAATTGAAGAGTTGACAGTGTTCATTAAAGTTAAAATTGATAATTTAAAAGAATTTATAAAATTAATACCACTTAAACTAAGTAAAATAGATAACATGATTAGAGAAATAATAAAAACTATTATAGTTAAAAAATATTTATTTATTTCATCTAGGTTAAAATTAATCTTAGTAAAAATTAATCTGTTCATAAAAACATTCTTCGGTCGGCTAAATGACAAAATCTGATTTAATGAAAATTTAAAAAGTGAATAAACTTTAACAAATCTTAAACCTGAACTAGTTGAAAAAAAAGAACCACCGATAATAACTAAAATCAGGAATATAAAATTCAAATTAGGTTTTCCAGAGTCAAGTGAAAAACCAATATTTGACATGCTGCTAATTATTGAAAACAAGTTGATTAAAAAGTCATTTTTAAAACTAAAAAATAAAAGAAAAATAGTAATAACAACAATAAGGTATATTGTTAGATGAAAGTCTTCATAAAAGAAATTAATATTTTTTTTCCTCAAGAAAATCAGATTGTATGTAAAGAAAAGACTAAAAAAAGAAAATAACATTAATATTGAAAATATGATTATTTGGGAATTTTCTCTGATAATTAAAGAAATATCGTTTACTGGTAGGAAACCACCTGATGAAATTATTGTAAAAGCTAAATTCAATGAATCAAAAGTTCTGATAGAAAAAAAATTTAATAACAAAAAAATTAATATCGTTAAAGATGAATATAAAATAAAAATTTTAGTTGCTTGTTTTAAAATTTCTGAACTATTAAAAGATATAAAGTTTGTTAAAGTTTTTTTAAAACTATCATCATAAATATCTATTAAATAGATTATAGAGAATAAAAAATATAAACCACCAATCCATTGAATAGATGATCGCCAGAGTATAAGGCTTTGATCAATTAATTTAATATTTTCAAACACGGTAAATCCCGTTGAGGTAAACCCTGAGATAGCTTCAAAAAAAGAATTTGAAAAAGTTAAATTATAAATACTAAAATAAAATGGAATAGATAAAGTTAATGGTATTAGTATATAGCCTAAAAATACTGTTAATATTTTCTGAAAAACATTAGATTTAAAATTATATTTTCCAAATTTAAAAAAAATAATAAATATAATAAATGAGGTTAATAAAGTAAAATAATATGTATCTAAATTCAAATATAAATTAAAATAGCAGGAATAAAGAATATTAAAAAAAGAAAGAATAGAAACTATACCAAAAAAAAAACTTAAATATTTAATCTGTAATTTAAACATTTGTTTAAACAGAGCTTAATCTAAAAAGATTTTCCACAACACCAACTGTGTCTTTTTTCACAATTAAAACAATCTGATCATCTTTTTGAAAAATAAAATCTGACTTTGGAATTATTACCCTCTTATTTCTTAAAACTGCTCCAATTCTTATTTCCTCTGGTAAATTTGAATTTTTTAATTCTTTACTTATTAATTCTGAAGATTCAATTATCTCAGCTTCAATTACCTCATACTCTCCATTAGAAATTGTATATGCGTTTTCAATTGTTCCTTTATGAATATGTTTTAAAATACTAGAAACAGTATTCATTCTTGGATCTATCAAATCATCAATTTTCAAAGAGGATTGTAGGAGAGAATAATTAGGTTTATTTATTAAAGCCATTGTCCTTTTATCTTCAATATCTTTTTGATCTTTGGCAAATTTTTCAACAAGAACACTAACCATTAAATTGTCCTCATCATCATTTGTAAGTGCCAAAACAGTTTCTGCTTCATCTAGATTTGCCTCAGACAAAACTTCTTCATCTAATCCATTGCCATTTATTACAATCGTATTATTTAGTTCATTTGCTAAATACTCAGACCGTAATTTATCTTTTTCTACAATCTTTACTCTCACACCTTCCAATGTGTCTTCAATATTTTTAGCAAGGTTAAAACCAATATTTCCCCCTCCAATAATCAAAATTTTTTTAGATATTTTTTCTGTATGACCAAAGGCTTCCAAAGTTTTTGCCATTTGCGATGAATTAATAATTACATAAATTTTATCATCTTCTTTTACTTGGTCGGTTTTTTTTGGAATAAAAGATTTATCTTCTCTAATAATTGCAATAATATTTGCATCCAAATTTGGAAATTTATTTGTTAATTCATTTAGTTTTAACCCAATCAATTTACAATTATCTTTAATTAAAATCTCTAAAAGCCTGATTTGATTTTCAGCGAATGGAACACTATCTAATGCACCTGGTGCCTCCAATTTTCTTTGAATTGATCTTGCAATTTCAATTTCTGGTGAAATTATTACGTCAATTGGTAAATTTTCTTTATTGTAAACTCTAGTAAATTTTGGATTTAAATAATCTTGAGATCTTATTCTTGCAATTTTTTTTGGGATATTAAAAATAGAAAATGCTATTTGACAAATTAACATATTAATTTCGTCGTTTCTTGTAACTGCTATAATCATGTCAGTCTCAGTTGCATTAGCTTTTTCAAGTATTGATGGATAGGTTGCTTTACCAACAATTGCTTTTACATCAAGTGAATCATTAATTTTTTGTATATCCTCGCTTGATTGATCAATTACGGTAATAGAGTGACCTTGCTCACTAAGTAGTTTAGCAATAGTGAAACCTACTCTCCCAGCACCACAAATTATAATATTCATTATTAATTAAATTCTTTTATTCCAAGGCCCTTGAGTTTTCTATGAAGAGCGCTTCTTTCCATGCCAACAAAAGTTGCAGTTTTTGATATATTTCCATTAAACTTTTTTAACTGAAGACTTAAATACTCTTTTTCAAACTTTTCTCTAGCCTCTTTTAAAGGCACGGACAAACTATTTTCATTAAATCTATTGTTATTAATCCCGGATTTTAAAGACTCCTTAATTATATTAGAAATTTTTTCCTGAGTATTCGGTTGTAATATAGCAATTCTCTCAATTAAATTTCTTAATTCTCTTACATTTCCATGCCAATCATGATTTAAAATATAACCATTATTTTCATCAATTTCCAGATTTTTGATATTATAATTTTTGGAAATTTCATTTGAAAAGTACCTTATAAGTAAAGGTATATCTGAAATTCTTTCATTTAAAGGTTTAATATTAATCTCAAATACATTTAATCTATGAAATAAATCTTCTCTAAAATTTCCTAATTCTATTTCCTGTTTAAGATCTTTACTAGATGAGCAAATTAATCTTACGTCAACATTAATATCATTATTACCATTTACTCTTTTAAATTTCTGATCAGTTAAAACTCTTAAAATTTTTGATTGTATAGCTAGTGGTATTTCTGAGACTTGATCAACAAGAAGTGTACCTTTATTTGCTTTCTCTAATGCACCATAAGATATAGATCCATCATTTTTTTCTTCTCCAAACAATTCCAATTCATATTTATCATTATCAAGTAAAGCACCATTGATAATTACAAAAGGTTTATTCTTTCTTTTTGAATTTTTATGTATTTTTCGAGCAATTAATTCCTTACCTGAACCTGAAGGACCATTTATGAAAATTCTACTTTCTGTAACAGAAATTTTTTCAATTTGATCTTTTATATTTACAATATTCTTACTATCACCAATCAGCTCATAAGAAGAAAAGAGTTTATTTTCGTATTCTTTATTTTGTGTTTTTAAGCTTAAATTTTCAACAGCTCGACTTATAAAATTTAACAATCTAGTTTTATCAAAAGGTTTTTCAACAAATTCAAATGCTCCATGTTTTAATGAATTAACTGCCATTTCTATATTTGCATGTCCTGAAATCATAATTACAGGTACATCGTTATTTTTTGATTTTATGTGTGTCAAAAGTTGGATACCATCATTGTCACCTTTATCTAATTTAACATCAAGTATTGCAACATCTGGAATCTTTTTATCAATTTCATTTAACGCTTGATTGTAGTTTGCAGCTAATCTTGTTTGATAACCTGCATCAACAATAAGATCATTCAAAATATTCCTTATATCTGAATTATCATCAACTATTAATATTTCTATACTCATTTAATTAAATTTAATCTCTATTCTTGCTCCATTCGGGATTGAAATAAATTCTAGTTCACCATTATGATCATTAATAATTTTATTAACTATCGAAAGACCTAATCCTGTACCATTTTTTTTTGTCGTGTAGTAAGGGTTTAAAATATCTTTTATATTATTTTTTATATTTTCAAAACCTAAACCACTATCTGTAATTATAATATAGATTTGGTTATTTCTCTTAAAAATTTCAATAGTAACAATTTTCTCGAAATTACTAGTATTTTCAGCTTTTTGTTGAATACTTTCAATCGAGTTTTTAATTAAATTAAATATTACTCTACTAATTTGCTCCTTATCGCATTCTAATAAAATTGAAGGTTTTTTATAATCTAAATTAATTTTTATCGAAGTATCTATTTCAGATAATAATTTTATATTTTCATGAATTATTTTGATTAAATCATTTTTTTTTAAAACTGGTTTAGGCATTCTAGCAAAATCAGAAAATTCATTAACTAGATTACCAATTTGTTTGATCTGATTATTTATGATTTTCAAATTTTCCTCAAAATTATCTTTCTCATTTTTGTCAACTTGTTTTATATATTTTTCTTTAAT
>CACGJX010000012.1 GCA_902573465.1 uncultured Pelagibacteraceae bacterium
ATATTAAAGGGTCTTTTTTATTGATTAGAAACTCTTCTCCTGATGAGGATTTTTTCTTGATCTTAAAACCTTCACAAGAATTTAAAAAAAAGATCATTATAAAAATTAAAAAAATATTATTTATGTATTTCATCTTTTTTTTTGCTAAATATTTCTAACATTATTAAAAAAATTATGCCTATAGTGATAAATATATCAGCAACATTAAATATAAACCAATGAAAATTGTTAATATGTATGTCTATAAAATCTGGCACTGCTGAATAAAATATTCTATCAAAAATATTTCCGAAAGAACCTCCTATAATCATTATATAACTTAACTTCTCAAATCCCTGGGATCTAATCATTAGCCAAATAATAACAACTGTTATAAGACAAATAAAGACTGTAAGAAAATTATAATATAATTTTTCATCAAAAGAAAAGAAACCAAAAGCGATTCCCTCATTCCAAATCAAATTAAAATTTAAAAAAGATGTAATACTAATGCCATATTGTTGATAAGTTTCTGGAGAACTTATGATCAATAATTTACTTACTCGATCGATCAGAAAAATAAAAATAATTGTAGAAAAATCTACTAAATGTTTTTTAAGCATTTTATTTACAATTCGGTCTTTCACATGGTGCGCTTCTGATTTTCCAACATATTGGACATTTTTCACCTTTTGCTTTGCTTGTTTCTACAATTATCTCATTTGTATCACCATTCTCAATTTTGACTGAAGAAGTTATACAGAGTTCTGAAAGGTCAATATTTTTCAAAAATTTCTGATTCTCATTATTTAATTTCACAATTAATGCTGCCTCTAAACTAGATCCTATATCTTTACTTGCTCGTTTTTGCTCAATACTAAGATTGCAGATATCTCTTATTTTAATTAATTGTTCCCATTTAGAATTAAGATTAGGATTATCAAATTTTTTGGGGAAATTTAAAAATTTTT
This sequence comes from uncultured Pelagibacteraceae bacterium, assembly GCA_902573465.1. Taxonomy (GTDB): domain Bacteria; phylum Pseudomonadota; class Alphaproteobacteria; order Pelagibacterales; family Pelagibacteraceae; genus Pelagibacter. The sequence goes on from CACGJX010000012.1 coordinate 951, forward strand.
CAAGATGAATACTTTTTTTGTTTTTTGAAATAAGTTGATAGATCTCTTCAGTTGTAAAAGATAAGATTGGAGCAAACCATCTTATTAAAGAATTAAGAATTACATTTAACAATATAAGTGTAGATTTTCTTTTTTCAGAATTTATTGGATCACAGTACAAAGTATCTTTTCTTATATCAAAATAAAAAGCAGATAAGTCTACGGTGCAAAAATTCAATAATTCTTTATACAAATTATGGAAATCATAATCTTTGAAATACTTGCTAAATTTAGAATTTAAATTGTAAATTTTATGAAGCATAAATTGCTCTAATTCTGGTAAGTCTTCAATTTTAATCTTTTCTAAATTTATTTGTTCAAATTTATCATTAAGATTTCCAAGCAAATATCTAAATGTATTTCTTATTTTTCTATAAGACTCAGCATGCTGATCTAGTATTGAATAGTCTATTCGAAGATCCTCAGCATAATTTGAAGAAGCAACCCAAATTCTAAGTATATCAGCTCCATATTTTTTAAGGATATCTTCGGGAGCAATTACATTTCCCAAAGATTTTGACATTTTTAAACCTTTGCCATCAACTACAAAACCATGGGAAAGAATAGACTCGAAAGGTGCACTACCTCTTGTTCCACAAGACTCTAAAAGAGATGAGTGAAACCAACCCCTATGTTGGTCGGAGCCCTCGAGATACATAGATGCAGGCCACTTTAAATCTTCTCTTTTTTCCAATACAAATGAATGTGTCGATCCACTATCAAACCATACCTCTACGATATCACTTAACTTTTCAAAATCCTCAGCTTTATATTTTTTTCCAAGAAATTTTTGTGGATCATCCGAAAACCAACAATCAGATCCTTCTTTTTCATAAATTTTTGCAATATTATCAAAAACCTCATCATCAACCAAAATTTCACTTGTCTTCTTATTAATAAAAATAGGTAATGGAACTCCCCATACCCTTTGTCTTGAAACACACCAATCAGGTCTTGTTTGAATCATCGATTTTAATCTTTCTTTTCCTTTACTAGGATAAAAGGTTGTTTCATCAATTGCTTTTAAAGCTTTGTTTCTAAGCTTATGACTATCCATGGAAATAAACCATTGAGGAGTTGCTCTGTGAACTAATGGTGCTTTTGATCTCCATGAATGAGGATAAGAGTGAACAAGTTCTCCGCTTGATAATAATTTTTTTTGGTCTTTTAATTTTTCAATGACAATTGAATTAGATTTAAAAATATGTATCCCTTCAAAAAGGGTTACATTTTTTGTATATTTTCCATCGCCATCAACTGTTTCAATTGCTTTAATTCCATTATTCATACACAAATTAAAATCATCAGGACCATGGCTTGGCGCACAATGAACAATTCCAGTACCTTGTTCTGTAGTAACAAAACGTGCTTCCAGCATTGGTATGTCATATTCATAACCAAGTTTTAAAAAAGGGTGATTACATATTGTTCCTTTTAAATCTTTACCTTTAAAATTTTTTAATTTTTTAAAACTTTGAATTTTGGTATCTTTTACAACTGAGTCTATTAATGCATCTGCAATAACGATCTTTCTACTATTAAAATCTCCTTCGTCATTTACCTGAATTAGCGAATATTCTAAGCTTTCATTATAAGCTAATGCTTTATTGGCTGGAATAGTCCATGGGGTAGTTGTCCAAATTACTATTTCACTATCAATTAATTCTTTAATGTTTGATGATTTGACCGTAAAAGATGCATATATAGTATCTGACTTATGATCTTGGTATTCAACCTCTGCATCTGCCAAAGCTGTTTTTTCAACAGTCGACCACAAAACAGGTTTAAAACCTCTGTATAAACTTCCCTCTTTTAAAAATTTACCTAATTCTCTTACTATTTGAGCTTCAGCATCAAAGCTCATTGTAGAATAGTAATTATCCCAATCTCCTACAACTCCTAATCTTTTAAATTGGTCTTTATGAATATCTATCCATTTTTCTGCAAAGGCTCTACATTCTTTTCTAAATTCAACGATTGGAACTTCATTTTTATTTTTTTTATTTTTTTTGTATTGTTCTTCAATTTTCCACTCAATTGGCAGTCCATGACAGTCCCATCCAGGAACATAAACTGAGTCTTTACCATCCATCTGATGAAATCTAACAATTATATCTTTTAGAATTTTATTTAAAGCTGTTCCCATGTGTATATTACCATTCGCATAGGGAGGACCATCGTGAAGAACAAATTTTTCCTCTCCTTTTCTCGATTTTCTTAATTCATCATAAAGATTTATTTTTTGCCAAAATTTCAAAATTTCTGGTTCTCGTGTTGGCAAATTTGCTTTCATCGAAAAAGCAGTTTTTGGAAGATTAATTTGTGATTTGCTCATTTTATTTTTTTGCTATCAATAAATCAGTTTTAATTTGTCTTCTAAGCTGTTCAACATTTTTAAATTTTTTTTCTTTTCTAATAAATTTTTTAAACTCTACTGTTAAATACTTATTATAAAGATTTCCAGAAAAATTAAATATGTGAACCTCTAATAATATTTTTTTTCCATTAAATGTTGGGCGATAGCCTAAATTAGCAATTCCTTTTAAGTAATTGTTCTTACCATATCTTTTTACTTTTACTGCATATACGCCTGGGCAGGCTAAAATATAATTTTTGATATCAATGTTTGCGGTTGGAAAACCAATTTTTTTTCCTATTTGTCTTCCCTTTTGAACCTTTCCAATAATTGACCAATTTCTATTCAAAATTTTATTGGCTTTTTCTAATTTTCCTTTTTGTAAAAGTTTTCTTACCAAAGATGAAGATGCTATTTTCTTATTGGTTAACAATGGTTGTGGTTTAACTACCTTATAACCACATATTCTCTCAAATTTAATCAACTGTCTAACATTACCTTCTCTCTTATTCCCAAATCTAAAATTATTACTTACAAAAATAAATTTTGGTTTTAATTTTTTGCGTAATATTTCTTTTATAAAGGCATAAGATTTTATTTTTGAAAATTTTTTATCAAACTTTTTAATAATCAAAAAATCTACATTAAGATCTTGAAGATTGTCAATTTTTTGCTGTAAACTAGAAATTCTAAAATTATCTAAATTTTTATTAAAAAACATTTTTGGTATAGGCTCAAAGCTAAGAACTCCAATTTTTGAAGAATATTTTTTTTTATATTTTTTAGCTAGTAAGAACAATTTTTGATGTCCTTTATGAATACCATCAAAATTACCAATTAAGATAATTGAATTCTTGTGGCGGAAGTTAATATTAAAATTTTTATATATTTTTGTCGATTTCACCATTTTAATTCAGATTGAATATAATTACAAATCGCCTCATATGATTTTGAAATTTTTTCAATACCTTTTTCTTTAATTTCATTTTTATGGACACCATTTGAAATTATTAGAGAGTCATAATTTAAAAGATTTGCTCCTTTTATGTCTGTATTTAAATTATCTCCTATAGCAAGGACTCTTTTGTTCTTATTATCTATAGATTGATTATAAACTTCCGGATAAGGCTTTCCAAAATAAACAACTTCTCCCCCCATTTTTTCAAAGATCATTGCAACTGAGCCAGCACATAGTTCTCTGGTACCTCCTCTATCAACAATTAAATCAGGGTTAGTACAAATCATTTTTTTATTTATATTTTTTTCAAGTAAATTTTTGTAGTATTTTAAATCATCATAATTATCATCAAATAATCCTGTGCATAGAATATAGTCACATTCATTAATTTGATTTAATTTCATTTTTTCAAAATCTCTAAATAAATCAAAATCTCTTAGTGCACCAACATGAAAAAAGCTTTGATTCAATAAATTTTTTTTTAAATAAACTAAAGCTGCTTCACCTGAGGAAAAAACATGATCCCTAATTTCTTTTTCCATACCTAATTTTTCTAAAAAAGATTTAACAGCATGATTGGGTCTAGGTGCATTTGTAAGCAATACATAATCCTTCCCTTTTTTGGTTATTTCTTTTAAAGCTTTAATTGCATTATCATGTAAAGAGACCCCATTGTGAACTACTCCCCATAAATCAACATAAAACAATTGGTAGCTATCTACTATGGAACTTAACCCCTCTGTGTCTAAATTTTTAGTCATTAAATTAATCTATAAACCATAAAACCCACAAATTCCTTTATTTTTTAACCAACTAATTTTTAACTATATCTTGAAATAGTAAAGCCAATCTCTATATGAGCCTATATTAATAAGGAGAATTTATGAAATTTAGACCGTTACACGATAGAGTTTTAATTGAAGTTTTAGATAGCAGTGAAAAAACTGCTGGAGGGATAATCATACCTGATACAGCACAAGAAAAACCTCAGGAGGGAAAAGTGGTTGCTGTTGGCGGTGGTGCGAAAACTGAGGGCGGAAAAACAATACCGATGGACGTAAAGGTTGGAGATAAAGTTTTATTTGGCAAATGGTCAGGAACCGAAGTCAAAATTGATGGCAAAGAATACAGCATAATGAAAGAATCGGACATCATGGGTATTTCAAGCAAATAATTTAATTTAAAGGAGAAAATAAAATGGCAAAAGTAGTAAAATTTGATGCAGAGGCGCGAGCAGCAATGATTAGAGGAGTTAATATCCTTGCTGATACGGTTAAAGTAACACTAGGACCAAAAGGAAGAAATGTAGTTATGGATAAATCATATGGTGCTCCAAGAATTACTAAAGATGGTGTTTCTGTCGCTAAAGAAATTGATCTCGAAGATAAATTTGAGAACATGGGTGCTCAAATGGTCAAAGAAGTTGCTAGCAAAACAAATGATGAAGCTGGTGATGGAACAACTACAGCGACTATTCTCGCACAAGCTATTGTAAAAGAAGGTGTGAAATATGTTACTGCAGGTATGAATCCAATGGATGTTAAAAGAGGAATTGATGCTGCGGTGGATGTTGTTAAACAAAATCTAGTATCTTCAGCTAAAAAAGTAAAAGATAGTGACGAGATAGCACAAGTTGGAACAATTTCTGCAAATGGTGATAAAGAAATCGGTACAATGATTTCTAAAGCGATGCAAAAAGTTGGTAACGAGGGTGTTATTACAGTTGAGGAGAATAAAGGAATCGAAACTGAACTAGATGTAGTTGAAGGTATGCAATTTGATCGAGGATATTTGTCTCCATACTTTATTACGAATAGTGATAAAATGACAACTGAATTAGAAAATCCTTTTATTCTATTGCACGAAAAAAAATTAACAAACCTACAACCAATGGTCCCTCTTTTAGAAGCAGTTGTTCAAGCTGGAAGGCCATTAATGATTATTTCCGAAGATGTTGAGGGCGAAGCATTAGCTACTTTAGTTGTAAATAAATTAAGAGGTGGTTTAAAAGTTGTGGCTGTAAAAGCTCCCGGATTTGGTGATAGAAGAAAAGCTATGCTTGAAGATATAGCAATTCTTACCGGTGGTTCAGTTATTTCTGAGGATTTAGGAATTAAACTTGAAAATGTGAAACTTGATGATCTTGGTTCTTGTAAGAAAATTAAAGTAGATAAGGACAACAGTACTATTGTAAATGGTTCTGGTAAAAAATCAGATATAGAAGCAAGATGTTCTTCAATCAAACAACAAATTGATGAAACAACTTCAGACTACGATAAAGAAAAACTGCAAGAAAGATTAGCAAAATTAGCTGGTGGTGTTGCAGTAATTAAAGTTGGTGGTGCAACAGAAGTTGAGGTTAAAGAAAGAAAAGACAGAGTAGAAGATGCTTTAAATGCAACAAGAGCTGCCGTGGAGGAAGGTATCGTTACTGGTGGTGGTTGTGCATTATTGTATGCTGCTCAAGAGCTTGAAAAAGTTAAAGCAAAAGGTGATGACCAAAAGGCAGGTGTTGATTTGGTGAGAAAGGCGTTAGAAGCTCCTATCAGACAAATCACTAAAAATGCTGGAGTAGACGGTTCAGTAGTTGTTGGTAAATTATTAGAGCAAAAGAAAAACTCATATGGTTATGACGCTCAAAGTGAAGAGTATTGCGATATGTTTGCTAAAGGAATCATTGACCCAGTTAAGGTTGTGAGAACTGCTCTACAAGATGCTGCTTCTATATCTGGATTACTAGTAACTACAGAAGCTATGATCGCTGACAAGCCAGAGGAAAAAGATACTGCTGGCGGTATGCCTGCTGGTATGCCAGGTGGTATGGGCGGTATGGGCGGTATGGGCGGTATGGGAATGTAATACAATTCCCCTAAACCAGAACATCTTCGAACAAAAATTAATTAAATTAGATGCCCTCAGAAAGAAATTTCTGAGGGTTTTTATTTTTTATCATAATAATTTTCTAGTTATTAGATATGTATGAACCAACATTTTTAAGCGATATGTTTGTTAAATTTTTTTTATTAAACAATATTTTTAGAGCGAAATTCAGTTTATTTTTAACCAATTAATATCAAAAATTCTTTTTCCAAAAAATTTAGCACCTTCTAGTGTATAATGGTAATTATCATAATATATTTTTTTTCCCTGATCAGTTACACCAAAGCAAATTTTTTCATTCATCTTACATTGAAAATCTTGTTTTTTAAGAATTTGAACATCGTGTTTTTGAGCTAATTTTTTAAGTTTTGTATTAATATTGTCTAGTTTTTCTATATCAAGATTTTCATGATAATAAATATTTATTTCATTTTTATCCTCTTTGCTTAATTTTCTATCAATGAACTTTTTTTCTTTTTTATTTTTTATTAAAAAGTAATCAAATAAAGTTAATTTTAATTGACTAAAAATTGAAAATTTAGGACTTAAATAGATATTTGAGTTTGAAGTAAGTATAATCTTTTTTTTACTCTTAAACTTTTCTAAAAAAATGTTAAGTTGATCAAAACTTTTTTTTGTATCAAAATGATATGAAATCATAATTATATCTGCTTTACTAAAAATTTTACTTTTATTGAAATTTTTAAAATCTACCTCGTTTTCTTCATCAAAACTTAATGAGTCGTTGTTCCAATGATTCCCATATTTTAAAAACTCATATTTTGGAAACAAATTACTATTCTGAATAAAAACATTAAATAAATCTTTTGAGTGACTATCTCCAACTATTAAAACTTTAATTTTTTCTAATGATTGAAATTTTTGAGGATAGTTGTTCGCATATTTCCAACTTTTTACCCTTAAATTTTCATTAAGAATATCATTGTTTAAATAAATATTTTCAATTTTTTTATATACATAACTTATTTTACCATTTTTAAATACTACATAGCTATTTATTATTATAAGAGATAAAATAACAATTAATATAAGTGTAAATATTTTTCTAAAATGTATTTGTTTGTTTCTACATGGTCTTTCAACAAAATAATAAGAAAAAATTGATACTAATAGTATGATTATGATAAGCAGTATTTTATTAAATAAAATCCCCTGAGTAAAATAAGTTATTCTGTTAAAAGCAAAAAAAGGATAATGCCAAAGATATAATGAATAAGAAATTAAACCGACTCCAACAAATAACTTTGTGGAGAGTATCTTTGTAATCAAATTATTTTGATTAGAAAACCATATCATTAAACATACTCCTATAATTGGAGATAATGTATAAAAAGAAGGATGATGCATTTTGTCATCAAAAAATATAATAGAATGTCCAATAAGTATTAAACCAATAAAAGGTAGTATTAAATTTAAGGATTTATTTTTACTTCTATGACCTTTAATTAATTCGAAATATGCTAATATAGATCCTGCTATAAGTTCCCACATTCTTGTATGAAGGAAATAAAAAGAAGTAGAGGGATAATTTTTACTGGTCCAATCTGCCAAAACTAAACTTATAATAAAACCAAAAATTAAAATATAAATTAAAAATTTTCTTAAATATTTAAAAGTAATCAATAAAACTATTGGAAATAAAATATAATACTGTTCTTCAGCTGATAATGACCAAGTATGAAGAAATGGTTTTAATCCTCCAACTTCAGCGCCATATTCCTGTCCTGAATAATGAAAATAAAAATTGGAACTAAATCCAAGTGAATAAAGAATAGATTCTGAAAAATCTACAAACCTTGATGGTATCAAATATATCCAAGCAAACGGCAATGATACCAATATCACAAATAATAATGCAGGTAGTATTCGTCTTATTCTTCTTTCGTAAAAATGTTTAAATGAAAAAGAACCAGTGGTGATTAATTCTTTTAAAATGATAAAGGAAATCAAATAGCCAGAAATGACAAAAAATATATCCACTCCAATAAACCCGCCCTTAAAAGGTTGAAATCCAAAAAAGGTGATTTGAGCGTGATAAAGTATAACAGCACCTACGGCTATTGCTCTCAAGCCGTCTATTTCTGGACGGTAATTAAGTTTCATACACAATTACTATTACGTAAAACACTTTAAAGGTACAAGATAAATCCTATATAATTCAAAATATATTAATATAATAATTTTTAATTTGAAATATAATTTAAAAAATTCAATAAGGGCAGTTTTTACCGCCCTTTTTTTTTATCAAAACGAAAATAATTAGTGATGAAGGAATGATGAATGATCATTTAATATTGTAAATTTGTCTCATTAAAGATGTAGATGGATCCGTAAAATTTTTAATTTTGTCATATTTTTTTAATTTTGGGAAATTTTTTAAAAAGTTTTCGTTATTGATACTCAAAAAATTTTTAATCTTTTTTTGAGTATCTGCGTCTTGATAAAAATTTGGATAATTTAACACAAGGACTAATTCTTTTTTATATTTACTCCAATTATTATAAAATTTATCTAAATATCTAAAATATTTTTGTTTTAATTTTTTTTTATCTTTAAATATGTCCTTATACATAAAAGGAAAACAATCACCTAAAATATTTAAGCCATGCCTGATAAACCCTCTTGATGTGATAGAGTTATAAATTCCCTCATAATCTCTTTTGATAAGTATTACCTTTATGTTATTTTTAAAAAAAAAATAAGGGGGTTTATATAAATGACTAGTTCCAAAAATTTTATATTTTCTCTCAAAATATAAATTAGATTTTCCAAAATCATCTAAATATTTAATCAAAGAAACTGTTCCACATCCGCCTGGTGAAACAACTAAAAAATCCATTTTTTCTTTTAAGGAAAAATAATTTACTTTTAATCTTCTAAAAATTCCTCTTTTACAATAAACTAATAAATTAGGCATAAGATAAATTTTTGTTATTCAAACAGATATATTAATGTAATACTTTTAAATTTAAAATATAATTCAGAAAATTTAATTAATCTTTTATTAGTTTTTTTGAATATGGAGATTAAATGTCAAAAAGATACAGTGGGAAATCGTTCAAGGACTCAAGTCTTAATAAAAAACCAAAATTAACTCTAAAAGAAAAAAGAAAATTAAAAAGAGAAAAGGCAAAAAAAACAAAATAACGACATTTTTTGATCAAAATCCCAATATTTATTGGTTTTTTTTAAGTTTTCAAAAAAAATTTTTAAGATATAAGAGCCAGAATTTATGAGCAAAGATATTAGAAACATCACCATAATCGCACACGTTGATCACGGAAAAACTACCTTAATTGATAATTTGATGAAACAAAGCGGCTCTTTTAGGGAAAATGAAGTTGTTGACGAAAGATTAATGGACTCAGGCGAGCTTGAGAAAGAAAGAGGAATAACAATTTTAGCAAAACCTGCTTCAATTAATTGGAAAAATTCAAGGATAAATATTATTGATACACCAGGTCACAGAGATTTTGCAGCGGAAGTTGAAAGGGTTTTAAGCATGGCAGATGGCGCATTACTATTGATTGACTCTGCTGAAGGAGTTATGCCTCAAACAAAATTTGTGCTTTCTAAAGCTCTAAAACAAGGTTTAAAACCAATTGTTGTAATCAATAAATTAGACAAATCAGATCAAAGAGCTAATGAAGTTTTAGATGAGACTTTTGATTTATTTGTAAGTTTAGATGCAAATGAAGATCAACTAGACTTTCCAGTTTTATATGCAAGTGGAAGATCCGGTTGGGCTGATAAAGAAATTGATGGTCCAAGGGAAAATTTAAATCCTTTATTAGATCAAATTATTGATCATGTAAAACCTGCTGAACTTGATAAAACAAAACCTTTTGCAATGCTGTCTACCCTTCTTTATGCAGATAATTTCTTAGGTAGAAGCTTAGTCGGAAGAATTGCTCAAGGGACTGCAAAAGCTAATCAATCGATCAAGGCAATAAATTTAAAGGGTGAAAAAGTAGATGAAGGAAGACTTACTAAAATTTTTAGATATGAGGGCACAAAAAAAGTACCAATCGAAATCGGTGAAGCGGGAGACATTGTAGTTGTTGCTGGTTTAGAAAAAGCAAATGTTGCTGACACAATTTGTGATCTTGAGGTGAATGATCCTATCAAAGCTACTCCAATCGATCCACCAACAATGTCTATTACCATTACTGTAAACACATCTCCTCTTGCAGGAACTGAGGGTAAAAAACTTACAAGTACTCAAATTAGAGATAGGTTGCTTCAAGAAGCGCAGAATAATGTTGGAATTACTTTTACAGAAAATGAAGGTAACGATTCTTTTGTTGTAAGCGGCCGAGGTGAATTAATGTTAGAAATTTTACTCACTCAGATGAGAAGAGAAGGATTTGAAATGACAGTTAGCCCCCCAAAAGTTCTCTATAAAAAAGATGAAAATGGTAGCAAACTTGAGCCAATAGAAGAAATAACTATGGACCTAGATGAAGAACATTCATCAAAAATTATTGACTCTATGAATAAAAGAAAAGGCAAATTAATAGAATTAAAAGATACCGGTAAAAATAAAAAAAGATTAATTTTTCATGCACCAACAAGAGGATTAATGGGATACACAAGCAGATTTCTAACACTTACAAAAGGTAATGGCGTAATAAACAGAATTTTTCATGCGTATGGACCATTTGAGGGTGAAATGGAGGGTAGAAGAAATGGTGCACTTATTTCAATGGAACAAGGAAAAGCAGTTGCATTTGCAATATTTAATCTACAGGCTAGAGGAGAGATGTTTGTAACTCATAATGATCCTGTTTATCCAGGTATGATTGTGGGATTATCTCCTAAACCTGGAGATATGATTATTAATGTTATGAAAGGCAAAAAATTAACTAATATGAGAACACAAGGTACAGATGAAAATGTCGTTCTAACACCAGTAAGAAAAATGTCTATCGCAGAGCAATTAAGCATGTTAAATACTGATGAGGCTTTGGAAATCACTCCAGACTCTTGTAGATTAAGAAAAGCCATTCTCGATCCACATGAGAGAAAGAGAAGTGAAAAATCAGGCGCTGCAGCCTAATCGAAAATTTTATCGACTAAATATAAGCCTAAAGCAACACAAGGACCAATTCCAAAAGCAAATAGTAAAGTTCCTACTCCCACAGTTCCACCTAGGTACCATCCAATACTTACAACAGAAATTTCTAAGAATGCTCTTACGGCAGCAACTGGTAAATTAGTTTTTTTTTGAAGACCAATCATCAAACCATCTCTTGGTCCAGCTCCAAGATTAGATACTAGATAAATACCTCCACCAATCCCAACGGTTATTACTGAAATTATTGCTAGAATTAATTGATAAAAGTAATTTGATGGGGTTGGAACAAATTTTATGCAAAGATCAATCATCAATGCAATAATGATTGCATTAAGTATTGTTCCCATCCCTGGTTTTTGACCTAGCGGTATCCACAAAATTAAAACTGCAACACTTATCAAAAATGTTATTGTTCCTATACTCAAATTAACATTTAAAGAAATACCTTGAGCTAAAACACTCCATGGAGAAGCACCAGTAAAAGATACAATTAATAGACCTTCTCCAAGACCAAATAACATCAAGCCAAAACATAAAAAAAAGAATGTAGAGAATTTTGGTTTAAAATTATAAGGCTTATCTGAACTCCAATTGACCCTTGGTATTTTCTTAATTTTTAAAAACATTTTAATAAATTATTTCTATTGTTAATAAAGTCTATTAAACTAGTTGTTAAATGAAAAAAATTATAGTCATTTTATTTCTTTTAATTTATCCAACAAATTCAATCGCTCATATTGGACATTACATTAAATATAACAAAATTGAGATGGAGATTTTTCGGAATGGTGAGCTTATTGGCTATAATCATTATTTTTTCAATAGAAATGGATCAGAAACTATTGTTACCAATCAAATTAAGTTTGTAGTTAAACTTTTGGGAGCAACAGTTTTCCAAGTTGAGGGTTATAGCGAGGAAAAATATTTCAAAGATCAATTAGTTTCTTATAATTCTAAAACTTTACAAAACGACAAAAAAAAGTTTGTTAATTTAACATTTGACCAAAAAAATAAAAAATTTGATATCAAAGGCTCTTCATATAATGGAGAAGCCTCAGCTGATAACGTGATTGGAAATTGGTGGAATCATAAAATTTTACAAGCGAGTTCTCAAATTAGTCCGATCTCAGGAAGTATTAAGGATCAAGTTGTAACTTTTTTAGGTAAAGAAAAAATAGATCTTTATGGAAAAGTTTATGATGTTGATCATTTTACACTGAAGTCTAAAGACATGAGTATACCAAAAGATAAAAGATTAGATTTTGATATTTGGTATGATCGTAAAAATTTAATGATATTAAAAGTGTCCTATTCAAGAATGGGTAGCTGGGAATATAAATTAAAGAATTTTAATTAGTTTCTTTTGAGATTTTTCTAAATAAATCATGTGCACTTATCCATCCTGACTCTAATCTAGGTCCTACAAACCAATCGGCACAAACACCCAATCTTTTCCTAGGATCCCAAAAACTCTTAATTTTAAATGGTCTCGAATTTGAAGAGTATCGCCAACCGTGATTAAATGAATAATAAATCTTTGTTTTTTTGATATTTGAAAGTTTAAAAAATTTATCAATCATAATTTGTGAATTTTCTTTTTTGTTATTCTTGTTTTTATTAATCTTTTTATTTGCCCATTTAAATGTACTTTGAAGAGTCCATAAATCATATTTTGATTTAAATCTTTTTTTTGAGTTTTCATTTCCTGCCCAGCCAAGAATTGAGTCTTCAAAAAGATAGCTACTATTTGAATTTTTTGTTTTTTTTTATTGCAATCATAGTAGTAATATTTGCATCCATTTTTATTGATTTTCTTAAAAAAGAGTTATTAATAAATTTCTTAGAAAGTTTTTTTAATTGTGGAAATGGACAAGTCAAAATTAAGTTTTTAAAGGATCTTAATTTCCCATCGTCAAATAACAAATACCAGAGTTTATTTTTATAATAGATTTTTTTTAATTCACTGTGAT
>CACGJX010000013.1 GCA_902573465.1 uncultured Pelagibacteraceae bacterium
AGCTGTCTGTCACTTCCCAACTTTAGAAAAAGCAGTTCAAACTGCGCAACAAGTTATTCAATATGGGGTCCCAATCGCAAGAATTGAAATGTTAAATAAAGACCAAATGGGAATAAGTATAAATTATTCAAAATTAAAAGATATTGAGGAAACGCCGACATTATTTTTTGAATTTCATGGATCAGAATTATCTAACAATGAAAATATCAAAATAGTAGAGGAAATATCTAAAGATAATAATGGAAGCTCTTTTAAGTGGGCAAAAGATTTAGAGGAAAGAAATAAACTCTGGCAAGCAAGATGGGACGTTTACTATTCTGTAAAAGCTTTGATAAGTAATGGAAGAGTTTATTCAACAGATGTGTGTTTACCTATCTCAAATATAACAGAATGTGTAAATTATGCAGAGGAACAAGCTAAAAAGTTTGGACTTAGAGCTCCAATGGTAGGCCACCTTGGAGATGGAAATTTTCATGTATTATTACCTTTTGATCCTGAAAAAAAAGAAATGTATAAAAAAATAAGAGAATTTAATGACTTATTAATAAAAAAGGCCTTAGATCTAAAAGGAACGATTACCGGAGAACATGGTGTAGGCCTTCATAAAAAAGAATATCTTTTAAAAGAGCATGGAGACAATATTCCTGTTATGAAATTAATTAAAAGAAGCATTGATCAAAATAATATAATGAATCCAGGCAAGATATTTGATCTTAATTAACAAAAATATTTTATGAAAAAAATTTTGATTACAAGAAAATTGATCAAAGAAAGTGAAGATAAAGCTTCAAAAACATTTGACCCAATATTCAATTCTAATGATGAGTTATACTCACAATCAAAAGTTATAGAGATGAGTCAAGGTTGCGACGGTATACTATCCTCTTTAACCGATAAGATGGATAAAGAGACTATTGATAAGTTACCGGATACAATAAAAATCATTTCAAATTTTGCAGTTGGTTTTGGAAATATAGATTTGGAAGCAGCAAAAAAAAGAGGAATTGCAGTTACTAATACACCTGAAGTTTTATCAGATGCAACAGCTGAGATTGGTATTCTTTTAATATTAGGAGCTTGTAGAAGGGCTGCAGAGGGAATTGAGTCAGCTAGAGAGGGTGGATGGAAATGGTCTGCAGATTATCTGATTGGCAAACAACTAACTGGAACAAGGCTTGGAGTTTTAGGAATGGGTAGAATTGGACAAAAAATTGCAAGGATTGCTAAATCATTAGGAATGATTATTCACTATCATAACCGGTCAAAACTGAGTGAGGAAAAAGAGCAAGGTGCCATTTATCATGACAATTTAAAAAGTCTTTTTTCAGTGTCTGATGTTTTATCTATTTGTTGTCCAGCGACAAAAGAGACTGAAAATATGATAAACAAAGAGACAGTTGAGTATTTCCCTAAAGGAGCAGTAATCACTAACGTTGCAAGAGGTGATATAGTTGATGATGATGCATTGATTGATGCACTTAATAGACGAAAAATTTATGCTGCAGGACTTGATGTTTATAAGAATGAGCCAAATTTAAATCCAGGATACTTAAAGATTAAGTCAGCCTTTATTTTACCCCATTTAGGCAGCGCAACTAAAGATACTAGAATTGCTATGGCAAATCTTGCGATAGATAATATTGATGAATTCTTCAAGACAGGAAATTGCACAAATAAAGTAAATTAATTCTACTTCAGATTGAAATTAATTTAAATTCTGCGACATCTACCCCATTTTTTGGAAAGACTCTAAATTGAATCTGTGCTTAAATTGATCGAGTTAATTAACTTTAATAGGAGTAATAATGACAAAAGAAAATAAATCATTGAAGGTGAAAACATCTTCAAGACGTAAGTTCTTTAAAACTGCTGCTAAAGCTGGTGCTGTAGCTGCAGCTGCGGTTGCAATGCCAAACATAGCAACTGCTGGCGGTCATAAAACTTTAAAGATGCAAGCTGCATGGCCAAGTGGAGCAAACATCTTTTTTGAAATGGCCGGTGACTACTGCAAAATGGTAGATGAGATGTCTGGAGGTACACTTAAGATTGATCTTCAACCAGTTGGAGCAGTCGTAAAGACTTCAGAAATCGGACAAGCAGTAAGTTCTGGTGTAGTAGATATGGGTCACTGGGTGACTGCATATTGGTATGGTAAAAATCCAGCTGCATCATTATTTGGAACTGGTCCTTCATACGGTATGTCATCTCAAGAAGTTATGGGATGGATGGAGTATGGTGGAGGAAGAAAACTGTATGACGAAACTCTTGCAAAAGTAGGTTTCGATTACATTGGTTTTTTCCATATGCCTATGCCAGCACAGCCTTTTGGTTGGTTCAAAAAGAACGTAACAAAAGTATCTGATGTTAAAGGTATGAAGTACAGAACAGTTGGTCTAGCGACTAACGTTTTGACTGCGATGGGAATGGTAGTTAGACAATTACCAGGTGGTGAAATTCAGCCAGCTATGAAAACTGGTTTGATTGAAGCTGCTGAGTTTAACAACCCAACTTCAGACTCTCAATTTGGTATGCAAGACGTTTCTAAGCACTATCACTTAGGAAGCTTCCACCAATCTCAAGAGATGTTTGAGATTCCAGTTAACAAAAAAACATACAATAGTTTATCACCTGCGCACCAAGCGATATTGAAAAATGCTGCTTATGCTGCAAACAGTGATAACTACTTTAAAGCTTTAGTAAGATACTCAGCTGACTTAGCTAAGTTAATGAATGAGCATAAAGTAAATGTTTACCAAACTTCAGATGAGATTTTGGCTCAACAATTAAAAGGTTGGGACAAAGTAATTGGTGACTTTAATAAGAAAGATCCTTTCTTTAAGAAAGTTGTTGATTCTCAAAAATCTTATGCGAAGAGAGTAATGAAGTACTTGCTGATGAATCAGCCTAATTACAAACTTGCATATGAAAATGAGTTTGGTCCAATTGCAAAAGTTAAGATATAATTAACTTTTACAAATTTTAATGAGGGGGCTTCGGCCCCCTTTTTTATTTGATTAATTTAGAACAATTCAATAAGAGTCTATATCTATGATGAGATCTTACATAAAATTCGCTGATCGTTTGAGTGTCTCAATGGGTAAAGCATTCTCGTGGTGTATAGTAATTTTGATGGGTGGAACATGCTATGAAGTTTTTATGGCGTATGCTTTAAATGCCCCAACCTTATGGAATTTCGATTTTAGTCTTCAGATGTATGGTGCGATTTTTATGATGGCAGGAGCTTATACTTTATGCACTGAAGCACATGTTAGAGGAGATGTTATATACAGATTATTTTCTCAGAGAACACAAGCTTGGATAGATGTTGTTTTATATTTTATTTTCTTCTTTCCTGGCGTTATTGCTTTAGCTTTTTATGGTTACGAATATGCAGCCCTAGCATGGAAAATTAAAGAAACAAGTTGGAATAGTCCTGCACAAATTCAAATTTATATGGCAAAATCTTTAATACCATTATCTGGAACACTTTTAACACTTCAAGGAATTGGTGAGGTATTTAGATGTATCATCTGTATTCAAACAGGTAGTTGGCCTGAAAGAGGAACAGAGCGTGATGCTGAGGAAACTGAAAAAGTATTAATGAGAACTTCACAACAAGGAAACAAAGAAGATGTTATTTAGTTTAACAAATCCAGAAGTAGCAATTATGATGATGGGAATATTTCTATTTGCTGTCTTATTAGGTTTTCCTATTGCGTTCACTCTAATGGCAATGGGTTTAGGTTTTGGATACTACGCTTATTTTGATCCAACCAAGATGGAACATCTATTTGATAACAGGATATTTCAACTCTTTGTTCAAAATACTTATACTGTAATGGATAACAATGTGTTAACCGCAGTCCCCCTCTTTTTATTTATGGGATATTTAGTTGAAAGAGCTGGGATTGTTGCAAAGTTATTTTTTGCAATAAGATTAGCATCTCACAAACTTCCAGCTTCAATGGCAGTTGCTGCACTTATTACTTGTGCACTATTTTCAACTGCTACAGGTATCATAGGAGCAGTAGTAACGTTAATGGGTCTTCTCGCTTGGCCAGCAATGATTAAAGCTGGTTATGATAAAAAATTTGCATCTGGAATTATTTGTTCAGGAGGTTGTCTAGGGATTTTAATTCCACCTAGCATTATGTTGATTGTCTATTCTGTAATTGCCCAATTGTCGCCTTTACGATTATTTGCAGCTGCAATTTTCCCAGGATTAATGTTAGCAGGACTTTATATTGGTTATGCAATATTTAGGGCTTGGATGAATCCTTCGATAGCTCCAAAACCTGCAGCAGAAGAGATACCTCCTACTGCGGTGATTATGAAAGAGGTTTTGGTTTCTTTCTTACCATTGTTTTCTTTAATAATCCTAGTTTTAGGAACAATACTTGCGGGTATAGCAACTCCAGCAGAGGCAGCCGCTGTTGGTGCATTTGGTTCATTAGTGCTCTCATATTTTTATAAAACACTTAAATGGAAAAATTTTAAAGAGTCAGTTTTTCTTACAGCAAAAACAACAGCTATGATCATGTGGTTATTTATTGGATCTTGGACTTTTGCGTCAGTATTTTCATATTTAGGAGGCCATGAAGTTTTTGAGCATTTTTTTAAATCTTTAAATTTACAACCTTGGCAGTTTTTAGTTATTACCCAATTAATTATATTTTTATTAGGCTGGCCGCTAGAATGGACAGAGATATTAATTATATTTGTGCCGATCTTTTTACCATTAGTTGAATTTTTTGGTGTTAACCCATATTTTTTTGCAATGCTAATCGCTTTAAACTTACAAACCTCATTTTTGACACCCCCCATGGCAATGTCAGCATATTATTTGAAAGGAGTTCAATCAAAGAATGTTGAACTTATGCAAATTTTTGCGGGAATAATGCCTTTCTTAGGAATTGTAATTTTAGCGATGGTTCTAATGTATTTATTCCCGGGAATAGCACTTTGGTTACCAGAGACATTATTTGCAAATTAATTTTAAATGACAGATATATTTTCTTTAAGTCTCGAGGAACTAGCAAAAAAAATAAAAGAAGCCCAACTTACATCAGTCGAAGTTTGTGAAAAATATATTGAACGAATAGATAAGTTTGAAAAAGATGTAAAAGCCTGGGCACATTTTGATAAAAAAGTTTTATTAGAAAAAGCAACTGAGGCTGATGATCATAGAAGATCAGGAAAACCAGTAGGACCACTGCATGGTGTGCCGATAGCAGTTAAAGATATTATTGGAACTGTTGATATGCCCACTGAGTGTGGAACTATAATCAGGAAAGGAAAATCATATTCTCAAAATGCTGAAATAATTGATTTGCTTCATGCATCAGGAGCAATTGTTATGGGCAAAACAGCAACCTCAGAACTTGCCTACTTAGGACCTCCAGCAACAACTAATCCTCACGATAAAGATAGAACACCGGGGGGTTCATCTAGTGGATCAGCAGCTACGGTTGCTTCCTTTATGGCACCAGCTTCTATTGGCTCTCAGACAGGAGGATCTGTAATAAGACCAGCATCTTATTGCGGTGTAGTTGGTTATAAACCAAGCTATGGACTTATTTCAAGAAACGGAGTTCTAAGAACCTCATACAGCCTAGATCAAATTGGAATGTTTGGTCGTAAAGTTGAAGATGTAGCTATGTTAGCAAAGGTATTGATAAAGAAAGATAAATATGATCCAGCTACAATTCATTACTCTACAGAAAATATTTTAACTGAAACTAAGAAAGGTCCAATTTTTGAGCCTAAGTTTATTTTTTATAAAACTGATCATTGGAAAATAATTGATAAAAAATCACGAGAGTCTTTTGAATATTTTATTAAATCTTTTAAAAAAAATATTGAGATATTTGATACTCCCTCATATTTTAAGGATATACACAAATATCACCAAATTATTCATGAAACAGACTTAGCAAATAATTTTTCTATTTATTATCAAAAATTTAAAAAGAAACTTTCAAAGTATATGCAGGATGCTATTTCAAATGGAAATAAGTACACCGCAAAAGAATACGCCGAGGCAATTGATTTTATGAAAAGAAGTTATGAGTCTTATGAAGAAGTATTTGAAGACTATCATGGAGTATTATCGCCATCTAGTCCAGGTGTTGCACCTAAAGGATTAAAGAGTACTGGAACAGCAGAATTTAACAAAGTCTGGTCTTATCTAGGTACCCCTTGCATATCACTGCCTTTACTTGAGGGTGAAAATAATCTACCATTAGGAGTTCAATTAATTGGCAACAAATATGATGATCATAGATTTTAGGTGTTGCTAATTGGCTTGAAAAGGAGTGTCAGGATTAATTGTATGAATAAAATAACAACAATAATAGGTTTGTCATTTGCTGTTTTCTTTTTAATTGGTTTAGCGACTACTCTTACTAGATCAATGATGATCGGTTTTTTAGATGTAATACCGGTTTATTTGTTGATGGGTGCTGCCATCATAATGATGATTTACGAAGCCTTCTTTGATAAAAGTTAATTTGTCGTAAATTGAATAATTCGAAAAAAAATTTTTTTTCATTTTCCTTATTATTTATTCAGCCAATTTTTATGGCTAGTAATCTTGTTGTAGCTAGAGGTGGTGTCGAATTTGTACCTCCAATATCATTAGCTTTTTGGAGATGGACACTAGTTTTTTTGATATTATTACCTTTCACATACATAACATTAAAAAAAAATTTTAAGATTATTAAAAAGGAATATAAAAAATTATTTTTTTTAGGCTCAATGGGATGTGGAGTATGCGGGGCCTTTCCATTTTTGGCAGGTGAAACTACAACTGTAACAAATATGGGAATTATTTATACATCTTCACCTGTGTTCATAATTTTGATTTCATACTTTTTTTTTCATGAAAAAATAAATTTAACGAAAATAATTGGATTAATTGCATGTTTGATAGGAGTCTTTACAATTATTATAAAAGGAGATTTAAATTTATTAATTAATTTACAATTTACTATCGGTGATTTATGGATGTTGGCTGCCGCTATTGGATGGGCATTATATTCAATTTATTTATTTTATTGGAATTCAGAACTAAAAATTTTTGAAAGATTTACCTTAATATCATTTTTTGGAGCTTTAAGTTTATTACCGTTCTATATAGGTGAGGAAATATTTTATAAACAGACGGTTTTTATGCCTGAATTTTATTTTTGGGTAATCTTTGCTGCTATTTCGCCGGGAATAATTGCTTTTACACTTTACACTGTTGCCCAAAAAAAATTAGGTGCGTCTTTAACAGGCTTTACTCTTTACGTTTTTACAGTCTATGGAGCAATTTATGGTTATTTTTTATTTGATGAAAAATTTGAAAATTATCATTTCATCGGAACAATCCTGGTTTTTTTTGGCATATACTTAGCAAAGAAAAAAAATGTTAAAAAAGTTTAGGAATATTTTGTTGTTATTTTTTCAAATAGTTATTTTTGTCTATTTTTTAATCTTAGTTTTTTTATATTTTTATCAGAGAAATTTATTATATCATCCTAATGAAAATAATTATTCTGGTGATCAAATATCAGTCCCTATTGAAAA
Source organism: uncultured Pelagibacteraceae bacterium (assembly GCA_902573465.1). Lineage (GTDB taxonomy): Bacteria > Pseudomonadota > Alphaproteobacteria > Pelagibacterales > Pelagibacteraceae > Pelagibacter. The sequence goes on from CACGJX010000013.1 coordinate 7,570, forward strand.
AGTAAAAATTAAGACGGAGGATAACATTGATTTATTGGGCTGGTTTCATGAAAAAGACTTAGAAAAATATAAAACAGTTTTATTTTTTCACGGAAATGCCGGTTCCCTTGAAAATAGAATTCATAAATTAAACCATTTCCATAAAATGGATGTTAATTTTTTAATAATTGCCTGGAGAGGCTTTAGTGGCAATAAAGGTAAACCATCTGAGGAAGGCCTTTATAAAGATGGAAGAAGTGGAATAAATTGGCTAGTTAGAAAAGGTGTAAAGGAGGAAAATATTGTTATTTATGGCGAGTCATTAGGAACTGGTGTTGCAACTCATTTGTCACAAAATAAGAATTTTGCTGGCGTTGTATTGGAAACTCCATTTACTTCTATGATTGATGCAGCCAAAACCTTTTATCCGTATGTACCTGTAAGTTTATTATTGAAAGATAAATTTGATAATAAAAGCAAAATTAAGAATATAAATGTTCCAATTTTAATAATGCATGGTGAGGTTGATCAAATTGTTCCATTTTTTATGGGAAAAAAAATGTATGAAAAAGCTAATGAACCGAAATATTCTTATTTTACAAAACATGATAATCATATGATGGAGTATGATGAAAACCTTGTTAATGCCCTTAACTCATTTTTAAAAAGTTTAAATTAAGCCACAATATCAACAAATATACTTCAGAATTTGATTTTATTAAAAGATAATGAAAAGATTATCTGTTTTGTTTATTGCGTTCTTTGTTTTTACTACCAACGTTTATTCACAAGATGAATTTTTTCAACCAGACGATTTATTTCACATAGATCACATGGATTCACATAACAAAGAATTTAGTTTATATTTTAAAGGTAGAGAAAAATCTATTTTAGCAAGAGGCGAAAATGAAAATTATATAAATGATTATCCAAAGGATCTTTATATTTATAATCATTTAACAAAGTCCTCTTCACCTCTAATTTCTTATGAGTGGTTTCCTTCGCAAGCTAAATATCTTTTACAAGAATATGATTTTCCAGTGTTTCCAGATGATTTTGCATATTATTTATTAAAAGACGATAAAACATTAGTATTGATTAGCGCCGTGAAAAGTTTAAATGCTAATTTTAAATATGACATTGCCAGTAAAAAACTAGAGCTTTATCCAACCACGGGTAAATTCGACTTTATAATCTCCTCATTTTCTAAAGATTGTGGTCATTATAAATTTGATGATAATTATAAATGTAATATCTACAAACCTTTGATTTCTAGCAATTTAATCAATTAATTTGAGTAAAAGCCTCCGCAAATTTTTCTGCTTCGAACAACTGTAAGTCGTCTTCTTTTTCACCCAAACCTAGGGCAATAATTGGAATTTTATATTTTTTTGCTAGTGCTAACAAAATTCCTCCCTTGGCTGTGCCATCTAATTTTGTCATCACGATACCAGTTATTGGGATGATTTTGTTAAATTCTTCGACTTGATTTAATACATTTTGTCCTGAGGTTGCGTCTAAAATTAAGATAACATTATGAGGCGCGTTAGGATCTATTTTTTTTGTGACATTCGCTATCTTTTTGTATTCTTCCATTAAATTTTTTTTATTTTGGAGTCGTCCCGCAGTATCTATTAAAACTTGATCAAAATTATTTTTAATTGCTTCATCTACTGCTTTAAAAGCAACTGAGGCGGGATCAGCTCCTTGAGATGATTTTACTATTTGAACATCTACTTTACTTGCCCAATTTTCTAGTTGTTCAATTGCAGCGGCACGAAATGTGTCTGAAGCTGCAAATATGACTTTACTGCCGTTCTTCCTTAATATCTTTCCTATTTTACCGATAGTTGTTGTTTTCCCAACGCCGTTTACCCCAGAAATTAATGTTGCATTAAGCTTTTCTTTTTTCTCGAAAAAGGATTTATTTTCTAAAGGTTTCATCAAAGAAATTATGTATTCTTTTAAAATAGAGTTTATCTCTTTAGATAGTTCTTTATTTGGATCAATTTTTTTTTTAGAAATTATTTCTTTTATTTCAGAGGCAGCTTCAACCCCCACATCTGATTGAATTAAAAATTCCTCAATTTTATTTAAATTTTCGTCATTAATTTCTTTTTTGACAATTATTTCTTTAATTCCTGATGTAAACGCTGATGCACTTTTCTTAAATCCAATTTTAAATTTATCAAAGATTCCCATTACAATTTTATATTTATTTCTTTAATATTTGAAACAGGTCCTTTCATATGAATAGAATCATTTTCATCTATAGAAATTGATAATTTTCCAGTTGCAAACTCTATATCAGTTTTATTTTCTGTAAGATTATTTAATTTACCTGCATATGCTGTAGCACACGCTGCAGTTCCGCAAGCTTTAGTAAGACCAGCTCCTCTTTCCCAAACTTTTACTTTGATCAAATTTTTATTAAGAATTTGCGCAATCGTTACGTTACATTTTTCTGGGAAGATTTTGTGATTTTCTATCTCAGGGCCAATTTTCTCTATATTGAAATCCTCAATCTTGTTAACAAAAAAAACAATATGTGGGTTACCCACATTAATTGCAGTGCCACCTAAGTGCTCATTATTATTTGCATCAATAATTTTGATATTTAAGTTTTTTGTATCCATTTCTTTTGATAAAGGTATTTCATCCCATTTTAACTTTGCTTTCCCAATTTCTGTTGTAACAATTTTTTTTTCTAAAATTTCAGATTTAAGTTTTCCAGATAGTGTATTTAAAATTATTGACTTGTTATTTTTTTCATTTGAAATCAAATTTGCAACACATCTAGTTCCGTTTCCACATGCTCCAGACTCTCCTCCATCTGAATTAAAAAATTTTAAATTTGCATCTGCAGAACTATCTGTCTCAATAAATATTAGTTGATCACAGCCAATAAAATTTCTGTCACAAATTTTTACTATCTGATCTTTCGTCAAATTGGTAATTTTTTCTCTATTATCGATTATCACAAAATCATTACCCAATCCGTCCATTTTAAAAGCTTTGATGTCCATATATAGTTATTTAACTTATTTATTGACTTTTTGAACCTCTATTATAGTTTGTGGCAGTTTCCGCAAAAACATTAAATTTGCGGTGTCTTTGGAAACAAAGAGATCGACACTAGTCAGCGAGGGTTCGCCCACTAGTGAGGTTACTGCTGTGTGTAATAAATATGTTTGAAAATTTAACAAATAAATTTGAGGAAGTTTTTTCCTCTCTAAAAAAAGCCCCATCACTTGATGAAAATCAGGTTGATGAGGGATTGAGAGGAATAAGACAAGCTTTATTAGAAGCTGATGTGTCTCTTGAAGTTGCTAAAGATTTTATTGAAAAGGTTAAACCAAAAGCATTAGGTCAAGAAATTATTAGATCAACATCACCTGGCGATATGGTGGTAAAAATTGTTTATGATGAATTAGTTAATCTTTTAGGTGAAAAAAATAATGATGTAAATTTAAATGCAGTTCCACCAGTGCCAATGATGCTGGTCGGGCTACAAGGTTCTGGTAAAACAACAACAACTGCTAAACTTGCGAGATATTTAGAGAATACAAAAAAAAAGAAAGTAATGATGGTCAGTTTAGATATTTACAGACCAGCCGCTCAAGAGCAGTTAAAATCTTTAGGTGAACAAAATAATATATTAACTCTTCCAATAATTGAAGGTCAACAACCCAGTGATATTTGTCAAAGAGCAATTAGTGCAGCAAACTTGAATGGCGCAGATATTATCTTATTCGATACTGCTGGTAGAACACAAATAGATTTGCAGATGATGAGTGAAATTAAACAAATTGAAAATACCATTAAACCTGCGGAAACGTTTTTAGTTGCTGACTCTCTCACTGGACAGGTAGCTGCATCAGTAGCAAAAGAATTTAATAATACAGTAAATTTATCCGGAATTATTTTAACAAGGGCAGATGGTGATGCGAGAGGCGGGGCTGCTGTAAGTATGAAATTTGTTTCACAGGTTCCAATTAAATTTTTAGGTATTGGGGAAAAGATCGAAAATCTTGAAGTTTTTCACCCAGATAGAATTGCAAATAGAATTCTTGGGATGGGAGATATTGTTTCTCTTGTTGAAAAAGCAGCCCAAGATCTTGGGGAAGAAAATATAAAAAAAACAGAGGAAAATTTAAAAAAAGGACAATTCTCAATGCAAGATTATTTAACTCAACTGAGACAAATGAAAAAAATGGGAGGGATTGAAGGCATCATGTCTTTCATGCCAGGAGTTTCAAAGGTTAAATCTCAAATGGATGCTGCGGGTATTGATGAGAGTGTTATTACAAAAAATGAGGCTATAATTTTATCAATGACTAAAAAAGAAAGAGAGAATCCAAAAATAATCGATGGTTCTAGAAAAAAAAGAATTGCTAATGGCTCAGGAACTGATCCAGCCACTATCAATAAATTGTTAAAACAATTTAAAATGATGTCTGAAATGATGAAGAAGATGTCAAAAGGAAATCTGAAAGGTATGTCTGATAAAGGAATACCTCCAGAATTATTCAATCAATTAAAATAAAAGGAGAGTAAATGTTAAAATTAAGATTATCTAGAGGTGGCACAAAAAAGAGGCCTGTTTATAAGGTTGTTGTAGCCGACAGTCGATTTGCTAGAGATGGTAGATTTATAGAGAAAGTAGGTTTTTTTAATCCATTGTTACCAAAAGAAAAAAAAGAAAGAATTGGATTAGAGGCTGAGAGAATAAAATATTGGTTGGGTCAAGGTGCACAACCTACAACAAGAGTAGCTAGAATTTTAGGTGAGAATGAATTGATGCCTATGCCTGCTAATGGAAGTAACCCACAAAAAGCAATTCCAAAAAAAGATAGAAAAAAAGAAGGTTCGGAAGA
>CACGJX010000014.1 GCA_902573465.1 uncultured Pelagibacteraceae bacterium
ATTTTTTATTTCAATAGTCCTAGTATTGATATCTAATTCAGATAATGAAAATTTTTTATTTATAAATGATTTTATGTCAACATTAAATCTAACACTTTCAAGTTTAATTAATTTTTTTTTGGTCTTTAGATTTGCTCCAATAGTTTTTAATACTAATTTAAATTTAAAAGGATCTAATATTATGATTATCTTATTTAAATCTAATTCTAATTCATCATTAATTTTTTTTAGCTCCTTGGATATTTGATCATTAAAAGCATCTGTTTTTATGCCTATAGTGCTTAAGTAAGTAATAAAACTAAAGATTAGTAATGACGTGAATATTAAAAATCTAAAAATTATTTTTTTCATTAAATTTGATATAAAGATTTCTCTAAAAAACCTTCGATGTCACCATCTAAAACTTTATCCGGGCTTGTACTCTCGAAGTTAGTCCTATTATCTTTAACCAATCTATAGGGTTGAAGCACATATGATCTAATTTGATGACCCCATCCTATATCAGACTTTAAAGCCTCTTTATTTTGACTTTCTTCATCTTTTTTTTTCATTTCAAAATCATAAAGTCTTGCTCTTAACATATTCATACACGTTTCTTTATTTTTGTGTTGTGATCTTTCATTTTGGCATTGAACAACTATTTTAGTTGGTAAGTGTGTTATTCTAACAGCACTATCAGTGGTATTAACATGTTGTCCACCTGCACCACTAGAGCGATAAGTATCAATTCTTAAATCTTTATCTTGTATTTCAATATTTAAATTTTCATCGACAACTGGATATATCCATACACTTGCAAAACTAGTGTGTCTCCTCGCTCCTGAATCAAATGGTGATATTCTTACAAGTCTGTGAATTCCAGACTCTTTCTTTAACCACCCAAAAACATAGTCTCCTTCAATTTTGATAGTAGAAGATTTTATTCCAGCCTCATCACCCTTGTGCTCACTTATTAGATGAGATCTAAAATTTCTTTTATCTGACCATTTCATATACATTCTTCTCAACATATTTGCCCAATCTTGGCTTTCTGTACCACCAGCTCCTGCGTGGATTTCTACATAACAATCTGATGAATCTGTTTCGTTAGACAGAAAACATTTTATCTCATTTTTTTTTACTTTTATACTTAGGTCTTTAATATTTTCAAAAATCTCATTTTTTACACTCATGTTATCTTCATCAATTGCAAGCTGGTATATATCATTTAAATCTCTCAATTTATCTATTGAGACTTCATATGAATCTATGAGATCTTCGAAAAGTTTTTTTTCTTTTATAACTTTTTGAGAATTTGCCTTGTTTTGCCAAAAACCAGAGTCAAGAATTTCTTTATTAAGAGTTTCTAATTTTAAATAGATTTCATTTTTCTCAAAGATACTCCTTTATTCTTTGATTGATTTTCTCTATTTCTTTTTTTAAATCTATGTATTTATCTTCCATTAGTAAAACTTTAATATATTATTTACATCTAATCTATTATTATCTGAATATAAAACTTTACCATTCATAACATTCTTACTTTTATATGCTTCAATAATTGTGTTTTTTGAATTAAATTTTGCTTTTTCTCCTGTAAAAGGATCTATAACCATTAAAGTCATTTCTTTAGGAACTTTAAACGGTCGCGCATCAGATTTTTTAATAGCTTTTTTCACAAATTCCTTAAAAATTGGTAAAGCAGCTTTTGAACCTGTTTCGTATTTTCCCAATGGTTCAGGATTATCCATTCCGACATAAACACCAACTACTAGATTAGACGTAAATCCGATAAACCAGGCATCTGTGTTTTCATTTGTAGTTCCTGTCTTTCCTGCAATATTTAGATTTAACTCTTTTAATTTTTTACCAGTACCTCTTTTGATAACACCCTCTAGCAAAGATGTAATTTGATACGCAGTTTGCTCAGATATAACTTGTTTGTAATTATCTTCTATAATTGGATAATCTTTTCCAGTAAATGAAATTTCATCACAATTTTTGCACTTTCTATTTTCGTTATTAATAATTGTGTTACCTTCACTATCCTGAATTCTATCTATAATAATAGGGCTTATTAATTTTCCGCCATTAACAAATGATGAATAAGCTGACGTTAAGTTGAGTAATGTTGTTTCAGCTGAACCAAGTGAAATTGATAATAACTCATCAGGATTATCATATATTTTCAATCTTTTTGAAAATTCTACAATTTTATCAACACCTAAATTTTGAGCTATTCTTACTGTCATTAAATTTCTAGATTTTTCTAAACCAACTCTGATCGTAGATGGGCCATAAAATTTTTTTCCATAGTTCTCAGGTTTCCATTTTTTTAAATCTATTCCCTGATCTAAAACAAGTGGTGCATCAAGAACTAAAGATGATGGAGTAAATTTATTTTCGAGCGCTAAAGCATATACAAATGGCTTAAATGCAGATCCAGGTTGCCTGAGAGCTTGAGAAGCACGATTAAATTCACTCGATTTAAAACTAAATCCTCCACTTAGAGCAAGAACTCTTCCTGTAAAGGGATCCATTACAACAATTCCACCATTTATTTTTGGTAATTGTTTTAGACTGTAAAAACTTTTATTAAGATTTTTTACATATACTATATCACCAACTTTCAATAAATCTTTAAATTCTTTTTTAGTCCAAGTAATATCCTTATATCGTATCGTACCAGTTGATTTATTTATTGTTTCAACTTCAGCTTCGAACTGATTTACTTTTTTAATTATTCCTAATTCCCATCCGATAGAATTTTCTAGTTTGTGCTTTTTATTTACTTTTTGAGACCACTCATTGTCATAAATTAAATTGGTTAAAGGACCTCTCCAACCTTTTCTTTGATCGTATGCGATAAGACCATCTCTTAGCGAATTAGTTGCTATATTCTGTAAATTTAAGTTAATTGGAGTATTAATATTATAGCCTTGTTTGTAAACTTTATCATAAGATAATTTTTCGATTATATTTTTTCGAACATCCTCAATGTAATATTGAGCGTCCTCTAAATAAACTTTTTTGATTTTCTTTAGTTTGATTTCTTTATTTTTATTTTCTATGTATTGTTCGTAATTAAGAAATTCATTTTGATGTAAATTTTTCAATACTAAATCCCTTCTAAATTTAGCTAAATCTTTATTCTGATAGGGATTATATCTACTAGGAGCCTTAGGTAGGGCGGCCAACAGTGCAGCCTCTGCATAATCAAGCTCTTTTATAGATTTATCAAAATATTCCAGACTAGCTGCTGCTACACCATAAGCTCCACTGCCTAAATAGATTTGATTTAAATAAAGTTCCAATATTCTTTCTTTATTCAAAGCTCTCTCTATTCTAAAAGCTAAAATTGCCTCTTTGATTTTTCGATTTATACTAACCTCGTTAGTTAATAAAAAATTTTTTGCAACTTGTTGAGTAATTGTAGAGGCACCTTCGAGTCTTTTTGAAGTCATAATATTTTTTATGTTGTTGAAAACTGCTCTAATAACACCTTTTGCATCAACTCCTGGGTGAGAAAAAAAATTCTTATCCTCCGCAGACAGAAAAGCATTTATTACCTTTTTTGGTATCGCACTAAAAGGTATAAAAATTCTTTTTTCTTTAGAAAAATCAGCCACTAACTCTCCATTCCCTGAATATACTTTACTAGATACAGGAGGTTTATAATTTTTAAGAAATTTGTAATCTGGAATATTATTAGAAAAGGTCCACAAAATAACAAAAATACTAATAATGGTTATGAGGGAAACACTTAAAAATAGAATAAAAATATTTCTTATCAATTTTGTCATTTTGATATCATTATATATAGGAATTTGTTAAAGATAAGGCATAATTAAAAAACAAAATTTATAAAAAAATGAAAAACATAATCAAAATAATATGGAAAAAAATTTATACATTGATGCATCACATCCTAATGAAACAAGAGTTGTTCTTAAGTCCAATGATAACATTGAAGATTACGAATACGAAGGATCTAAAAATAGTCTTATTAAGAACAATATATATTTAGGTAAAGTTAGTAGAATCGAGCCGTCTTTACAAGCTGCTTTTATTGATTTCGGAAGAGAGAGACATGGTTTTTTACCATTTAATGATATCCAATCTGATTACTATCAAATACCTAAGAGTGACTTAGAAATTATAAAAGCAGAAGAGGAAAAAGTTAGAGAGGAATTATCAAAAAAAAATGAGGAAAAAGAGGAGGAAAACATAGCTGAAGGAAAGCTAGAGATAGATGATCCAATTGAGATAGAGAAAAATGATACAAATGAAAAAGAAAAAAATGATCATAATGGTGATAAAGTAAAAAAAATTGAGAGTAGAAATAAATTTAAAAGATATAAGATTCAAGAAGTTATCAAACCTAATCAAGTTATTTTGGTACAAGTCGTCAAAGATGAAAGAGGTCAGAAAGGTGCTGCTCTAAGCACCTTTATATCTATTGCTGGAAAATATATTGTTTTGATGCCTAATACTCCTAAAGGTGGAGGTATATCCAGAAAAATATTTAATCCTTCAGACAGAAAAAAAATACGTTCAATATTGAATGAAATTGAGATACCTCGAGAAATGGGATTGATTGTAAGAACTGCGGGAAGTAATAAGACCAAAAATGAAATAAGCCATGATTTGGAAACATTAATTAAATCCTGGAATCAAATTAAAGAAAATGCAATTAATTCGATTGCCCCATCTTTAATTCATCAAGAGAGTGAAATAATTAAAAGAACTCTTAGAGACATGTATGATGAAAATACTAAAAGTATAATTGTTGAGGGTAATGATGGATATAAAAAAGCTCAAAACTTTATGAAAATGTTGATGCCTTCTCAAGTGAAAAAAGTAAAAAAATACAGGGGAAAAACTCCTTTGTTTATAGAGGAAGGTATAGAACAAAAATTAAATCAAATTTTTGAGTCAGAAATCAAACTCAATTCAGGTGGTTATTTGGTAGTGAACCCCACAGAGGCTTTAGTCTCTATTGATATTAACTCTGGAAGCTCGATCAAACAGAAGAATGTTGAAAGCACTGCATTAGATACTAACTTAGAGGCAGCAGAAGAAATTGCTAGACAAATAAAAATTAGAGATTTGTCAGGTTTAATAATTATCGATTTTATTGACATGTTGAGCTATGGAAATAGGAGAATGGTTGAAAAAAAATTGAAGGAGAGATGTAGATTAGATAGAGCAAGAATTCAAATTGGGAAAATTAGTAATTTTGGATTACTAGAAATGTCTAGACAGAGGTTAAGAGAAAGTGCTGTTAAATGGAAAGTTGAATTAACTGATGAGTCATTTGCTCAAAAGCTGCTGAAAATAGTTGAGTTGCAGTCAGTTTTAAACAAAGCTAAGTTTGTTGAACTAAAAGTATGTAAAAAAATATCTGATTTCTTAAAAGAAAATTTTGTTGATGATTTAACTTACTTTGAAAAAAAAAATAAAATGAAAATTGATATCATTACAGAAAATTCCCTTATTATTCCAGAATATATCATCGATATTAAAAACAAGTCTAATAAAACAATTAAACTTATTGAATATTTCGAAAAACTTAAAAACCTAGAACTTTTTGTTAAAGAAAAAGAGAAGAAGACACCCAAAATAAAGAAAAAAATTTATAAAAAGAAAAAATTTTATAAAAAAACTAAATAATTCCTTTATTTGGAGAAGACGGATCTCCCTTTAATTTTTTTTCAATTCTTCCCGACAAGTAAGATTGTCTTCCTGCTATAACTGCATTTTTAAAAGCTTTTGCCATCAAATATGGTTTTTTTGCTTTTGCTATTGCTGTATTTACTAAAACGCCATCACAGCCTAATTCCATAGCAATGGTTGCATCAGATGCTTGACCCAAACCTGCATCTATAATTAAAGGCAGCTTAGTTTGCTTTCGAATTATATGAATATTAACTTTATTTAATATTCCTAACCCAGAACCAATAGGTGCAGCAAGTGGCATAATAGCTATTGCGCCAGAATTTTCTAATCTCTTTGCCATCAGCGGATCGTCATTACAGTAAACCATAACTTTAAAACCTTCTTTAGTTAAAATTTCTGTTGATTTTAAAGTTTCTATCATTTCAGGAAAAAGGTTTTTTTTATCTCCTAAGACCTCTAACTTTACTAACTTCCAGCCACCAATTTCTCTTGCAAGTCTTAAAGTCCTTAAAGCTTCTTTAGAATTGAAACAACCCGCAGTGTTTGGTAAATAGGTAATTTTTTTTGGATCAATATAATCCATTAATAAAGGTTTTTTTTTATTTGTTATATTTACTCTTCTAACAGCAACTGTAACAATTTCAGCACCAGATATTTCAATCGCTTTTGCACATTCTTTCAAATTCTTATATTTACCCGTACCAACAATTAGTCTTGAATTAAATTTTTTTTTTGAAATAGTTAGTTTATCTTTTATCAATTTATCCACCTCCAATAAAATGAACAATTTCTATTTTATCATTTGTTTTTAAATAAGTCTTATTAAGTTTTTTTTTATCTACTATTTTCTCATTCAATTCAATTGCTACTTTTTGCAAGGGTACTTTTAGATTTTGGACAAGTTCAGATAATTTAGTTTTATCGTTTATTCTATTTAATTTACCATTTATTTTTATTTTAATTTTTTTTTTCATTGTATATAAATGTCAAATGAACAATAAGATAATTTTAATTAATGGTCCAAATCTTAATCTATTAGGAGAAAGAGAACAATCACAATATGGGTCAATAACTTTTGAAAAATTGAAAGATATTTGTCAAGATAAATCAGAAGAATTAGGATTAACTTTAGAATTCTTTCAATCTAATGTAGAAGGGGAAATTGTCAATCTTATACAAGACTCAAGAAAAACTTTTGATGGTATAATAATTAATGCTGCAGCTTTCACTCATACATCAGTAGCTATAAGAGATGCTTTAAGTATTTTTAAAAAACCAATAATAGAATTACATATTTCTAATATTTACAAAAGAGAAGAATTCCGACATAAATCTTTAATTAGTGATGTAGCAACTGGTGGTATATTTGGTTTAGGTTCAGATGGTTATATTTTAGCCATAATTTCAATGCAAAAACTTTTAAAAAATGAAAATTGATAAAAAAATTATTAAAGAGTTGAGTAATTATTTGGATGAATTTAATCTTACAGAGATTGAGTATACTGAAAAAGATACAAAAATAAAAGTCTCAAAAAATACAATTTCAGTAAATAGCTCAAACATTTCAAGCTCTAAAAATAATTTAAAAAATTCAGAATTAATAAACAAATCTGAAAAGATAAAGTCAGGTATAGAAGTAACTTCACCAATTATAGGCACAGCTTACCATGCACCAGAACCTGGAGCTAAAAAATTTGTTGAGGTAGGAAAAAAAATTAAAAAAGGTGATACAGTAATGATAGTTGAAGCTATGAAAACAATGAATCACGTTCCATCAACCTCTGATGGAGTAGTCAAAGAAATTTGTGTTGAGGATGGTCAAGCTGTAGAATTTGGTCAACCAATTATAATTCTTGAGTAATGTTTAAAAAAATTTTAATTGCAAATCGTGGGGAAATCGCAGTTAGAATAATTAGAGCTTGTAAGGAATGGGGTATATCAACAGTTGCTGTTCACTCAGATGTAGATAAAGAAAGTATGCATGTTAGGATGGCAGATGAAAGTGTTTGCATTGGTTCTCATCAACCTATTAACAGTTATTTAAACATTCCTGCTTTAATGTCTGCAATTGAAATTACCAATGCTGAAGCTGTTCATCCTGGATATGGTTTTTTATCAGAAAATGCTAACTTTGCACGTGTACTTGAGGAAAATAGTATTACATTTATAGGAGCTAGTTCAAAGCATATTGAAATGATGGGTGATAAAATTCAAGCAAAGAAAATTGCTAAGGAAAATGGGTTGCCTATAATTGAAGGCTCTGAGGGTGGAGTCAAAAACGTAAAAGAGGCAAAAGAACTAAGCAAAAAAATTGGTTTTCCTGTTTTAATTAAAGCCTCTGGTGGTGGTGGTGGAAAAGGTATGAAAATTGTAAATAAAGAAGAAGAATTTGAAAATCTATTCTTAACTGCAAAATCTGAAGCTCAAAAATATTTCGGAAATGACGAAGTTTATATTGAAAAGTTTTTTCAAAATCCAAGACATATCGAGGTTCAAATTTTATCAGGAAAAAATCGAACTGTTCATTTGCATGAGAGAGATTGTTCAGTTCAGAGAAGGCATCAAAAGATAATAGAGGAAACGCCGAGCCCGGTGCTTAATGATGAGATAAGAAAGGATCTTTTTAATAAGACTGTAAATATGGTTTCAAAAATTGGTTATACAGGTGCTGGAACAGTAGAATTTATTTACGAGGATGGAAAATTCTATTTTTTGGAAATGAATACCAGAGTTCAAGTTGAACATCCTGTCACTGAAATGGTAACAGGTATTGATATTATCAAAGAGCAAATCTGGATAGCTTTTTCAGGTGAAACTGCTTTAAAACAAACTGATATAAATCCTCGAGGACATGCAATCGAATGTAGGATTAACGCTGAGGATGCTAGTAAAAATTTTCAACCTTCCCCTGGTACAATTGGTCTATGTCATCAACCTTCTGGATTTAGAACGAGAGTGGATGGAGCTATTTATCAAGGTTACAGAGTTACGCCCTTTTATGATAGCATGATTTGCAAATTAATATGTCATGGAAGAAATAGAACTGAAGCTATTCAAAGGATGAACAGATCACTAGATGAATTCGTTATAGAAGGAATTACTACAACTATTCCACTTCACAAAAAACTACTTAACCACAAAAAATTTATTAACTCAGATTTTAATGTAAGCTGGCTTGATAAAGACACAATAGCCTAATAACAATCCACAAGCCAAATGTCGTAAACAGGATGATCAAACGGTGCTATTGATGGACTTGAGGAAAACATCCACCCATTAAAAACAAAAACATTATTTCTATCTTTTTTTGTTAAATCTTTTACCTGGATATACGCTTTAATTTCAGGATTATCATCAAACTCAGAGTCAGTGCATTTAATGCTTTTAATTGATAAATCTTTATAAACATATTTTTTATTATTGGTCAGTTTTATTAATTCATTTTTTGAACTTATCTTATCAAGGATTTTTATGTTGGTATAATTACCCTCAAGATTACTTTCTGATTTAGTATCAAACAAAAATAAAATATTGATCAAAAAAATAATTATGGGTAAATGAAATTTTTTATTTCCAACTTTTATACTTTTTTTTAATTTCATCTTTTGTATTCTTGTTAGGGTAATAAGCTGACTCCGTGCCTGTAAGATTTGGCTTATGTGGTTTTTGCCAATCAAATTTTTCTAATTGATGTTTTTCTTCAATTTTATTGGGCATAAAATGCATCCATGAATACCACTCTATTGGAATTTTTGATGCATCAATTTCACCTGAATATATGACCCATCTTTTTCCTTTTTTATTCTGATAATACTTGTTGCCAAATTCATCAGCTCCAACAAATTTTCCAAAAAAAATTGTTTTGATTCTAGTTCCTAGTGTATCACGATTCCACCAGGTGAAAATTTTTTTAAGAAAAGTCAACATTAAATATTTTTTTTCTCTTTCTGATTGAATAAATTAAATTAGACTAAAATATCTAAATGTATATAAATAATTTGATTCTAATTACAAAATTAAAATTAAAAATAGGAAAAAAATGGCAAAATATCTTGTAGAAACATATTACACATGCACTTTCAAAGTTAATCATTATCTTGATGAGGTAAATGAAACAGAACTTAAAAAGCTTGAAAAAAGAGATGATGGAAAATTCGAGGTTTTAGAAGTGAAATTAGATAATAGAAAAACTAAAAGTCTAGAACCAAATAATAAACAAAACACATCAAATAAAAAAATTGATTTAGTTGCCAATCAAAATGATAATAAACCAATAAATGTTGAAAAAGTTATTAGCCAATCTTTCACAAAGTCAGAAAATCCTGGAAAAAGATTTGGTATGCCAGATAGAAGAAAAGGCTATATACAAAAAGCTACGATAGGAGATCATAAAGTTTATTTACATACTGGTGAGTATGAAGATGGTAAAATAGGAGAAATTTTTATAGATACAAGTAAAGAAGGCGAGCTGGTAAAAGCTTTAATGAACAATTTTGCAATAGCTGTTTCATTGGGGCTTCAATATGGGGTTCCATTAGACGAATTTGTTAGTGCATTTGTTGGTACTAAATTTGAACCTTCAGGTAAAGTTCATGGAAATGATAGAATTTTAAGTGCTTCATCAATTTTAGACTATATATTTAGAGAGTTGGCAATATCATATTTAAATAGAGAAGATTTAGCTCATACACCTACAATTGGAAATATAGATTCTTCACTATCTGAGGATCAAAATATTGAAGAACAAAGCCAATTTTTAAAAATTGTCAAAGATATCACAAGTAAAGGTTTTGTAAGAAATAATTATAAAAAAAACCTAGTAGATTTATCAGATGTAAAGATAAGTCTTAAAGGAAAAAAGTAATTATTTTTTAGTTTTTAAAGATAAATTTAACTCTTTAAGTTGATCATCACTCACAATAGATGGAGCTTTCATCATTAAATCTTGAGCATTTTGGTTCATAGGAAACATTGTAACTTCCCTAATATTTTTTTCATTAGCTAAAAGCATGATTATTCTATCAATACCTGGTGCAATACCTCCATGAGGGGGAGCTCCATAGCTTAATGCATTGATCATTCCGCTAAATTTTTGATTAACATCCTCTTTGGAATAGCCCACTATATCAAATAACTTGTACATAAGATCTGGTATATGATTTCTAATTGCACCTGATGAAAGTTCTATTCCATTGCAAACTATATCATACTGATAAGCTAAAATTTCTAAGGGTTTATTGAAATCAATTTTTTCTATATCTCCTTGAGGCATTGAGAAAGGATTATGACTAAATTTTATTTTGTTTGTAAGTTCGTCTTTCTCAAACATGGGATAATCAATTATCCAGCAAAAAGCAAAGATATTTTCGTCAATTAAATTCAAATCTTTTGCAATTTTATCTCTTGCCAAAGATGTAATTTTTTCTAATTCTCGATTTTTTCCACAAGCTAAGAAAATACTATCACCTATTTCTGCTCCAGTTTTTTTCATTATTTCTTTTAATGCATCTTTTGAAAAAAATTTACCAATTGGACCTTTAGCATTGATTTCTTTGTCTTTATCAATTGTAAAGTATGCGAGACCAGATGCGCCTTGTTCTTTAGCCCATTTATCTATTCCATCGAAAAAACTTCTTGGTTTATCTTTGGTATTTTTAGTTAATATACATCTAACACTTGCACCTGTTTTGACTAATTTCTTAAATATTTCAAATGTAATATCATCTCTAAGAAAAATATCTGATATCTCGGTTATAATTAAAGGATTTCTTAAATCTGGTTTATCACTCCCGTATTTTAACATGGCATCTTTGTAAGTTATCCTTGGGAATTTGGTATATAAAAGTTTTTTTTTTGAAAATTTTTTAAATGTATTAATAAATAATTCCTCAACTACTTTAAAAACATCTTCTTGTTCTACAAAAGACATTTCTAAATCTAATTGATAGAATTCCCCTGGACTTCTGTCAGCCCTAGCATCTTCATCTCTAAAACATGGTGCTATCTGAAAATATCTGTCAAATCCTGACACCATTACTAGTTGTTTAAATTGTTGTGGGGCTTGAGGTAAAGCATAGAATTTTCCTGGATTTAATCTACTTGGTACTAAAAAATCTCTTGCACCCTCAGGACTTGAAGAGGTTAAAATTGGAGTTTGAAATTCCAAAAAACCTAACTTATTCATTTCATTTCTAATGAAAGAAATTACCTTTGATCTTAAAATAATATTTTCGTGAATTTTTTTTCGTCTTAAATCTAAAAATCGGTATTTTAGCCTAATTTCCTCAGCATATTCTTGGTCACTAAAGACAGGTAATGGAAGTTCTTTACATTTTCCAAGAATTTTAAAACTTTTAATGATAACTTCTATTTCTCCTGTATTAATTTCCTTATTTATAGATTCAACAGATCTTTTAACTACTTTTCCATCAATTTTAATGACTGTTTCTAACTGTAATTTTTCTAATTTTTCGAAATTAGAATTTTCTTTATCAATTATACACTGTGTTACACCATAATTATCTCTAAGATCTATAAATAAAAGATTACCATGATCCCTTTTTTTATTTATCCAT
>CACGJX010000015.1 GCA_902573465.1 uncultured Pelagibacteraceae bacterium
ATAATTGAACTTATCTATTATCATTTTAAATAAATCATAATCTCTTTTTGTATCGATCGTGATTCTGTATGATGATAAATTTTTCCTTAAATCTACTTTTTTACATTTAAATTTTTTTGATCCCCACATATATTTAGTAACATGTTCTCTATCCGAAGGCAGTTTTGCTAATAAGTGAGTTTTTTTTAAAGTATTAAAATTAAAAATTTCAATATCCATACCATCAGGATATGTGCATGGTAATGGATATGTATTTGCTAAATAATCTATTTTTTTTTGTTTAAAAATTTTGATCATTTTTTTTAGGGTAAGAAGGTCTACAAATGGGCAATCTGAGGTAATTCTTATTATATTCTGAATATTAAATTTTAAGGATGTTTTGTAAAATCTATGCAAAACATCATTTTCTTTACCACGATAGTAATTTATACGATTTGAATTACAGAAATTAATTATTGGTGCATCTTTTTTTGTTGTTGTTGTTGCTATGATTATATTTCTTTTATTAAATTTGAACGTGCTAAGCCTATCAATTAATAACTTTAAAGGACTAATTTCTTTATACGCTTTAAGCACTTTACCGGGTAACCTTTTAGACCCCATTCTTGCTTGTATAATGATACCAAAAGAAATTTTTTTATTGTGTTTCATAAATTATTCTGTAGTTTGTTCAATATTTGAACATACATAAATCAAAATATTATACGACAAAAAAATGAATTTAGACGAAAAACTTTTTACAATACTTAGAAAAATTAATATTAACCCCAATATTAGTCAAAGAAAACTTGCTGAAGAATTGCAGTTTAGTCTAGGTAAAGTTAATTATTGTCTTTTAGCATTAAAAAAAAGAGGTCTTATTAAAATAAATAATTTCAAGAAAAGTAATAATAAATTTAAATATACATATATTTTAACTCCTAAAGGAATTTCACATAAATCAAAAATTGCACTCAAATTTTTAAAGCAAAAAGCAAAAGAATATGAGGAATTAAAACAAGAAATACAAAAATAAATTATATGTCTGCAAAAAATATAATTTTAGGTATTAATTGGGAACAAAACTCCACAGCTTCATTAATGATTGATGGAAAAATAGTTGGATGCTCAAGTGAGGAAAGGTTTTCAAAAATTAAAAATGATGAAAGGTATCCTCTTAATTCAATAAATTGGCTCATAAAAGAGTTCAAAATTTCACCAAAAGAAATTACAAGTATTTGTTTTATTTCCAAAGTCTGGTCTCCTATTTATATTTTAACAAGACATTATACCAATTTTAGTATGGATGATTATTACGAAGAACAAAAAAAATATTGGTATCCAAAAATTTATCAAAACAAAAAAATATCCTATTTAAATTTATTTAAAAAAAAAATTGATCTAAATCAATTTCCAGGAAAAAATTATTGGAAAAAAATATTTAATATTTTGAAGACATCAGATTATCATGTTTCAAATAAAAAAATAATAAATTTTGGTCAAAAAATTAGGAAAGATGTAGTTGTTAAACATTTAAATGTAGATCCAAAAATAATTGAGTTTATTGATCACTCATTTGGACATGCTTGTTATGGTTATTTTGGATCAAAAAAATTTAAAAAAGACACGACTGTGCTTACTTTAGATGCATTCGGAGATTTTATTAATTATACTGCATATGATTTTAAAATTAATAAAAATAATTTGAATGTAAAAAAAATTGTCTCTGGGCCAAACTTTATTATTGGAAGACTCTACAGATATATAACTTTAATCTTAGGTTTGAAACCTAATGAACATGAATATAAAGTGATGGGTTTAGCACCTTACTGTAAAAGAAGATATTTTGAAGAAATACTTTCCTCTTTTAAAAAATTTCAGATAGTAAAAAAAAAAAAATTTATAGATTTTATAAAACCTAAAGATTTATTTTTTGATATTAAGAGATTGTTAGATGGAAAAAGATTTGACGCTATAGCTGGGGCACTTCAAAAATATTCAGAACTATTAATTGAAAAATGGGTCAAAAATTTAATTAAGGATAAAAAAAAGAATATTTGTATCGCTGGTGGAGTTTCATTAAATGTTAAATCAAATTATAACTTGTCTAAAACATATAAAAATGTTTATGTGCCTGCATCTCCTGATGATGCATCTCAAGCAATGGGTGCTTGTTTTGCAAAGTTAATTGAGACCAAAAATAAAAAAAAAACTAAAATTAAAATATTTCCATTAGATAATGTTTATTTGGGTTATAAAATTACATCAGAGGAGGCTTTAGGAGCCCTAAATAAATTTAAAATTTTTGACAAATTCAGAGTAACAAACAGAAATACTAATATGCTTGCAGCCAAAGCTATTAACAAAGGCAAAATTATTGCAAGAGCAGTAGGGAAAGCCGAATTTGGGGCCAGATCTTTGGGAAACAGGTCAATTTTAGCTCATCCATCTAAAATGAATGTTAAAGAAACTATCAATGAAAGTATAAAAAATAGGGATTTTTGGATGCCATTTGCTGCAAGTGTGCTTGAAAGAAAAGCTAAAGAGTATTTTCATTTTTCTGGGGAAGCAGACAAATTTAAATATATGACAAATTGTTCAGACACCACTGTCAAAGGCAAAAGTTATTTAAAAGCGGCACTCCATCCATATGATCAAACATGTAGACCCCAAATTTTAGCAAATAATTCAAATCCACTTTACGAAGATCTCATAAAAAAATTTGGTAATATTTCTGGTGTGTATGGTTTATTAAATACTTCATTTAACCTGCATGGTTATCCTATTATTAATAACTCTGTTGATGCAATAAAGGTTTTTTTAAAAACAAATTTGGACGGACTAATTTTAGACAAATATTTAATTCTTAAGAAATGAAAAGAAATATATTTCACATTGGCTTTTTTCATTCTGCTTCTACATTGTTACAAAAAAAAATTTTTCCAAAAATACCTGATTATAACTTTGTGAATTATGATAAAAAATTAATTGATAAATCTATTTCTTATATGCCAAAAAATTTTGGTAAATATTTTTTTTATGAAAAAAAAGAAATTTTTAAAGACTTAATTAAATATAAAAAACCTTTCATTTATAGCTCTGAGTCTTTTTCTCATCTTCACGAACATAACTCTTACTATAAAATAAAATATAGAAATGAAAATCCTTATATTGGTTTGTTAAATTTATCTAGGTTTCTCTCTAAATCTAATTATCATTTACTATTTATTATTAGAAAACAAACCTCAGTTATAAACAGTTATTTTAAAAGATGGTCTCATTTATACGATAGAGAAGAAGATTTATTTATTGATTTCCCTTACAAAAAAAATTTACATAAATCTAAAAGGACTTTGTCGTTTTCTCGTTTTGGGATGTTATATTTAAATACTTTTAATTACAGACTTAATTTAGCAATAATATTAAATTTTATAGAAAAAAAAAGAATTCATATAATTCCTTACGAGTATTTAGAAAACGATAAAGATAAATTTTTAAAATATTTAGGACAGGTTTTTAATAAAAATTTAACTTTTTTAAAAGATGAGTTGTACGAGAGAGTAAACTCATCAAAAAATATCAAACAAAAAAAATTATCAAGGAAATTTCAACAAAAAATTTTTAAAGAATTTTCATATGATAATAAAATATTGGATGAAACTTTTAAACTAAACTTAAAAAAACTTGGCTATTATTGAATGAGAGATATAATTTACATACCTATTGAAGTTAAAGTAAGAGAATTTTACTCAAAATTATTTTTTATATCTAGAGCTGTCAAAAAAGGACATAGTTGTATTATTGGAGACAAGCAAGCAATTCAAAGAGCGTTAAATATTTTTGGTCCTGGTTATTATTTTTACAAATCAATGAATTTTTATGACCAAGACCACATTTTGTCAGTAAAAAACAGAAAAAATATTTATTTAGTGCAAGATGAAGAAGCTGGTTATGCACTTAATGATAATTCAGAAATGCGAAAGTTTATTAAAATGAGGAGCAGCAAAGAAAATGTGGAGTTAATAGATAGATTTTTTTCGTGGGGTAAATTTGATCATTCAAACTGGATTAAGGCTTTTGGTAAGTATAAAAAAAAATTTTTTATGGCTGGGTCACCTAGGATAGATATATGGAGAGAAAATCAAGTTAAAAATATTTTTAAAAATGAAATTGAAGAAATAAAAAATTTTAAAAATTATGTTTTAATTGCTGCATCTGGCATAAGCTCCTTAGAGGAGCTTAAAAAACAAGAAAATGTGGATAAATTTGTAAGAAAAAATTTGAATGAAAATAAAAAGGATAAGAATAACAGAAAATTATGGCAATTAAAAATATTTAAGGAAATGGTGTCTTTGACAAATTATTTGGCTGAAAAATTTCCTAAAATAAATTTTATTTTTAGAAATCATCCTGGTGACAATAATGAAAATATACAAAATCTATTTGATAAAAGGTTTAAAAATATCATTGTTAATAATTTGTATGAGGTATCTCCATGGATATATAAGAGCAAATGTGTAATACACAGTTGTTCAACAGTAGGAATACAAACAACTATAATGAGAAAAAATTTGATTTCTTATAATTCAAAAACAGTGAAATATTCTCATAGAAAATTTCCCAACAAATTTGGAATTACCTCTACCTCATTTATAGATACAAAAAATAAATTAGAAAAAATGCTTAAGTTAAAAAAAAAAACTAGAACTTCTAAAATCGTTAGGGAAAGGTTTTTCTTAAGTGAAAAAAAGTATTGCTCAGACATAATATTAGATAATCTGACACCGATTAAAATTTCTGAAATTAAAAAAAAATCAGATTACAATATTTTAAGAATAAAAATTTATTTTTAAAATACTTTGATTTATAAAAAGAAAATTACTTTTTAAAAAAAAAAATAAAATAGACTACTCTAAAACTTATATAACAAGAAAGTCTTACCGTTCGAAAAATCCATTTATTAAGAAAAAAGAAATAGTGTCATTCTTTTTAAATCTAAATGAATATAAAAAATTAAACTTGTTAAATTTTAGTCCAAATGGCTTTTTGATTAAGAAAAAAAATGAAATTTGATAATTTTTTTAATATTGAAATTAAGAGCAAAATTATTAAAACTTTAAATGAGTCTGAAATAAATTTGTTAAGGGATAAAACTAGTTTTCTTATAAAACTCAAAAGAAAAATTAAATTTATTTTTATTAATTTCATCAACAGACTACCATTAAAAAAAAAATATATTTTTCATTCAAGAAAACTAGATAGAGTAGAGGCAAAATACGATAAAATTGCAGGAAATTATTTAGATAATTATATCAATAAAGATAATCAAACATATATAGCCAAATTAAATAACAATGAAGTGGTAGAGATCAACATGAGTCATAAAAATTATATTTCAAGTGTGATATCGAACGTTTACGAAGAGACAAATTCAAAATCTATTTTTGAGGTAGGTGCTGGAGAGTTAACAACTCTTTTTGACTCTATTAAAAAAATTAAAAAAAAAAACTTAGTTATAGATAAAATAGGGGCTCTAGATTTATCATTTAATAGATTAAAAGTTGGTAAAGATTTTTTTAATGAAAATAATTTTAATATAGATTATATCGCAAAAGCGAATGCTGAAAAAATTCCTTTTAAATCCAATAGTTTTGATTTTGTTTTTACATGTCATTGTCTTGAACAAG
The DNA here is from genome assembly GCA_902573465.1 of uncultured Pelagibacteraceae bacterium. Taxonomy (GTDB): domain Bacteria; phylum Pseudomonadota; class Alphaproteobacteria; order Pelagibacterales; family Pelagibacteraceae; genus Pelagibacter. The sequence continues at coordinate 5,667 of CACGJX010000015.1, forward strand.
TTCCACATCTATTTCAAAAAATATTTAAAGAATTATTAAGAGTATCAAGAAAATATATAATTTTAATCGAACCAAGCTATGAGTTCGGCACACCTGAGACAAGAGATCATATTATTAAAAAAGGTTATCTAAAAATTACGAAAAATTTATTAAGTAGTGTTGGTTATAATCCCATATTTAGAGAAAAATTTCCGGTTCAAAAATATATTAATGGTTCTGAATTGATAATATTTGAAAAAAAAACAGTCGAAATTAATCAGCCAAATTTTACAGTTCCAGGAACTGATATAGAACTTCATATTGATAATAATTTGTTAGTTTCTAAGAACAAAGAAAATAAATATGATTTTTTATCAGGTATAGGAGTTTTTGAATAATGTATATCAAAAGAATTTATGTGGTAATAGAAAATTGGAAAAGAGAAGTAGATTCTAGAATTTATTTTGCAATCAAGGCTGCTAATGCAGGATATGAGGTATTCTTTGGAAAAAAATATGAAATCTACGATCAATTAAAAAATTTAGAAAGTGGGATAGTAATCCTCAAAAGTTTTGGGCCAATGAACTCAAAACACATAGATGAGTTTTTAAAAAATGGACATGCCGTGGTTTCTTGGGATGAAGAAATGTTTATTTCAACAGATTTAGAAGAATTAATAACAAGAAGAATTTATTTAGAAAATTTAAAAAAAATAGATAAATTATTTTTATCTGGACCAAGGGAAAAGGAATTAATTGAAAGTAAGTATCCATATTTAAAAGAAAAAATTTTTTTGACCGGTCATCCAAGGATAGATGTTTTAAAAAAAAGGATCAATTCTATATTTGATGAAGATGCTGAAAAAATTAAAAAAAAGCATGGTGATTTTATATTAATTGTCAGTTCATTTAATGCTCTAAATCAATTAATGGTGGATTATCAAATTGATAGATATTTCGGAAGTTTATTGAAAAATTTAGATCAAATTACTTTGGATAATTATAAAAAAAGAATGGCTTTTGAGAGAATAAATTTAGAGTTTGTAATTAAATTTTTGAGAATTTTTGCAAAAAAATTTCCATCAAAAAAAATTATTATTAGACCTCATCCAGGTGAAAAAATAAATGTTTGGGAAAATATATGTAAAGAATTTGATAACATACATTGTATTTTTGATCATGTGCCAACAAATAGTTGGATGAAAGCATCGTTAATGTCAATAAACTTTAACTGTACTACTTTTTTTGAGGCATATTTAATGCAGCAAAAAGCGATTAATTTATTTCCTGCTAGAGGGTTTGAAGATTTAGAATTTCCAATACTTAATGAAATATCAAATAAAATAACAAACATGGAAGATTTGTTTAAAGTAATAGAGTTCCCTGAAGATTACAATTTTTATAAAAAAAATCCTAATTTAGAGAAATACATAAAAAGTTTTAAAACAACAGAATGTTCAGTTGAACAAATTATTAATATATTAAAACCTT
>CACGJX010000016.1 GCA_902573465.1 uncultured Pelagibacteraceae bacterium
TAAAGATAGATTAACAAAAAAAGATATAATTAATTTGTTACCACATAGAGAACCAATGTTACTTATTGACGAATTAATTAATATAAAACATCTTCACTCAGCTACTGCTATAATGAATGTTAAAAAAAATTCATTTTATGTTGATGGTCATTTTCCAGGAAATCCAGTTTTGCCAGGAGTATTGATTGTTGAAGCTTTTGGTCAAGCTGCAGCTGCATTGACAGCACATGGAATAGATAAGAAAGAATATGAAAATAAATTAGTTTTTTTAATGAGTGTTGAGAAAGCCAGATTTAGAAATCCTGTAATTCCAGATTGTAAGTTAGAATTAAAAATTGAAGCTATAAGATCACATGGTAGAGTTTGGAAATATAAGGGTGAGGCTTTTGTTGAGGGTAAAAAAATGTCTGATGCTCAATGGTCAGCTACAATTGTCGATAGGAAATAATTAGCAATAAATCTTGATAAGCTTTTAAAATAAGTTTTGGTATTAAACTTATTAATGAAAAATCCTTTTTTTAAAAATACTGGGCCACATAGCATAAATTTTTTACTTAAGGCAATTAATCTACCAAATGAAAATTTGTCTGATGATAGAATTAACGATATTAAAGATCTTAATTCCTCACAAAAAAATGAAATAACTTTTCTTCACTCAAAAAAATATACTGATTTAGCTAAAAAAACTAAAGCTTCTTACTGTATAATACCCGAAAATTTTCAATCATTTTTACCAAGCAGTTGTAAGGCTATTATTAGCGACAAAGTGTTATTACATACTGCTCAAATAACTAAAATTTTTTATCCAGACTCTATTACTGATGATTATGATATCACTGTTAAAGATGTAAATGTAACCGAATTTAAAGACAAAGTTAGATTTGGAAAAAATGTTCTTATTGGTGAAAATGTAAAAATTGGTAAAAATTGTTTAATTGGCCATAATTCAATTATAGAAAAAAATGTTAATATAGGTGATAATTGCTCTATAGGGTCAAATGTAATTATTAGAAATTCATTAATCAAAAATAATGTTCATATTTTGGATGGGTGTGTTATTGGAAAAAAAGGATTTGGTTTTTTTCCAAATAAAGACAATAATTTTAGGTACCCACAAATAGGTATTGTAATAATTGAAGACAATGTTGAAATAGGTTGTGGATCTACTATAGATAGAGGTTCTCTTTCTAATACAATCATTGGAAAAAATACGTATTTAGATAATCAAATACACATAGCTCATAATGTTAAAATTGGAGAGAATTGTATAATTGCTGGACAAGTAGGTTTTGCTGGAAGTTCAATTTTAGGTAATAATGTTATGATTGGAGGTCAAGCAGGTATTTCTGGTCATCTTAAAATCGGAAATAATGTGCAGATCGGTGGTGGTAGTGGAGTTATAAAAAATATTCCTGATAATTCTAAAGTAATGGGTTATCCAGCTAAAGATTTAAAAAATTTTATTAGAGAAAATAAATGATAGATAAAACAGCTATAATAAATAAAAATGCAAAAGTTCATCCAAGTGTTAAAGTTGGACCATATACTGTAATAGGTCCTAATGTAGAAATTGGAGAGAACACAGAAATTCAATCACATGTAAGCATTACTGGAAATATCAAAATTGGAAAAAGAAATAAGATTTATCCATTTGTTTCAATCAATGATCCTCAAGACTTAAAATATAATGGTGAAGATACTAGTTTAATTATCGGAGATGATAATAAAATAAGAGAATATGTAACAATAAATCCTGGAACAGTTGGTGGCGGAGGTACAACTGTAATTGGAAATGATTGTCTATTTATGATTTCATCTCATATAGCGCATGATTGTAAAGTAGGGAATAACGTCATTATTGCAAACAACGTACCTTTAGGAGGTCATGCTATTATTGAAGATAACGTAGTTATAGGTGGAAATTCTGCTGTTCAACAGTTTACTAGAATCGGTAAGATGGCAATGATTGGAGGAATGACAGGTGTATTACACGATGTTATTCCGTATGGACTATCCACAGGAAATAGAAATTCATTACAAGGATTGAATTTAATAGGGTTGAGAAGAGCTAAATTTGAAAATAAGGATATTTTAGGATTAAGCGAGGCATATAAAGAGATTTTCGCTACTAAAAATATCAATGAAAATATAAATAAATTAAATGGCTCATTTCAGAAAAATCCATTAGTTAAAGAAGTAATAGAATTTATCAGTAAGGATAAAAAAAGATCTATTTGTACCCCATTTTCATAAGATGATAGGATTAATTTTTGGTGATACAGATTTTCCAAATAAAATACTTAAAACAATAAAGAAAAGAAAAATAAAGTACTTAATAATTGATTTATCTAAATCAAAAAGATTTAAAAAAGAGAGTAAATCTTACTCAGTCTCTATAGGTCAATTTGGTAAAATAATTAATATTCTTAAGGAAAATAGCTGTAAAAGAGTCTTATTTGCAGGAAAAGTTAACAAACCAAACTTTTCAAAATTAAAACTAGATTTTAAAGGGATTTATTATATTCCAAGAATTATTAAAGCATCGAAGCTTGGTGATGCTGCAATTTTGAAAGAAATTATAAAGATATTAGCTCAAAATAATATAAAAACAGAAAATTCTCTTAAATTTAATCCAGAGCTTACACTTAAAAAAGGGAATTATTCAAAGATTAAACCAAATAATATTGATCAATTGGATATTAAGAAAGCTATTAAAACGCTAAATAATTTAAAAGAATATAATTACAGCCAAGCTGTAGTAGTGAGAAATAAAAAAGTAATTTCAATAGAGTCAAAAGGTGGAACTAAAAAAATGCTTAAAAAAAGTAAAAGTAAAAAATTTCGAAACCATGGTGTTTTAGTTAAGTTTCCAAAAAAGAAACAGGATCTCAGAGTTGATTTACCTACCATTGGTTTAAAAACGTTTAAACAAAGTAAGACAGCTGGATTAAAAGGCATTGTGGTTAAAGGTAATCAACATGTATTTTTAGACAAAAATAAATGCATAAGTTTTGCTAATAAAAATAAGATGTTTATTTCAGTAAGATGAAAAAAATTTTTATATTAACAGGTGAACCCTCAGGAGATAAACTAGCATCAACTGTAATTACTGAGCTTCAACAAAGTCACTCAGATATAGAATATTTAAGTGTTGGAGGCTCTCATTTAAACAAACTGGGAATCAAATCAATATATGATCTTACAGAAATTACTTATATTGGTTTTACTAGTGTTATTGTAAATTTATTTAAAATCAGAAATAAAATTAACGAAACTGTAAATAAAATAATTGAATTTAATCCTGATATTCTTTTTAGTGTAGATAGCCCAGATTTTACCTTAAGAGTTGCTGAAAAAGTAAAAAGTATTAATCCTAATATTAAAACAATACATTATGTTGCACCACAAGTATGGGTATGGAGAGAGAGTAGGGTAAAGAATTTTAAAAATTTTTTAGACCACATTTTATTACTATTCAATTTTGAAAAAAAATACTTTGATAAAGAAAATATTAAAAATACTTTTGTTGGTCATCCCTTACTTGAAAATAAAGAAAATATTAAAACAAATTTATCAAATATTATTGATGAAAATAAAAAAATTATATCTCTGTTTGCTGGCAGTCGAACATCTGAAACAAATATTCTTTTACCAATTTTGTTAAACTTTATTAAATTAATGAATGAAAAATTTAATGAATATAATTTCATTTTTCATGCAACTGATCAAAACAAAGATTTAATAAAAGATGAGATTAAAAAAATAAACTTTAATAATGTTGAAGTAATTTCAGATGAAAATATAAAATCACAAATACTATCAAGCTCCATATTTGCTGTTGTGAAATCAGGAACTGTTTCTCTCGAAATCTGTAATGCGAAAGTTCCATCTATTATAATTTATAAAATGAATTTTATTAATTTTTTTATAGTAAAGTCCTTAGTTAAGACCAAATTTGCAAATATAATTAACATTATAAATCAAAGAGAAGTTATTCCTGAATTAATTCAAAAAGAATGTAATGCAAAAGAAATTTTTAGATCTGTTGTTTATTTTTTGAAAAATCCAGATTTAATGAAAAAACAAATAAATGAGATAAATAGTACTTTAGATGAAATTAAATCAAAAACATCTTCATCTTCCGAAGCCTCAAAAGTAGTATCAAGATATCTTGGCACTTAGTCGTTTTAAAACTTCTTCCTTTCCTAAGGATAAAATAATATCATATATGCCAGGTCCAAACTTCGAACCAGTTAGAGCAATTCTTAACGGTTGTCCAACTCCCTTAAAATTCGTGTTGTGGGATTTTATAAGTCCATTTACTATTGGCTCTAAAATTTCTCTAGAAGGTATATCTATATTCTTAAATTGAGCATTAAAATCAGAGATTACTTTTTTCGCTTTATTATCAATTAATTTAACATCATCTATATTAAAATTGACCTCATCATTTATGATATATTGACCATTATTAAATATATCTTCTAAAGTTTTTGCTTTATTTTTTAAGAAAGTAAGTGATTTTTTGATCTTATCTTTTTTATCAGACTTAATTTCATTTTTATATAATTTGCAATATTCAGTTAATTGATTGAATAAATCATTTTCATTGATATTTTTAATATAATGTTCGTTCATTGATAAAATTCTACTCATATCAAGTTTTGATGGTGATTTACCAATTCCCTCGAGATTAAAATATTCAATACTTTCATCTAAAGTAAATATTTCTTTATCTTTATAAGACCATCCTAATCTTAGTAGATAATTTCTTAGAGCGTCAGGCATAATACCAATTTTAGAGTAATCATCTAATGTAGACGCTTTATCTCTTTTTGATAATTTCTTTCCTTCAATTGTATGTATTAAAGGAATATGGGCAAATGAAGGTAACTCCCATTTCATAGCTTGATAAATTTGTATTTGTTTGAAGGTATTTATTTTATGATCATCACCTCTAATAATATGTGTCATGTTCATTTGGTGATCATCTACGGATGCTGATAAATTATATGTTGGAGTCCCGTCATTTCTCAAGATAATAAAATCTTCAATCGTATTATTGTCAATCTCAACATCACCTTGAACTAAATCTTTAAATATTGATGTTCCATCAATCTTACTTTTAAATCTTATGACAGGTTTAATATCTTTAGGTGCATCAGATTCTTTTTTATCTCTCCATTTTCTATCGTAAATATAAGGAATCTTTTTTTGTCTAGCTCTTTTTTTTTGTTCTTCTATTTCTTCACTTGAACAATAACATTTATATGCATTACCATTTTTAAGTAGCTTATTTGCAACTTTTATGTGATCATCTACTTTTTTTGATTGAATATATTCTTCCCCGTCATAGTTAATACCAATCCATTTAAGCGATTGTATTATTTGATCTTTGTATTCATTTTTGGATCTTTCTTTGTCTGTATCTTCCACTCTTAAATAAAATTTACCATTGTGATTTTTGGAGTATAACCAATTAAATAAAGCTGTTCTAACACCACCAATATGCAATGCACCAGTAGGTGAGGGAGCAAATCTAGTAGCCACTTTTTTCATTAAAATGGTTTAGACTATTTTTTTAGAAGTTTCTATATAAAGATACTAATACACCCTGAACTTTTACTCTATCAGGACCAAATATTTTAGTTTCGTAATTTTTGTTGGCACTT
>CACGJX010000017.1 GCA_902573465.1 uncultured Pelagibacteraceae bacterium
ACTATTTTCAAAAATAAAAAGATTTTCATGATCTATATTCTTATTGCTAAAATCTTGTTTTACTAATGAGTAAGTTTTTTCAGAAACTTTTGGAGGAGCGCTTTCGTTTAATTTAATATTATTAAATCTACTATTAGTGAATTTTTTAATATTCCACTCGCTCGCTAAATAGTGTTTTCCCTGTGTTTGAATTCCAGCTACCCATCTCCAACCAAGAGTATTAGATGCAGAGTCACCATCATAAAGATGTTGCAAAAAAAATTCTGCTCCTAATTGCCAGGGTAATTCTAATGTAAAAATCCAAATACTAGCAAACCACATTCTAGTGTGATTATGTAAATAATTATTTTCTTTAAGTTCTGTTACCCAGTAATTAAAGCATTCAATATTGGTTTTTCCATCTATTGCATTTTTGTAATTTTGGTTATCTTTATATTCTTCTCGAATTTTATTTAACTCTGCTAAGTAATCTGTCCAAACGTTTGGTCGTAATTCTAACCAACCCTTCCAATATGTTCGCCACAAAACTTCTTGAATAAATTTTTCATTTTTTGAAAAAGAAAACTTGCTAAGTGATTTTTCAATAACTTCTTTCTCGTTGATAACTCCATGAGTAATATATGGAGATAAACCAGATATATTTGTTCTCTTTTCTGGACCAAAGTCAAAATTTCTTAGTTTGGAATATTCAGAAAGATTTTTTTCTACAAAATTATTTAATCTATTTAAGGCCGCAGCCTTTGAGGCTTCAAATTTCATTTTGATTTATTTTGATTTTTTTTTCTTTAAACCTAGCTTGTCGCTATGTCTTAATCTTAAAATAACAATTGCACCAGCAATTAGAACAATGGCAATAGCTTCATAAACTAATGCTGTTGGATCCATTTCCTTACCTTGAAGAATAATAAATCGTGCTAAAGCGGTAATTGCAATTAACAATGGAAGGGTAATACTAATTGATTGTTGGTTCCAAAAAACTCTTACCATTGCTAGCACTTCTAGGTAAAGAAACATTAATAATAAATCAGCTAAAGTTACTGATCTATTCTCAAACATTTTGTACATCTCTATACCGACTGCAATAACTGTGCTTATTAAAATGATAACCATTAAAATAAGCTGTAAATTTTTTGCTATTTTTTCCATTATTTATCTTTACTAAAAGGCAACCATTTTTCAAACACAGATTTTGAAGAACCTTCATAAGGAATTGAATAAGAATATGGATTAGGACTTGTTAATACTTCAATACCTTTTGAAAAAACAAATATAAACACAATCACAAAAACAAGAACCATTATTTTAAAAGGGTCAAAATTTTTTGTTTTAAAAACACTAGCTGAATTTTCTTCTGCTCTATGAAAATGTTTAAAAGTCATATACACGGCAAAGATTAAACCAATGTGAGCTAAAAAAAGACCAGTCCAACCAAAAACAAAAGTTGTGTATGAAAAAACATATAAACTAAAAACTGTGGTCCATATAAAGCTTAAAACTAATAAAATTTGCAACCTAACAGTTTTAGGAAGAGAACGGAGATCATTTTTACTATCATCAAACAAAATGTTCGCTGTATCTCTCATCCAATTTTTTAGTGATTCCATAATTCTAAGATATAGCTAAAAATAAATTTAACAAACTATAAATTGTCCTAAAACTTATTAATATCTCAGTTTTTTCTTGTGATAATTAATAAATCTTTCAACATTAGATTTATTAAATGTTTTATTTTCTTCAAAAGAAACTTTTTTCATTGAGTATGCATTACTTTTTGTAATTCTAGATTGAATAGTAATATTCCCTTTGTATAGTTTAAGTTTTACTGACCCATTCACCTTATTTCTTTTTTGATCAATAATTTTTTGTAATTTAAATCTCTCTTTTGAGTACCAATAACCATTATAAATCAGTTCGGCATATCTTGGCATAATCGAATCTTTTTTATGCATTGTTTCTTTATCCAATGTCACTGACTCAATAGCTCTATGGGCATGAATCAAAAGTGTTCCGCCCGGTGTTTCATAAACTCCTCTTGATTTAATTCCAAGAAATCTATTTTCAACTAGGTCAACTCTTCCTATGCCATTTTTTCCAGCAATAAAATTTAATTTGGTAAGAATATTTTCAGGATTTAATTTTTTTCCATTTATTCCAACAGGGTCACCATTTTTAAAATTAATTGAAATAAAAGTTGGTTTGTTCGGTGCTTTTTCAGGGGAAGTTGTTCTTTGGAAAATAAATTCTGGAGCTGAATTTTTTGGGTTCTCTAAAATTTTACCCTCAGTTGAGGTATGAAATAAATTATCGTCAACAGAAAAAGGGGGTGCACCTTTTTTATCTTTGGGGATAGGTATCTTATGTTTTTTTGCATAATTAATTAAATCGCTTCTAGATTTTAATTTCCAAATTCTCCAGGGTGCAACAACTTTTATCTTTGGGCCAAAATAGTGATAACCTAACTCAAATCTGACCTGATCATTACCTTTTCCTGTTGCTCCATGAGATACTGCGTATGCTTTAAATCTTTTTGCTACTCTTATCTGGTCTTTTGCGATTAATGGTCTTGCTATAGAAGTTCCTAATAAATAAACTCCCTCATAAATCGCATTACCTCGTATCATTGGAAAAACGTAATCTTTTACGAAAAGATTTTTTAAATCTTTAATTATGATCTTTTTAACACCAAATTTTTTAGCATTATTGATTATTTTTTTTCGATCAATCTCTTGCCCTATATCAGCAGTGTAACAAATGACTTCTGCGTTATAATTCTCTTGAAGCCATTTTAGAATTATAGATGTATCTAAGCCACCAGAATAAGCTAAGACAATTCTTTTTTTTGATTTCATTAATTAACTGCAAGCTTTTTTTGCAGAATTGTAGGCCTTTGTGAATCCTAATAATGAATAATGATCTATGGTTTGTGAACCTTTTTCATTGTAACCAGTAACCATAATTCTTGATCCTTTTTTCATAACTTTAACCATTATGTTCTCTTTTTTATTACTCGTCATCCAAGCAAAACCTTGTTGTTTAATATCAAACTTAAATTTGTTATTTCCTGAGGTTGCTAAGACAGTATTATTTTTATTAAATTCATATCCAGCTGTCGCACTGATTTCGTTAATAATTTTTTCGTTAGGCCTAAAGGTTACAAATAATCTTGCATCTCTTTTATTATTTTTAGGCGCCTGTAATACTGGGATTGACTGTGCGAAACACATCTTTCCTGATGTCTCTGAAACTACTAAAACTTCCCAGTCTTTAAATTTTCCAATTTTTTTTAAGTCTTCTGCAAAACTTTCCGATGGTGAAATAAACAGAATAATTAATGATAGATATAAAGTTTTTTTAATTAAGGACATGGATTTGGATAAATATTTTGAACTTCGTTAATTTCATTAATAACATCTTCTGATAGATTAATATTTACACTTTCTATATTAGTTTTCAACTGATCCATTGTCGTAGCACCAATTATAACAGAGGTCACAAAAGGTTGAATTTCACAAAACTTCAATGACATTTGAGTAAAATCAATATTATTTTTTTTAGCAATCTCAAAATATGCATCAACTGCTTTGGCTGTGTTGGGTTTATCGTACCTGGTCCAGAAATCCCCATCCCTTTCTAATCTAGAGTCTTTAGGCATTTGATTATTTCTGTATTTTCCAGTTAAATATCCACTTGCGAGGGGTGAGTAAGCTAATAAACCAACTTCCTCTCTAATTGAGATTTCTGCTAAGCCTATTTCATATGTTCTATTTAATAAGTTGTAAGGATTTTGAATTGACATCATTTTTGGTAAATCATTTTCCTTTGATACTTGAAGACATTTAGATACGCCCCATGGAGTTTCATTTGAAAGACCGACTTCTCTAATTTTTCCCTCTTTTATAAACTTTTGTAAATTTTCAAGAATATCTTCAAACTTATTCCAACTTTTATCATCTTCTTTATGCTCGTAACCTAACCTTCCAAACATATTAGTTTTTCTCTCTGGCCAATGTAATTGATAAAGATCTATGTAATCAGTTTTTAATCTTTTGAGACTATCATTTAATGCAATAGTCATATTTTTGATACCAAAACTATTTTCTCCTCCTCTAATGTAACTTCTAGAAGGTCCTGCAACTTTTGTTGCTAATATAATTTTGTTCCTTTTTTTTGTTTTTTGAAACCAGTTACCGATAATTTTTTCAGTCAGACCAAAAGTTTTTTCTTTTGGGGGAATTGAATATAATTCGGCAGTGTCCCAAAAATTAACGCCTTGATCGAGTGCATAATCCATCTGTTGGAAACCTTCCTCTTCTGTATTTTGTTCTCCCCAAGTCATAGTCCCGAGACAAATTGTACTAACATCAAGGTGGGTATTGCCTAATTTTTTATAATTCATAACGCTTTTATCGTGTTTATTCCTTATTAAACTTCTAAGGTATCTTGAATAATTAGTAAAAGATTATATATCTCAGATATGGAATTTAATAAAAAAGGTATACTAGGAAGAGCCAAAGAAGTTGCTCAACAATCCAGTGCAGTAACGGATGAAGGCTTAAGAGCCTACATGCTAAAAGTATATAATTATATGGCAACGGGAATCCTTATGACAGGGATAATTGCCCTAATAACTTTCAAAATGTCTGTTGTGACCGATAGCTCAGGATCTATAGTTGGACTAACTCAAGTGGGTAACGCAATCTATATGTCCGGGTTAAAATGGTTAGTAATGTTAGCTCCGCTTGGAGTCGTGTTTTATATGAGCTTTGGTATAAATAAAATGAGTGCAGCTAAAGCGCAAACAACTTTTTGGATTTTTGCTGGATTAATGGGTCTGTCTCTTTCGTCAATTTTATTAGTTTATACCGGTATGAGTATCACAAGAGTATTTTTCATTTGTTCTGCAACGTTTGGGGCAATGAGCATATATGGATATACAACTAAAAGAGACTTAACAAAATTAGGATCTTTTTTAATGATGGGTTTAATTGGTATTATTATCGCATCAATAGTTAACATATTTATGAAGTCTTCAATGATGTATTTCGTAATTTCTATTTTAGGTGTTTTAATTTTTGTAGGTCTTACTGCTTATGACACACAAAAAATTA
>CACGJX010000018.1 GCA_902573465.1 uncultured Pelagibacteraceae bacterium
AAAAAACAAATAAAAAATATAGATACGATTTGTTTGGAATATTTCATACTTTAGATCATACATACAAACCTAAAAAAATTTTAGATTATGCTTTAAACAACAGTAAGTATGTAATCGTTTACTGTCATATAAATTCAAATTTAACAAAACAGCATTTGTTCTCATTTTCAAAAGATTTTTTAAAATATTTAAATCAAAAAAAAATCTATACTATAGATATGACAAATAAAATTGACAAAAAAATGAATTCACCTGAGTTATATTTTTTATGCTCTAAAAGTAAAAGTTTTATAAAAAAGATTAAGATTTAAATGTTAAAAGATAAAATAAAAAACAATAACTTTAAAGTTGGAGTATTTGGTTTAGGTTATATTGGCTTACCTAGATCAATTCATTTTGCAAAAGCAAATATAAATGTCCTCGGTTTCGATATAGATAAAAATAAGATAAAAAAAATTAGAAATAAAGAAAGTTATTTAAGTAGTGTAAAATCGATACAATTAAAAAGTATTGTAGGAAAGAAATTTAATGTAACTAACGATATGTCTAGAGTTAATGAAGTCGATGTAATTGTATTATGTTTACCGACACCCTTAAAATCCAATAATATACCAGATCTATCTTTTATAATTAATACAATGAATAAAATTAAAAAATATTTGAAAAATCATCAAATGATTTGTCTAGAGTCTACAACTTATCCCGGGACCACCGAGGAAATAATATTACCAATTCTAAAAAAAAGAGGTTTTGAGTTAGGTAAAAATTTTTATTTATTATATTCACCAGAGCGGGATGATCCTGGAAGAAAAATAATCAATTCATCAATACCTAGAGTTTATTGTGGATTGACACATAGGTGTACTTTATTAGGTAATTTATTTTACTCTAAAATATTTGATAAGATGATTTTAGTTTCCAGTATAAAAACTGCCGAAATGACCAAGCTCTTTGAAAATATTTACAGATCAGTGAACATAGGAATGGTAAATGAAATGAAAAAAATTTGTGATAAAATGGGATTAAAAATTTTTGATATTATTAATGCTGCAAAAACTAAACCATATGGGTTTAATGTATTTTATCCCGGTCCAGGGTTAGGTGGTCACTGTATACCAATTGACCCATTTTATTTATCTTGGAAAGCGAAAAAATTTAATATCGAGACAAAGTTTATTGAACTTGCTGGCAGAATCAATAGATCCATGCCAGATTGGATTATTAAAAAAACATTAAGAATTATAAAAATCAAAAGTAAAAAATCAAAAAATATTAGAATTTTAATCCTTGGAGTAGCTTATAAAAAAAATATTAATGATTGTAGAGAGTCACCAGCATTTGAAATAATAAAAAAATTAAAAAACAAAAGAATTAATGTTCAATATAATGATCCATTTATAGATGAAATTCCAAAATTAAGAAATTATAACTTTAAAATGAAAAGTAAAAAGTTAACAAAAAAACTAATCCAATCTTTTGATGCAATTATAATAGTTACAGATCATGACCGATATAATTATGACATGATAAGAAAAAATAACTCAATAATAATTGACACTAGAAATTGTTATCAAAAAAAATATGAAAATATTTATTTAGCTTGAAATGTTAGCATCTATAATAATCACATCATATAATTACGGGAATTATATTGAAAGATGTTTAAGAAGTTGTTTAAATCAAACCCTTTCTTCAAGAAAATATGAAATTATTATAATTGACGACAAATCAACAGACAATACGAAAGAAGTTGTAAAGCCGTTTTTGAATAATAAGAATATCAGATACATTAGAAATAAAATAAATATAGGATGTGCGGCATCAGCTAACAAAGGTTTCAAAGCTGCAAAAGGAAAATATATTGTTAGAGTTGATGCTGATGATTATGTTAATGAAAATTTTTTAAATTTTTTAGTTTATTATTTGCAAGAATATCCTGATTTTTTTTGTGTATCTTGTGATTATTTTCTAGTAAACAATAAAGAAAAAAAGACAATAATAATATCTGCTAAGGAACATCCAGTAGCTTGTGGTATTATGTATGTTAAAGATAAATTAAGAAAATATAATTATTACAATCCTAAATTTAGACATAGAGAGGAAGAAGAGTTAAGATTAAGGGTTTTAGATAATTATAAAATACACCACTTAAATATACCATTATATAGATATCAAATACATAATAATAACAAAACTTTTCAGAGAGATTATTTGGTGAATTATAAAAAAAAAATAGATCGAATAAGTTACAAAGCTAATCAAATAAAAAAAAAACAAAATTCGGGATTACTAAAAAATGTAGTAGCAATTATTCCAGCTAGAGGAGGATCAAAACGATTTAAAAGAAAAAATATGTACAATGTTTGGGGGAAGCCAATGATATTTTGGACCATTAATGAGGCTAGAAAATCTAAACTTATCAATAATATTTATGTTTCATCAGAAGATAAAGAGATTAAGAACTACGCAAGAAGGCTAGGAGCTAAAATAATTGATAGACCAAAAAATCTCTCAAAAGATGAAGTATTTAAAATGGATGTAATACGTCATGCAGTTAAACAAATAGAAAAAAATAAGAAACCAACTTTAGTCCTAAGTTTACAAGCTAATTCACCTAATATTTCTTATTTTGATATTGATAAAGCTTTAAATCATCTTATAAGATTTGATAGAAGTGAGGTAATTAGTGTTGATGAAAATCTTAATCAAAATGGAGCCATTAGAGCAATGAGATACAAATCAGTCTTTCAAAACAGTCTTAGCACAGACGTTGGTTTTATTGTTACCAAAATTTTAGATGTTCATTATAAAAAAGATTTGAAAAAACTAGAGGATTAAAATGTATCAAAATAAATTGCAAAGAAACGTTAAAATTATCTCAGAAATCCATCCACAACATTTTGGTTCGATGGATGAAGTTAAAAGAATGATATTACAAAATAAAATTTGCGGTGCTGACTATGTAAAAGTACAATTGTATAGTAGTCAAAAATTATTTAATAATAAAGATCGAGAATTTTTAGAAATAACAAAAAAAGAATTTCATGAAATGCATTCGTTTGCAAAGTCAGTTGGAATAGAGCTTTTTGCATCAATATTTGATGAAGAAAAAATAGATTGGTGTGAGGAAATAGGAGTCAATCTTTACAAAATAGCAAGTAGATCAGTTGTAGATAAAAAATTGTGTGAAAAAATTATTTCAACAAATAAAAAAGTTATAATTTCATTGGGAATGTATGATTATAAGAATCTTAAAATTCCTTATGAGAGTAAAAACATAATTTATCTATATTGTGTTTCAAAATATCCAACTGCATTAAAGGATTTAGAAATCCCAGATTTTAAAAACTCTTTCTTTTCAGGTTTTAGCGATCATACAGTTGGAATAGGAGCAGCTTTGTATGCTGTATCTAAAGGAGCAGAGTATATAGAAAAACACTATTCCAATAGTAAAGCAATGGGTATAGACACTCAAATGGCTCACATTTGTAGTATGAATAGTGATGATTTAACTAAATTAAGAGAGCTTTCTGATAATTTTACGTTAATAAAATCGTTTAGTAAAAAAATTACTTGATGTGTGGTTTTGTAGTTTATTTTCCTTTAAATAAAAAAATTTTCAATAAAAAAAAATTTATTGAATCAAGCCATTATATAAATCATAGAGGACCTGATAGTTGTAAATCTTTTTTTCATAACGAAATAAATTTAATATTTTACAGATTAAGAATAAGAGATTTAACAACATCAGGTGATCAACCTATGTTTAGTTTTACTAGGCAGAATATAATTGTATTTAATGGAGAAATATATAATTCCGAAAAATTAAAAAAAAAATTAGATTATAATGAATTTGCAGGTAAGTCTGATACTGAAGTCTTAATTAATCTTTATGAAAAATATGGTTTAAATATAATAAATGAATTAGAGGGAATGTTTTCATTTATAATATATAATTTTAAGAAAAAAAAAATAACTGCTGTAAGAGATAGATTTGGCATTAAACCCCTATATTATTATAAATGTAACGATTACATTTTTTTTTCTTCAGAAATTAAACCTATTATAAAATATACTGGAGAAAAAAAATTTAATGAAATTGCATTTGCAAATTTTTTTTTCAAACAACAATTAGATAATGAAAACGTTACTTTTTTTAAAAATATTTATTCTTTAAAACCATCAAGTTATTTAATCACAGGTTATAAAAAAAATTTTAAAATTAAAAGATATTGGAATTTAAGAGACAAAATTTTCAAGGATAAAAATCTCAAAATAAGCTTTAAACAATTATTTGACCAATCCATTGAAAAACATTTAATTTCAGATACTGAGGTTGGGCTATTATTTAGTGGTGGAACAGATAGTACAGCGATTGCGTTAGGAATGTTAAAACAGACTGGAACTTTTTTAAAAACATTTACTTATGATTTTTCAAATTATTATGAAAATGGAGAATCATCTACTGCAAAATCATTTTCAAAAAAACTTAAAATTAAAAATTTCAAATCCATCGTTACTCCAAAATATGTTGAGTCGCAATTTGACAATATGTGTTTGGCCTTAGAATCTCCTTTTACTTCAATAAGATTATTTGGTGTTAAAAAAGTT
>CACGJX010000019.1 GCA_902573465.1 uncultured Pelagibacteraceae bacterium
TATAAGGAAGTGAGAAAGAAATCTGGAATATTAATGGGTTCTGATGGAAATCCTATTGGAGGCAAATGGAGTTTTGATGAAGATAACAGAAATAAGTTACCAAAAAATATTTCTATTCCAAAGTTTCCTAAAATTAATGAAACAAATCATACAAAAAAATTAAAACCTATTATTGAAAAACTATTTAAAGATCATCCAGGAACAACAAAAAATTTTTGGTTTGCTACAGAGCATAATGATGTGGTCAAATTATTGAATTTTTTCATTAAAGAAAAATCTAATTTATTTGGTGATTATGAGGACGCAGTGGATCAAAAAGATAATATCTTATTTCACAGCGCTTTAAGTCCTTATATCAACCTTGGTTTAATCACACCCGAATTTATTATCAAAAAAGTTTTAGATTTCCATAAAAGTAAAAAAATCAGATTAAATTCTTTAGAAGGTTATGTTCGTCAGGTTATAGGATGGAGAGAATTTATGAGAGGAATTTATCAAAGTTACTCAAACGAAATGGAAACTGGAAATTTTTTCAAACAAAATCGTAAAATGAAAAAGTCATGGTATGATGGAACGACAGGTTTACCTCCATTAGATTACGCAATTAAAAACGCATTAAATTTTGGATGGTCTCATCACATTGAAAGATTAATGATTTTATCAAACATAATGAACCTTTGTGAAATAAAACCTAATATTGTTTACAAATGGTTCATGGAGATGTTTGTAGACTCCTCAGATTGGGTAATGGTACCTAATGTTTATGGTATGGGATTATTTAGTGATGGGGGAATTTTTGCAACCAAACCATACATTTGTGGATCAAGTTATTTTATGAAAATGATGGATTTTAAAAAAGGAGAGTGGTGTAATACGATGGACGGACTTTATTGGAGATTTATAGATCGTAATAGAAAGTTTTTTTTAAAAAATCCAAGACTTTCAATGATGGTAAGAATATTTGATAAAATGAAAGTGGATAGAAAAAAATTAATTTTGTTGGCTGCAGATAAATTCATTAAAGAAAACACAGTTTAGTGAAAAAAGAAAATTTACCAATTAAGGTTTGTCCAATATGTCAAAGACCATTTAAATGGAGAAGGAAATGGAGACTTAATTGGGAAAAGGTTAAGTATTGTTCAAAAAAATGTTCATCAAAAAAATGAAAAATCTTACTCGATATTTGATTTTAATTTTTTTTGTAATTCTTACAAATAATACTCGTGCAGAATTTTTTGAGGATCTATCAAAAATTATTGAAAATAATGAAAAAAGGCTCAGCTATGGTATCTCAGTAACAGATTTTAATAAGGATGGAAATTATGAGTTTTTAGTAACAGGATTTGGTTATCCTAACTTAGCTTTATCTTTTCAGGATGGAAAATTAAAGAATCTAAATCAGCAAAAAATTTTTTCAGATACTTTAAAAAGAACTATAGGAGTTGCTGCGTGTGATATCGATAAAGATGGCTTTGAAGAAATTTACTTTCTAAATACAGATACATATAGTGGGGATAAAAAATATTCAGATAGATTATTAGATATAGAAGATAATAATTATTTTGATTTATTTGAATTAGAAAAAAATAAAGAAAACCTAAATTTAACAGCAGGAAGATCTGTAGTTTGTGTAGATAGAAAGGGAGATGGTGAATATGGAGTCTATGTAGCGAATTACGGAGGCCCGACCAGATTTTATGAGATTGAAGATGAATTGATTAAAGATAAGGCTCGGAGTTTAAATCTTGATAATATCACTGGTGGAAGAGCAGTGGTATCAGGACATATCTTGTCAGATAGAGCAGATATTTTTGCAGCAAATGAGAGGGGAGCAAATTTTCTTTATAAAAATAATAATGGAAATTTTGAAGATGTGGCATTTGATTATAGAGTAGATGATGCAATCCAAAATGGGAGAGGTACAGCTTTATCAGACATATTTTATCGAGGTAGATTAGATATTTTGAGTGGTAATTGGCTTGGATATCATAGAGCTTGGGTTTTAGAAAATAATGAATTTAAGGACATAGGAAATAAAGATTTTGATAAACCTTCCAGAATAAGAACAATTATTTCTGCAGATTTTGATAACGATGGTTTTGATGAAGTTTTTATGAACAATATAGCAGAACCAAATAAATTATTTCGTATCAAAGATGATGGAAAATTTGAACAGATAAATTTTGAAGTTGGTCTCGAAGCTAATGGGTATGGAACTGGGGCAGCAGTCGCAGATATTGATAATGATGGAGTTTTAGAATTGTTAGTTGCTCGTGGTGAAAGTAAAGAACAACCATTAACTTTGTATAAAGCCAAAGTTAACAAAGAAAATAAATACCTAAGAATTAAACCATTGAATAAATATGGTGCCCCGGCAAGAGGAGCTACGGTAACATTAATAACTAATAAAAGAAAGCATTCCAAAACCATTGATGCAGGATCTGGTTACTTATGTCAAATGGAGCCTGTGGCACATTATGGAATTAGAAAAAATGAAAAAAATTTTAAAGTAGAGATTAAATGGACCAATGGAACAAAAAAATTATTCAATGTAAGTGAGTTAAATCAAACAATTACCATAAAGCAAAAATGAAAAAATTTTTAAATCTTTGTTTGGTTATATTTTTAATATTGTTTCAGCTTAAATCGTTTGCTGAAGAAAAAAACTATCACAAGGAGCTTATTACTGATTGGTCAAGAATATTTCCTGATAAAAATAGAAATGCGGCAGGACCTAAGTTTTTTAAATATATTATAGATAAAAAAATTACTTATAAGGATTTTATCGAATTTAATAAATTATACTGTGCAGTTTCTGGATCTTTGATTGATCCAAATAGCGACTCAGAATTTTTATTTGTTGAAGAAACTAAAACTAAAAAAAAAATTTGTGGAAATTATTATAGATGTTGTGTTCCATGTTCATGTGATCTTATGAAGTACTCTGAAACTCAAAAAATGAAATATGAATTTAAAGATGGCTTGAAGGAATTTTATGTTTTAACAATCAAAAATCCTTGCGATAAACAAGATTTTCCAAACAGAGTAAATAAAGATTATTTTTGTGATGGTAAGAAAATTAATAAATCAGAGGTGTATAGTCTTGATGATCGAATAGTTATAGGTTTGCTACATAATGGAAAAAGTTGTGAAAAAGATGAAATAGATTTTGTTAAGAGCCATCAAGTTACTGGTAGGTATTGTGATTTAAGAAACAATACACCTTTAGAGAATTTAGATGCTGGAATGGGTGATATTTTCATAAAATTGGCAAGATAAATTTTATATACTAATTTTAAAAACTCAAATGAGCAAAAAAAGAAAAAAATTAAAAAAGAAAAATCCAATGGCCAAATTATTAAGTTCACCAATGCTCAGAAATAAAATAGTAAAAAATAAAAAAAAAATTTATAATAGGAAAAAATTCAAGTTGGAAAACGAGTAAAAAGTATGAATAATAAAATTTTTGAATGGGCAGGAGTTATAACTGCAATACTATATTCATTATTTGTAGCTATGAATATTGGCATAGAATTTTTTGGTTTTTGTTTGTTACTTATTTCCGCAATTTTAATTGGAATTTGGGCCTATAGGGGTGGTCACAGAGGAATATTATTTTTACAATTTTTTTATGCTACAGCAGGAATCATCGGGATGTTTAGGTGGTTTTAATTAAAAGTTGAAATTATTTTAGGAATATAATTTTTAAAATTAAAAAAACCTTTATTACAATACTGCCATGAATATTGATCGAGTTTTCTATATAAAAAATCTATTTTTAAATTATTTGAATTTAGATAATCCAGGTTTTCACCGACTGTTGGATATAACGCTA
>CACGJX010000020.1 GCA_902573465.1 uncultured Pelagibacteraceae bacterium
TGAGTCTGGAATTAAAAAAAGTATTATGGAAAAAATTCAATAATAATGTTAACTAAAAATTTTTCATTCAAAGATTTTAAAAAGCAAAAAAAGAACAAGAAATTAATAAAATATCTTGATGAAATTATTACATCTAATAGCGAAATAATTAAATCTTTACAAAAAAATTATAAGAATAGTTACAAAAAAAAAACTGTTACAAAATTAAAAAAATTCAAAGATATTAGAATATTTGGAATGGGCGGCTCTTCTTTGGGAGCAAATGCCATTTATGATTTTTTAAAATATAAAATAAAAAATGATTTTTATTTTTTATCAAACTTAAATTCAATTAATTTTTTTCCCAAAAAAAAATATCTGAATTTAATTATCTCTAAATCTGGCAATACTTTAGAAACAATAGTAAATTCTAATATTTATATTAAAAAGAGTGATAAAAATATTTTAATCTCAGATAAAAAAAATAGTAATTTAAGATTAATTGCAAAAAAATTGAAAGCAGAAGTTATTGATCACAATAATTATATTGGAGGCAGATATTCAGTTCTATCAGAAGTTGGAATGATACCAGCCGAATTAATGGGATTGAATAATAAAAAATTTAAACAATTTAACAATTTGATTAAAAATAAAAGTTTTTTTAATTCTATTATTAGTAATGTTAACAATATTTTAAGACTTATTAAGAGGAAAAAATTAAATTCCGTTATTTTAAATTATGATGAAACGGCGGATAATTTTCTTAAATGGTACCAACAATTAGTAGCCGAAAGTCTGGGGAAAAAGGGAAAAGGAATTTTTCCAATTATTTCAACAATGCCCAAAGATAATCATAGTTTAATGCAACTTTACTTAGACGGTCAAAAAGATAATTTTTATACATTTTTTAATGTCACTAATAAATTTTCCCCTAAGATTAAATCTAGAATTATTCCAGAGTCACAAAAATTTTTAAAAAATAAAAATATGGATAGTATAAAAAATTCTCAAATTCTTGCCACTCAAAAAGTATTTAAAAAGAAAAATATTCCATTTAGAAGTTTTTCTATCAAAAATAGAAGCGAGGAGACATTAGGAGAATTGTTCTCTTTTTTTATTTTTGAAACTATCTTACTAGCTAAAGCTTTAAAAATTAATCCATATGATCAACCATCAGTAGAATTAATTAAAACAGAAACAAAAAAAATCTTAACAAGCTATTAGTTGCAAAAGTATACTTTAGAAACCCCATAATTACGAACATCCAAAATTTTAATCTTTTTATTTATCTCTAATTTATCTTTTTTGTGTCTGTGCATTATGATTATGCCATTCTTTTTTAATATTTTTCTATTAATTAATTTTTCTAACAAAATATTAACGTTCAATTCTTTATAAGGTGGATCTATGAAAATAATATCAAATTTGAGATCTATTCCTTTTTTTGAATTGAAAAAATCAAAACAATCATTTTCAAATATTTTATAATTTTCATTTCTATTAATTAAATTAAGATTTTTTTTTAATATTTGGATTGCTTTTGAGTAGTTTTCAAAAAAATAAACATTTTTTGAACCTCTGGATATACATTCTAATCCAAAAGAACCTGAACCAGAAAATAAATCTAGGACTGAGGAGCCCTCGATATCCACATTAATTTTATTTGAATGAAATAAAAGATTGAATATAGACTCTTTAACCAAATCTTTTAAAGGCCTTGTTTCCTTGTCTTGTGGTAAATATAGTTTTTTACCTTTAAATTTCCCAGATATAATTCTCATTATTTAATAATCTTGAAACCA
Source organism: uncultured Pelagibacteraceae bacterium (assembly GCA_902573465.1). GTDB lineage: Bacteria > Pseudomonadota > Alphaproteobacteria > Pelagibacterales > Pelagibacteraceae > Pelagibacter. The sequence continues at coordinate 1,782 of CACGJX010000020.1, forward strand.
ATATCATTTCTAAAATATCCATTTTCCCATTTCAAATTATCGATCAATTTTATTAAATCATTTCTTCCCTTTTTTAGATTATAAGATTTAGATACAAAATTTAAAACTCTTCCCCCGTTTGAATAAATTTTATTATCAATTATCTTTGTTCCCGCATGAAAAATGTGTTCATTATCTTTAAGTTTCAATTTTGATAATCCTTCAATTTCAATGTTGTTTTGGAATTTTTCAGGATAACCTTTTGATACCAAAACTATGCACAAACTTTTTTGTTCAAACCAATCTATATTAATTGATTTAAGATTTTTATTAACACAAGCGCTCAATATTTCAGCGAAATCTGTTTTTAGTCTCGGAAGTATAGTTTGACACTCTGGATCACCCATTCTTACATTGTATTCAATTAAAAAAGGTTCATTATTAACTATCATCAAACCAGCATATAAAAATCCCTTAAACTCAGTGTTTAAATCCTTTAATCCTTTTAAGGTTGGATTTATTATTTTTTTTAGTATCTTTTCTTCTAATTTTATATCCTCCAGCCGAGACGGAGAGTATGCTCCCATACCACCTGTATTTTTTCCCTTATCACCCTCTAATGCTCTTTTGTGATCTTGTGCACTTCCAAATTTTTTATAAGTTTCTCCATCAGAGATTATAAAAAAACTCATTTCCTCACCTTTTAAAAATTCCTCTATTAATACTTCTTTGGCCTCACCAAACTTACCATTAAAAATTTCTTTAACTGCATTTGTTGATTGTTCAATAGTTTCACATATATAAACTCCTTTACCTGCTGCTAACCCATCAGCTTTCACTACAATAGGATAATTACATTCTTTTAAATACAACAGACTTTTTTCTTGGTCATTAAAAACTCCAAAATTCGCAGTTGGAATATCATATTTTTTACATAAATTTTTTGTAAATATTTTTGATCCTTCCAATTGAGAGGATGTTTTATTGGGACCAAAAACTTTAATTTGATTGTTTTCTAAAAAATCAACAATCCCATCAACGAGTGGTTTTTCTGGTCCAATAATAATTATATCTATTTTTAACTTTTGAATAATTTTTTTTAATTCTTCAAAATTATTTAAATCAGTCTGTATGTTTTCAGCAACAAAACTTGTCCCCGCGTTTCCAGGAAAACAATATATTTTATCTATTTTTTTTGATTTTTTAAGAGATAAACATAAAGCATGCTCTCTTCCCCCGCTTCCTATTATTCCTACTTTCATATAATATATATATATATTTATATCATGAAAAAATTAGCAAAAATTAAATATTTACCAAATAATTTTAAGATTATAGAAAATGGAGATCATGTTTTATGTGCCGTATCTGGTAAAAAAATACTTCTTGAAAATTTAAATTATTGGAATGTTGAAACTCAAGAGGCGTATTATTCTTATAAAGAAGCTTTTTTAAAAAAAGAAAATAATAAAAATTAATTTAAATTTTCCATCTATTATGCGTCCATATCCATTGATTAGGATTTGTAACAACCATCTTTTCTAAAATTTTATTAAGCTTTAAAGTGATTTTATCAATTGAATCTTCCCTAGAAAATTGTTCTTCATTTAGGATCTTTAATTTAAAATCATTATTTATAGATCTCTCTATATATATTGGTACAACTGATGCTCCAAATTTTTTTGCAAATTGAGCAGGAATCGTTGTTGTTAATGCTTCTCTATTAAAAAAACTACATTTTAAACCCTCTGAGACCCTCTGATCAATCATCAATGCTATTGATGTGCCATTTTTAAATTCTTTAAGGAGCTCCTTTGTGCCAGAAATACCTTTTTTGATTTGTTTTCTACAAATATATTTTTTTCTTATTTTTTCCATTATTGGGTTAAGAAATTTATTATTCAAAGGTCTATAAATTGCTGCTAAATTAATACCCGACTTTTCAATATGCATGGCCATTAATTCAAAATTATTAAAGTGTCCTGATATGAAAATGACTGGTT
>CACGJX010000021.1 GCA_902573465.1 uncultured Pelagibacteraceae bacterium
AATTTATTCAATCTGGCATATAAAAAAGGTTTAAAAAGTTCTAGAGCCATTTTTTTTGGAAGACCACATTCATGCAGTTTTAAATCCGGCCCAACAACAATTACTGATCTTCCAGAATAATCTACTCGTTTACCCAATAAGTTTTGCCTAAATCTTCCTTGCTTACCTTTTAACATTTCTGCAAGGGATTTAAGTGGTCTTTTGCCAGTACCTGTTATTACTCTCCCTCTTCTTCCATTATCAAAGAGAGCGTCTACAGACTCTTGTAACATTCTTTTTTCATTTCTAACAATAATATCAGGTGCTTTAAGGTCCATTAGTCTTTTAAGACGATTATTTCTATTAATCACTCGTCTATAAAGGTCGTTCAAATCAGATGTAGCAAATCTACCACCATCAAGAGGAACTAGTGGTCTTAATTCAGGTGGTATCACTGGAACAACAGTCATTATCATCCATTCTGGCTTTTGACCAGTTTCAATAAATGACTCAATTAATTTTAATCTTTTTATTGCTCTCTCCTCGTTAACTTTTGATTTTGTCTCCTTAATGTAATTAATCAAATTTTTTCTCTCTAATTCTAAATCTAAATTTTTTAGCATTTCAAGAACAGCCTCTGCACCTATTCCAGCTGAGAAAGCCTCTTCGCCAAATTCATCTTGATATTTTGCCAACTCTTCTTCATTTAAAAGTTGATTTTTTTGCAAACCTGTCAAACCTGGCTCTATAACAATAAAATTTTCAAAATATAATACTCTTTCAATTTCTTTAAGCTTCATATCGACGGCGAGCGCTATTCTACTTGGTAAAGATTTTAGAAACCAAATATGTGCTACAGGAGTAGCTAAATTGATATGTCCCATTCTTTCTCTACGAACATTAGATTTAGTAACTTCAACACCACACTTTTCACAAATTATTCCTCTGAATTTCATTCTTTTATATTTACCGCATAAACATTCATAATCTTTGATAGGTCCAAATATTCTTGCACAAAATAAACCATCTTTTTCTGGTCTGAATGTTCGATAGTTTATAGTTTCAGGTTTTTTGATTTCACCATATGTCCATGATTTAATTTTTTCAGGACTGGCTAATGAAATTTTGATACTATTAAAATTTTGAGCCTCTGATATCTCTGAATTTTTAAACAGATCAGTTAACTCTTTTTTCATAATCAATTTAGCTCCACGTTTAATGCTAATGATTTAATCTCTTTGACTAAGACATTGAAAGACTCTGGTATACCAGACTCAAAATTCTCTTCACCCTTAACTATTGTTTCATAAACTTTTACACGACCAGCTACATCGTCTGACTTAACAGTCAAAATTTCTTGTAATGTATATGAAGCTCCATACGCCTCTAGAGCCCACACTTCCATTTCTCCGAACCTTTGACCACCTAATTGGGCCTTACCACCAAGTGGTTGTTGGGTGACTAAGCTGTAGGGACCAGTAGATCTTGCGTGAATTTTGTCTTCAACCAAATGATGCAATTTAAGCATATAGATTATACCAACAGTTACAGGTCTATCAAATTTCTCACCTGTTCTACCGTCCCATAGGTAGGTTTGACCTGAGCCCGGTAATTTTGCCAATTCAAGCATTTCTGTTACATCTTTTTCTTTAGCACCATCAAAAACTGGTGTTGAAATCGCTATACCATTTTGAAGATTTGAGCATAAATCTTCAAATTCAGTTTTATTTAATTTCTCAACTTTTTGACTATAAATTTCTTCTCCATAAACTGACTTTAAAAAATTTGAAATTTTTTCTGTTTTTTCAATTTTTTTGTGATTTTCATTTACCAAATTTTTAACTTGTTCTCCAAACTCTTTACAAGCCCATCCTAAATGAGTCTCTAAAATTTGTCCTACGTTCATTCGACTTGGCACACCTAATGGATTTAATACAATATCCACAGGTCGACCATCTTCTCTATATGGCATATCTTCTACTGGAACTATTTTACTAACAACGCCTTTATTTCCATGTCTTCCTGACATTTTGTCCCCAGGTCTTAGTCTTCTTTTGATTGCAACAAACACTTTCACCATTTTCATTACACTTGGGAGAAGATCGTCACCACTTCTAATTTTTAAAACTTTATCCTCAAATCTATCGACTATATCTTGTTCTGCTTTATTGTATTGGTCTTTAAGCTGTTCTATTGCAGTATTATTTTTTGAATTACCATCCGATATTTTAAATACATCAGTAATCGTTAACTTTTCAACCATATCAAAATCAATTTTCGTTCCAGTATCAAAATTTTTGATCTTTTTAGAAAGTGAAGAGCCAGAAAAAATTTGGGAAGCCCTTTGCTTTATACTTCTTTCTAAGATTTCTTCCTCAACAATTTTATCTTGTTGAACTTGATCAATCTCTGCTCTTTCAATAGTAATTGATCTTTCATCTTTTTCTATGCCGTGTCTATTAAAAACTTTTACATCAACAACTGTACCGCTACTTCCTCTGGACATTCTTAATGAAGTATCTGTAACATCGATAGCTTTTTCACCAAATATTGATCTTAATAATTTTTCCTCTGGACCAGATGCAGAGTCACCTTTAGGAGTAACTTTTCCAACAAGTATATCACCAGCATTGACTTCCGCTCCTATATAAACTATTCCAGATTCATCTAAATTTTTTAAAGCCTCCTCGTTTACATTTGGTATATCTCTAGTAATTTCTTCTTCACCTAGCTTAGTATCTCTAGCCATAATTTCATATTCAACAATATGAACTGAAGTAAAAACATCATCTGTGACACATCTCTCAGAAATTAATATAGAGTCCTCAAAGTTGTAGCCTTGCCAAGGCATGAAAGCCACAGTAACATTCTTCCCTAAAGCTAATTCGCCTAACCTAGTAGATGGACCATCTGCAATAATATCTCCCTTTTTGACTTTATCTCCTACTCTCACTAGCGGTCTTTGATTGATACAAGTATTTTGATTTGATCTTTTAAATTTTTGTAAATTATAAATATCTACACTAGATTTTGTAAAATCAATCTCCTCAGTAACTTTTACTACTATTCTTTTACCATCGATTTTATCTACAATACCGTCTCTTTTAGCTACAATTGTAACTCCTGAATCTAATGCTACGTCACTTTCAATACCAGTTCCTACAAGTGGTGCCTCTGGTTTCAATAAAGGAACTGCTTGTCTCATCATGTTTGATCCCATTAATGCTCTATTTGCGTCATCATTTTCTAAAAAAGGGATTAGTGAAGCGGCAACCGACACTAACTGCTTTGGAGATACATCAATATAATCTATTGTTTCAGGCTTAGATAATAAAAAATTTAAATTTTGTCTGCATGATACAAGTTCTTCTATAATTTTATTATTTTTATCTAATTTTGTATTTGCTTGAGCGATTGTGTATTTAGTTTCTTCCATCGCTGATAGATATTCAACTTTATCCTGAACAACTCCCTCTTTTACTCTTTTATAAGGACTTTCAATAAAGCCATATTTGTTAATTTTCGCATAGGTTGACAAACTATTAATTAATCCAATATTTGGTCCTTCAGGTGTTTCAATTGGGCAAATTCTTCCATAATGTGTTGGGTGTACATCTCGCACCTCAAAACCAGCTCTCTCCCTAGTTAATCCACCAGGTCCTAACGCAGAGACTCTTCTT
>CACGJX010000022.1 GCA_902573465.1 uncultured Pelagibacteraceae bacterium
TTTTAAAACAGATATTTTAGAAAAATTTAAAGATTTAATCGAAGTTGAAAATCTTGGACTTAACTTATGAAAAAAATTTTAACTATTAGTTTAATTTTTTCGCTTATTGTAATTACCTCTTTTGTAAAAAATTCTACGAAGAAAATTGATGAAGAATTGTTTAGTTTAAAAGAGAGTATATCAGATTTAAGTTTAGAATTGGACAATGCAAAACTTGAATTTGATTATTTGAGTTCCCCAGAAAAACTGATTAATTATCAAAATCTTTATTTTGAAAATAGGTTGACCCAAAAAAGTATAAATGAAATTGAAATTATTTACTTAACAAAAGAAAAAATTCTTACAGATGATGTCAAAATTATAGATAGCGAAAAATAATAATATGAAGTTTATTCTCCAAGAAAACAAAGAAGAATTCGAATTTAAAAACGACAAAAAAAATTTCGATATAAGATTCAACAGAGTTGCATTTATTTTTTTTATTTTTTTTTTAATTTCTGTAATTTATTGTATTCATCTTACTCATCTTGGATCTAGAGATTTTAATTCAAATATTTCAAAGAATTATGATTCTTTTAATAAAATTCAGAGAGCAAATATTTTAGACCGAAACGATCATTTTTTAGCAAAAACAGTTAATTCTATCGATATTGGAATAAATCCAGTTGAAGCGATAGATAAAAAAAAATTGTTACTTAATCTAAAATATATTTTTCCCGATAAAGATTTTGAATTGATTAATTCTAAACTTTTAAAAGATAAATTTTTTTGGTTCGAAAAAAAAATTTCAGAGGAGAATTATGAGAAAATTATGATGTTGGGTGATAAATCAATAAAACCCCATGAAAATCTTACAAGAGTGTATCCTCAAAAAAATTTATTTAGTCATATAATTGGACAAATAGATGATGATAACTTAGGAATTTCTGGGTTAGAGAAATCATTAGATATAGATTTAAAAAAAAACGATAAATCTATTCAACTTACTGTAGATAAAGATATTCAGTTTCTGATAAGAGAAGAGTTAACAAGGTTTAATAAAATATTTAAAACTAAGGGTAGTGCCTCAATTTTAATGAATATTAAAAATGGTGAAATTTTATCAATTATCTCTCTGCCTGATTTTGACCCAAATCAAAGACAAAATATTACGGATGTTAATTATATTAATAGAGCAACTAAAGGCGTTTATGAATTAGGTTCTGTTTTTAAAACTTTTACCTTGGCAGCAGCCTTAAATGAAAAAATAGTAGATACAAATACTGAGTTTAAAAATTTAGAAAAAAGTATTACTTGTGGAAAAAATACAATAAGTGAATATGATAAAAAAATTCCCTCTAGCTTAACTGCCGAAGAAATACTAATTCGTTCTGGCAACATAGGTTCGGTAAGAATCGGTCAAGCGATTGGGATTGAAAAATATAAAAAATTTTTAAATGATCTCGACTTAATTAACTCAATACAATTTGACATAGAGGAAATGGGTAAACCAATATCTTTTAATTGGGGGAAATGTAAGCTTGCAACTACCTCATACGGCCATGGAATTACTACTACAATTTTGCAATTAACTAGCGCATACTCCACTATCGCTAATGGTGGTTTTAAGATTAATCCTACTCTTATAAAAAAAGAAAAATATACTAAAGGAGAAAGAATTTTAGAAGAAAATGTTTCAACAAATCTTGTTAAAATATTGAGAAAAATTGTAACTACAAAGGAAGGAACCGCAACATTAGCTAACGTGGAAGGTTATGAAGTTGCAGGAAAAACTGGCACTGCTGAAAAAATCTTAGAAGGTGGTTACTCTCGAAAAAAAATTAATACTTTTGCATCTGTATTTCCTGCTTCAAATCCTAAGTATAGCCTAGTTGTGATGCTAGATGAGCCTAAAACAAATAGTGATTACATTTATAATTATAGAGATGGATCAGGAATAAAATATAAAGGAACTCCTTTTAATACTGCGGGTTGGACTTCAGTTGAAGTTGTTGGTCAAATTATAGAAAAGATTGGGCCTATTTTAGCCACAAAATACGCGGAAGTTAATTAACAATGTTATTAGGCAATTATTTTACAAATATAGACAATAGTAAAAAAAAACTTTTTTTCTCTGGAATTTCATTCAATTCTAAAGATATTAAAAAAGATAATATTTTTTTTGCTATTAAAGGGAATAATTTTGATGGAAATAAATTTATTTCTACTGCAATTAAAAAAGGCTCTAAAATTATCATAAGCGAGAAAAGAATTACAAATTTTCAAAAGAAAATTTTATTCATTCATACTAAAAATATTAGAAAACTTTTAGCAGAAATCGCCTTTAAAATTCATAAGAATAAACCAAATAATTTAATTGCTGTAACTGGAACAAATGGAAAATCATCTGTTTCAGATTTTTATTTTCAATTGTTAAACCTTAATAAAATAAAAGTCGCCTCAATCGGAACATTAGGTGTAAAATCGAAAAATATAAGACGAAATTTACAAAATACTACGATAGACCCAATTCGAATGGGACAAATATTATCTAAATTAAAATCTCAAAAAATTAATAATGTAATTATGGAAGCATCCAGCCATGGTCTAACTCAACATAGGTTGGATGGTCTAAAGTTTTCATCTGGTATTTTCACGAATTTATCTCAAGATCACTTAGATTATCATAAAAATTTTAAAGATTACTTTAAAGCAAAACAGTACTTATTTGAAAATTTGATAGGAAAGAAAGGAAATGTAATAACAGATGAAACATTACCAGAATTTAAAAGAATAAAAAAAATCGCAATTTCTAAAAAATTGAAATTGCAGGTTTTAAATAATAGCAAAAATCAATTTCAAATTTTATCTCATAGTTATAGAGGTGAGAAACAAATATTAAAAATTAGATACTATAATCTAACAAGAGAAATAAATTTAAATCTTATTGGAAAAATACAATTAAAAAATATTTTAATGGCGATTATTGCAGCAAAAAATAGCAATATAAGTTTAATCAAGATTCTAAATGTTTTATCACAACTCAAGCCAATAGATGGAAGACTTGAAAAAATAGGTAAAATCAAAAATAGGTCTAAAGTAATACTTGATTATGCGCATACACCAGATGCTCTTAGAATATGTCTTTCAAACCTTAAAGAGCAATTTCCAAATAAAAAAATAATTTTACTCTTTGGTTGTGGTGGAAATAGAGATCAAAATAAAAGATTTAAAATGGGAAAGATTGCATGTGATTATTCTAACGAAATTTATTTAACAGATGATAATCCTAGATTTGAAGATCCAAGAAAAATAAGAGATGATATTAAAAAGGGTATTCAAAACACTTTGATAAAAGAAATTCCTGATAGAAAAAAAGCTATTTCTGAGGCCATCAAAAATTTAAATACAGGTGATATTTTGTTGGTTGCTGGAAAAGGTCATGAGAAAACTCAAGATTTTGGTAAAAGGAAAATTTATTTTTCAGACAAAAAAATTATTTTAGATTGTATTAAACTTAAGAATACAAGCTTATCAAAAAACTTTAAGATAAATATTATTAAAGAATTATCGAAAATCAAAAATAAAATTCCTTTAGTAAAAGCAGTTAAAGCAAGAATTAATT
>CACGJX010000023.1 GCA_902573465.1 uncultured Pelagibacteraceae bacterium
GCTAATAAAAAAATAGATTTTTTTTTACAAAGTATTAAAACTATAACTTCAGAGTTCTTGAACGATTTTAATTTTATCAAATCTTCAAAGAAGCAAAAAAAAATTTTTCTTGATAAATACGGCCACCTTAGACCAGGGACATATAACATTTTATCTAAAAGATACGATCAACAGCCAAATTTAACAGACTCAAAAAAGAAAAGCAAAAGAATTAGTCATAATTCATTTTCACTTTCTCGCAATGAAATATTAAAAATTAACTCATTATTATTAAAAAATAATTTAATAAATTTAAACTCTGATTTAATTTTTAAATATATTGAGAGTTCGATAAAATTGAGAGAATATTCAAAATTTCAATTTACAAAATTATTAAGTCATATAATTGAACAAATTTCTAATTATGGTCAAAAATTTAAACTCAATCGGGATCAATTATCACACATGAGTTATGAAAATATTTTAGTGTTGCATAAATTAAAAAAACGCGAGGTTTTAGGAATTATAAATAGGAATAGAGAAAATTTTAATAAAACTTGTCAAATAAAACTGCCTCAATTAATGTCTGATTCATCAGCTGCATATATTATTCCATTCCAATCAAACAAACCTAATTTTGTATCAAATAAAAAAGTTATACAAAATTCTTTTTTTCTAAATGATTTAAAAATCTCTAAAAAATTATATAATAAAATAGTTCTTATTGAGAGTGCGGACCCAGGATATGATTGGATATTCTCCTATAAAATACAGGGATTAATTACAAAATATGGAGGATCAAATTCACATATGGCCATTAGATGTGCTGAGCTATCTGTCCCAGCTGCTATAGGATGTGGAGAACAAATATTTGAAAGGTTAAAAGATGCTCCTAGAATTGAATTAGATTGCGCAGGTGGCGTGGTTAAATCAATATTAGATTAACAAAATATGAAAAAAAAAATTATTGCACTTACTCAAAGAATTGAAATTTCAAAAAAAGGAAAAGAGGTAAGAGATTGTATAGATCAAAATCTTATTAAGTTTGTATTTAAATGTGGGTTTGTACCCATTCAAATACCAAATTATGGAGAAGTTAAAAAAAATAATAACATTTTTTTGTCATATCTATTAAACAGAGTTAAAATTCATGGAATAGTATTAAGTGGTGGAAATGATCTTGGTGAATTTAGATCTAGAGATATAGTAGAATTTCAATTACTTAATTTTGCAAGAAAAAAAAGACTTCCTGTATTAGGTATTTGTAGAGGTATGCAGGTTATAAATAAGTTTGAAGGGGGAAAGTTAGTTAAAATAAAAGGACATGTCGGAAAATCTCATTTGATATATGATTTTCACAATAGCAAAAAAAAAATTATGGTTAATAGTTATCATAATTGGGCGATAAAAAAATGTCCACAATCACTCAAGATTAATTTTATTTCCTCAGACAGAAGCATAGAGTCCTTTTCACATAAAAGCTATAACTGGCATGGATGGATGTGGCATCCAGAGAGAGAAAAAAAATTTAAAAAATATGATTTAAATAATTTTAAGAAAATATTTAATCAATGAGAGCAATTATTTTAGCAGCAGGTAGAGGGAGTAGGATTAAAAAATTCACAAATTTTAAACCGAAGGCTTTTATAAAAATTGATAATAAGACATTACTGGAGCATCAATTAGAAATTTATTTAAAATCTGGAATTGAAAAAATAGCTATAGTTACAGGATATAAAAATAAATTATTTAATAAATATAATTTGAAAAAATTTAATAACAATAAATGGAAAAGTACAAATATGGTTTTCTCACTTACTAAGGCAAAAAGTTGGCTTAAAAGTTTCAATTGTATTGTATCTTACTCAGATATTTTATTTGATAAAAAAATTATTTTAGATTTACTAAAATCTAAAACTCAACTTGAATTGCCATATAACTTAAATTGGAAAAAAAATTGGAAATTAAGATACAAGCGACCTCTTGAGGATCTTGAAACATTTAAAATTTCAAAAAATAATTATGTTATGGAAATAGGGAAAAAACCGAAAAAATATAAGGATATTGAGGGTCAGTTTATGGGTATTATAAAATTTACTCCTAAGAGTTGGAAAAAAGTAAATAATTATCTGAACAAAATTAAAAGCAGAAATAAAAATATGCAAATGACTAAGTTAATTGATAATTTAATTTCAAATAATGTTCTTAAGGTAAAAGGAACACCATCAAAATCTCAATGGTTTGAGATAGACAACCTAAACGATTATCGTGTAGCCAAAAAATTTTACAAATTTGATTGATAATGAAAATTTTTAAAAATTATAATATGTGTATTTTTTGTGGATCGAAACATATAAAAAAAGAAAAGAAACAGATTTTTATTAATAACTTTTATACTGATGCAATTTCCTCAGATTTATCGATATCAAAAACTACCATGAGGAAAATCAAAGTCTATGAGTGTAGAATATGTTTTACTCGACAACATAATCCATGGTTTACAGATGATATTTCTAGAAAAATTTACTCAAATATTTACGGCCAACACAACAGGAGTTGGGAAAATGTTCTAACATTCCTAAAGAAAGGAAGACTTCCGAACCATGGAAAATTATTTAAAATTCTTCGTGAAAAAATTAAAATTGTTAATTATGCTGAGTTTAATAGCCCGTTCATGGGTCTTTTTATTAACTTTTTTTCAGAGGAATATAAAAAAAAACTTACTTTTTACAAAAAAATTTTAGATTTTATTATTAATTTAATATTAAATCAATTAATAACACTATCATTTCAAGAAGGCTCAACAAAAGACTGTACTCCATTTATAAATATAGACAATTTTAACAAAGATTTCCTCTCTAGTGTGATAGATGAAAAATTTTATTTTAATGAGAATAGTTTTCAAAATATTAATTTTTTGCAAAAATCTCAATTAGTCGATATTGAAAGAGTGAATTTACCAAGAAGCCTAAAATATATGGATAGATTAGCAATGATTGCAGGTGTTGAAAATAGAGTGCCATTTTTAGATCATAAGTTAGCCAACTATTCATTTCATCTAGATAATAAAAAAAAAATTAAAAATAAAGAAACGCGTTATATATTAAAACAAATGTATAAAAGAAACTATAATTTAAATTTTTTTACTAAGCAAAAAAAATCAGTGGTTG
>CACGJX010000024.1 GCA_902573465.1 uncultured Pelagibacteraceae bacterium
AGTGCAAAATTTGCTGTACCAGAAAAACTTTACCAAATTACAGGGTTATTCAAAAATACGCAGTTAAATTAGGAGGCGGTACAAATCATAGATTTAATTTAAGTGATGAATTTTTGATTAAAGATAATCATATCGCTAGTTATGATTTAAAAGAATTAGTTTCATTGGCAATAAAAAATAAAAAAGGAAAAAAAATTACTGTTGAAGTGGATAATTTAAAACAACTGAAAAAGATTATTGGTCTTAAATTTAACACTATTTTGTTTGATAATATGAGTATTAAAGATCTAAGAGCAGGTGTAAAACTTGTTAAAAAATATTATGAGACAGAAGCTTCAGGAAATATAAATCTTAAAACTGTAAAATCTGTTGCTATGACCGGAGTAGATAGAATTTCAATCGGGAGCATTACTCATAGTGCCCCAGCTATAGATTTCAAACTAGAAATCTAGATTATTTGGTTTTTTTAATTTTTATTTTTCGTTAGCTCAGCCTGTGCCGCTGCTAATCTGGCTATAGGAACTCTGTAAGGCGAACAGGAAACATAATTAAGCCCAGCTTTTGAACAAAATTTAATACTCTTTGGATCACCACCATGTTCACCACATATACCTAATTTAATTTTTTTATTTTGTTTTTTTCCTTTAGAAACTGCTATTTCGACTAAATCTTTCACTCCGTCATCAATGGATACAAACGGATCAACAGTAAAAATCTTATTATCTATATAATCATTTAAAAATTTACCACTATCATCTCTACTTATTCCAAAAGTTGTTTGTGTTAAATCATTAGTGCCAAAACTAAAGAATTCAGCGTGTTTTGCAATATCATCAGCCTTAATTGCTGCTCTAGGTAACTCAATCATTGTACCCACAAGAAATTCAATTTTTGTTTTATTTTCTTTTTGAACTTTTCTTGCAGTGTTGATTACTAAATCTTTCATTATTTTAATCTCGGCTTCGGTTGAAACCAAAGGAATCATTATCTCAGGAAAAGCAAATTTTTGTTTGTTTTTTTTTAAGTCTGCAAGAGCCTCGAATATCGCTCTACATTGCATCTCATAAATTTCAGGAAATGAAATGCCAAGTCTACAACCTCTATGTCCTAACATTGGATTTTGTTCATGAAGTTCTTCTATCCTGCTTTCAATATCTTTTTTATCTGATCCAACAACATTAGCTACTTCAGAAATTTCTTTATCAGATTTCGGTAAAAATTCATGTAATGGTGGATCTAACAATCTTACAGTAACTGGAAGACCATGCATAATCTTGAATATCTCCATAAAATCTTTTTTTTGATGTGGTAGAATCTTTTTTAAAGCATTAGATCTATCATCTAACGTTTTTGATAGAATCATTTCTCGCACTGATAAAATTCTTTCCTCATCAAAAAACATATGTTCGGTCCTACAAAGTCCAATTCCCTCCGCACCAAAATCTCTGGCTGTTTTAGTGTCTAGAGGAGTCTCAGAGTTAGTTCGTACTTTAAGTTTTCTGATTTTATCAGCCCAGCTCATCAATTTTGAAAAATCTCCTGATATCTCAGGTTTTATAGTTGGAACTGTACCTAAAATTATTCTTCCTGTAGAACCATCAATAGTAATTGTTTCACCTTCTTTGATTTCAGCCGAAGATGTTTTAAAGACTTTTTTATCATAATTAATTTCAATTTCACTTGAACCAGAAACACAAGGTCTTCCCATCCCCCTAGCTACAACTGCAGCATGACTAGTCATACCTCCTCTTGAAGTTAAAATTCCCTTCGCAGCATGCATTCCTTGAATATCTTCTGGAGAAGTTTCAACTCTAACTAAAATTGTATCTTGCATCATATCATTTAATCTTTCAGCCTGCTCTGAGCTGAAAACTACTTTTCCACTTACTGCACCAGGAGACGCTGGAAGACCGTTTGCTATAACTTTGATTGAACTTCTCTCATCTAAAGTAGGATGCAAAAGCGTGTCTAAAGAGTTGGGATCAACTCTTAAAACAGCATCGTTTTTATTGATTAACTTTTCTCTAACCATATCAACAGCAATTTTTACTGCCGATTTTGATGTTCTTTTTCCAGATCGAGTTTGTAATATCCAAAGTTTATTACTTTCAACAGTGAACTCTACATCTTGCATATCCTTGTAATGTTTCTCTAGTTTTTTTAAGATTTTATATAATTCGTGATATACTTCTGGCATCGACTCTTCCATAGATGCATCATCAACTTTTGCCTCTTTTCTCGCCTTCTTTGTAATGTACTGTGGAGTTCTTGTTCCAGCTACAACATCTTCTCCCTGAGCATTAATCAAATATTCTCCATAAATATCATTTGACCCATCTGAAGGGTTTCTAGTGAAGACAACTCCTGTTGCACAATCATTACCCATATTTCCAAAAACCATAGATTGAACATTAACAGCTGTTCCCCATTCAGAAGGAATTTGATTCAACTTTCTGTAAACTTTCGCTCTTTTGCTCTCCCAAGATAAAAATACAGCACTTATTGCCCCGAATAATTGATGATAAACATCTTGAGGAAAATCTTTACTAGTCTTTTCTTTAACTACATTCTTAAAATCATTTATTAAACCATCCCAATCCTCTTCATCGAGATCCGTATCAAGCAATACACCTTTTGTTAACTTATAATTTTCTATCAATTCCTCAAAATTGTAACTTTCAACACCCATGACTACATTTCCGTACATCTGGATGAATCTTCTATAGCTATCTTTCGCAAATCTTCCGTTGGATGTTTTGTTAGCCAGAGCAACCACTGTTTTGTCATTTAGTCCTAAGTTTAGAATTGTATCCATCATACCTGGCATTG
Organism: uncultured Pelagibacteraceae bacterium; assembly: GCA_902573465.1. Taxonomy (GTDB): domain Bacteria; phylum Pseudomonadota; class Alphaproteobacteria; order Pelagibacterales; family Pelagibacteraceae; genus Pelagibacter. The sequence continues at coordinate 2,830 of CACGJX010000024.1, forward strand.
AAACTCTTGCTCCAGATCGAACTGATAAAAGAAGAGGATTTTTTAAATCTCCGAATTTTTTTGATACATCTTTTTCTATTGTTTTAATTTCTTTTTTTATTTGGCTAATTA
>CACGJX010000025.1 GCA_902573465.1 uncultured Pelagibacteraceae bacterium
TTATTTATTACTTCTTTAGCTGAAAATTCATTTAAACCCATCCTCATATTCAACGAACCACTAGAATTAAAGGATAATCCTTTTTTTGGATCTTTGATTTGTGTAAATGAATAACCTAAATCAAATAATACGGCTCTGATATTTTCATTTTTGAGTTTTAAATTTCCTAATTTACTAAAATTTAAATTCTTAAAGATAAACCGGGCTGGAAATTCTTTTTCAATTTCTTTTGCAACTTTTAAACTTTCAGAATCTCTATCAAACCCAATTACTTTGTTGTCTTTGTTCTTAAGAATTTCTCGAGTGTAGCCGCCTTGACCAAAAGTACAGTCAATAAATGTGCCACCATATTGAGGGGTAATAATGCTAATAATTTCTTTTAGCAGTACTGGATAATGTTTTGTTTTATCCTGTACTATGGTGGCTTCCATTTATTTTTACGAAGAACATTAATTTTTTTGTCTTCTTAAAAATGCTGGTATCTCTAAATCATCCTCCTGATCATCATTATCCTGAGATAACAAATTTTCTGGGGAAGATGTTTCATTTTGAGAGCTAAATAAGTCTGGTGCATCCCTATCTACTCCAAACTCTTTTAAATCATCTTTTATTTCATCTTCTTGAGTTGATTCTGCAACAGCTTCTTGAGTGAAAGAACTTTCCTCATCCTCATTAGTGTTTTCAACTAAGCTTTCAGCTTGTTGATTTTTTAATAGTTCCTCATGATATTGATCATTAATTTGATTAATATTATTATTCGCAATTGTTTCACTAATATTTTCAGTTGATACTTCATTCTCTAATTTTAGAGCATTAGCTCCACTAGAAATAGGAGCGCTAGTTGAAAAATTAAAAGAAGTATTAGATCCTAAATTGGAAAAATCAGAATATCCAGGATTTCTATTTTGAATCCTGTGTACCATATTTATTACCGATTTTGTCTCAGGTTGTTTTCCATCTAAAGCCGTTGCAACAATTGATACTCTAATTTTACCCTCAAGGGATGGGTCAGTTATTGCACCTATAATTACCTCAGCATCAGCCTCAACTTCAGATCTTATTTTGTTAACCACTTCATCAACTTCAAATAACTTAAGATCTTTACCACCGGTAATATTGACGAGTAATCCCTTCGCACCTTTTAGAGTATAGTCATCAATTAAAGGATTACTAATTGCCATCTCAGTAGCTTTCATTGATCTACCTTCGCCTTCAGCTTCTCCTGTTCCCATCATAGCTTTTCCCATAGATGCCATTACTGTTTCAACATCAGCAAAGTCTAAATTAATAATACCTGGCCTCACCATTAAATCTGTAACACTTTGAACACCATGCATTAAGACATTATTTGAAAGATTAAATGACTCTTCAAAAGTGGTTTGTTCATTTGCTATCTTGAACAAATTTTGATTAGGAATTACTATTATCGTATCTACATGTTTTCTTAGTTCTTCAAGACCAATTTGAGCTCTTCTCATTCTAGACGGACCTTCATATAGAAATGGCAAAGTAACAACTCCAACAGTCAAAATGTTTAGTTCTTTTGCAGCTCGTGCAATTACATGTGCAGCTCCAGTTCCAGTGCCACCGCCCATACCAGCAGCTATAAAAACCATATTTGCACCTTGTAAAATATTAACAATATCATTTAAAGACTCATCAGCTGCAGCTTGTCCTATGTCAATTTTTGCACCAGCACCCAGGCCTTTAGTTAAATTAAGACCTATTTGAATTTTTGATTTAGCTTTACTATGTTTTAGATCTTGTGCATCAGTATTAACAGCAATGAATTCCACTCCTTGCATTCCATTTTCAATCATCTCATTAATAGCATTTCCACCTGCACCACCAACTCCCATTACTAAAAGTCTAGGTTGTAATTCTTTTATCTCTGGCGTTTTAAAGTTAATTGTCATTTTGTTATCCCCCGTTATTTTTAAGTTAATGCTCCCATTTAAGACTTGCACGATTTAAATTTGCTTTTTTTCTTGCAGAGACCTTAAATTTTTCAAAAATTGTTGGTTCCCATATCTGAAAGGTTTTGCCCTGACCAACAAACACCATGCTATTTTTAATTTTTGCATGTTTTAGTAATTTTGGCGTAAGTGAAATTCTTCCCTCACTGTCAAATTGTAAATTTATGCTTTCTGATAATATTGATGTTGCAAAAAAATCTCTTTTTTCTTCAAAAGGATTTAAAGTGTCTATTGAATTTGAAATTTTCTCAACTCTATCTTGGGGCCATGCTTCTATAGATTGATTGTTAAATGATGGATAACAAATAACTCCATTGTATCCTAAATTAGATAAATAAGATCTAAAGCTCGCCGGCACTGACACCCTTCCTTTTTTGTCTAATTTGTTTTCGTAGGTTGATAAAAACATAAACCATAAATTCCTTTATTCCTTTTTTATGGGAATATATGGGATACTATGGGTTTTTAAGCTAAGTGTCAATACACACAATTAAGGGTTTAATTAAGCAATTAAAGCTAATTTATTTTATAAATTGTAAATAGTTTAAATTAAGAAAAATTTGCCAGATAAACTGTAAGCCGGGTTCTGTCATTTAAACTTATCATTTCTCTAGGTTTGAAATCACTTCCAAACTCAAGCGACTAACCCAGGTGACTAGCCAAGGATGGCTTTTAGTTTTTCAACAATGTCACCTCTACTTAGTCTTGCTCCCAGTGGGGTTTTCCAGCGTTCATTGTTACCAATAGAACCGGTGTGCTCTTACCACACCTTTTCACCCTTGCCATGTTATGGCGGTTTATTTTCTGTGGCACTATCCCTAGGGTTACCCCCGCCAGGTGTTACCTGGCACTGTATCCTTGTGGAGCCCGGACTTTCCTCTTTAATATCTTAAAGCGATAAGTCATTTATCTGGCCCAA
>CACGJX010000026.1 GCA_902573465.1 uncultured Pelagibacteraceae bacterium
AATCTATAAGTTTTCTACCCTTACCATACGTCATGTTAAATGTTTCACCATTCGCTTTCGTTTTAACAGCTACAAGTATTAATCCTTCAACTAAATCGTCAACATATGTGAAGTCAAGTTTTTCATTAGGGCCCTCAACATAGATTTGTTTATTTTTTAGTGCAGCTTCAATAAATATTTGTGATACTCTTCTATTCATGTCTGTTGGACCATAAACAGCAGAAGGTCTGATAATAGAGAAAGGTATTCCATATAGATTACACAAACCACGAGTAATAATTTCACCTGACAACTTCATTATTCCATATGCATCTTTTGGATTTTTATTATCATCTTCATTAACCGAATTTTTTTTAAAATCTCCGTAAATCATACTTGATGAAATATAAATAAATTTTTTTATCTTTTGTTTATTGGTGTATTCCATCTTGATTGCGTCAATAAGATTTACCGTAGAGTCCACAGATCCTTTTCTGGCCTCATCTGCATTTACATTTTTAACTTTTGCGAGTGGTAATGCAGCAGTGTGATAAACAATTTCAGGTTTGTATTTCCTGATTATATTGTATAAAGCTTTAAAGTTATTAGTATCGACTCTTTCAATTATAAATTTGTTTTTTTTTAAACTTTCAATTCTTTTTTTTCTATAGTCAAAAAAATTACTATGAGATGGGTTTATGTATCCACCAAAGTTATCAACCAAGATACATTTTTTTGCTATTCGTTTTTCAATTATTTTTTTTGCTAAAGTAGAACCAATAAAACCAAGGCCACCAGTAATCAAAATATTTTTCATTTATTTTACTTTATACTTTGCTTTGACTTTTAAAGTACCATTTTTTTATAATTTTAATAATATAATCAACTTCATTCTTTTTTAAATCAGGGTAAATAGGAAGAGTAGCAATTTGCTTAGATAATAAATTAGTATTTTTTAGATTTCCCTTCCTGTATTTTTGGTAAATTTTTTGTTGATGCAGAGGTGGATCAAAATGAACCGATGCCTCAATTCCATATTTATTTAGATATCTAACAAAATTATTTCTTAAACCTTTAAGAATTCTTACCGTATACATTTGGTATACATGCGTAAAGTTCTTTGGAGTTTTAGGAATGACTATTAAATTATTAAATTTATTTAAATTTTTTTTAAATAAATTCGCTATATAGTTTCTTTTTAAATTAAATTGTTTTAATTTTTTAAGTTGTGCATTACCAAGTACTGCCAAATGATTTGGTAATCTATAGTTATGTCCAGGTAAAATAGAGTATCGCTCCCAAGGCTTTTCTTTTGATTTGCTGATGCCATGGGCAATTATTTTTTTTGCCTTAATGTACATTTTTTTATTATTTAATGTAAGCATACCACCTTCTGTAGTCGTAATATTTTTCGTAGGGAAAAAAGAGAAGCATCCAAGACCAAATGAACCTGTATATTTATTATTAATTTTTGCTCCTAAAGTTTCAGCGCTATCTTCAATTAAATGTAATTTATATTTTTTACAGATTTTGGAAATTTCATCCATTTCACACGGTAAACCCGAAAAATGCACAACCATGACTGCAATCGTTTTTTTGGTAATTAAATTTTCAACTGAATTAGGTTTAATATTTCTTGTTTCCAAATCAATGTCCGCAAAAACTGGTTTACAGCCTGTGTTAATAATTGCATTAGCACTAGATACCCAAGTAAAACTAGGTACAATAATCTCTCCTTTTTGATCTAAACATTTAATTGCACACTCAAGAGCACTAGTACACGAATTCATAGAAACTGAGTACTTTGATCCAATTAATTTATTGAAATTACTTTCAAAAATAAGATTATCTGGCCCATGTGTTAACCAACCTGATTTGAGAGATTTATTAACCAGTCTCAACTCTTTGTTATCTATTGAAGGTTTACACAATGGAATTTTCATTTATAAGCTATATATATCTTATATTTTAAAAAACAATTTAAAAAATTTAATACTTTATTTAAAATGAATACAAAAATTTTTTGCGATATTGCAGATATAAAACTAATAAGCAAATTTAGTAAAAAAAAAATTGTGAGAGGCTTTACAACAAATCCTAGTCTAATGAGAAAATCTGGTGCCAAGAATTATGAGAAATATTCAAAGCAAATAATTAAAATTTGTAATAAAAAACCTATTTCGTTTGAGGTATTTGCGGATGATCATAAAAATATGATCAAACAAGGTATTAGAATTAATACTTGGGGAAAGAATGTTTATGTGAAAGTCCCAGTTGTAAATTCTAAAAATCAATTTACTGGAAAAGTTATTGAGGAATTAAATAAAAAAAATATAAAACTCAATGTAACAGCAGTCTATACCGCAAAACAAACTGAGAAAATTTTAAAACAAATAAATAAAAAAACAAAGGTAATAATTTCTATCTTTGCCGGTAGGGCTGGTGATACAGGAAAAGATCCTGTGCCAGAATTTGAAAAGAGTATTAAAATGTCTAAAAGTTTTAAGAATGTTGAAATTTTGTGGGCCAGTGTTAGAGAACCTTATAATTATATTCAAGCAAAACAACTGGGCTGCCATATAATAACAATTCCTCCAACTATTATTGAAAAAATTCAAAAGTTTGGAAAATCATTTAATCAATTGACCATAGAAACTGTCAAATCATTTTTGGTAGATAGTAGAAAATCTAAATTTAAAATTTAATTGTTATTTGGTTGCGGGGGACGGATTTGAACCGCCGACCTTCAGGTTATGAGCCTGACGAGCTACCAGACTGCTCCACCCCGCGGTATACTTAAATTCTATTTTTAAGTTTATTTAACTTTTTTACTCTTTTAATATTTTC
>CACGJX010000027.1 GCA_902573465.1 uncultured Pelagibacteraceae bacterium
GCTCAATCCAATGATTAACTAATTTTTCCTTTATTCTCTCTGGTAATTTACTTGGCAAAAATGAATTTAGACTTAACCTAACATCTATATATGGCTGACCACCAAAAGACACCATTAAGTTTTTTTCATGAGGGTTGTTATAACCCATTAGAAATCTTGATTTTTTCCAGATATTGTTAGTGATAAGTTTTTTATATAAAGAATAAGATAACATTCGTGGGCAAGTTCCAATAATTTCAGCAGGATTCCAATCTGGCATTTGACCATAAATTGTTTTAACACCAAATAATTTTTTATTTTTTTTTAAAAATGTTTTTTCAATTTTTTTCTGAGTTTTTGTTAAAAAATTTTTAAAATTTTTCTCTTTATGTTTACTCCATTTTGTCTTTATATTAAGTGGCCTTACTTGTAACAAATATACCTCTAAATTTTTTTTTACCACAAACTCAATATCTAAATATTTACTATTAATTTTTTTTTCTAATTCTTTAATAGCTTTAATTAAAATGATAAATCTATCAGATCTTAATTGTGAAATATGATACCTGCTAACTATCAGGGATTTATTTGAATGCTCATTTTTTCCCGAAGTTACAGTATCTGTTAAACCGCTAACATCATCATAATTAATAACATAATATGGAGCTCCAGTATTAAGATCATATGTGAATGCAACCCCACTTAAAGATGAGCTAAATATCATTTCTTGAATTATAATTTCATTTTGTAAAAAAACTTTTTTTGAGTCTTTAATCTTTTTAAAACTTTCAACTACTTTGTTAATTGATTTTTTAATATTAAATTTGTCTCTACTATTGATATTTAACTCGGAGTAAAATAAACCGGCATTTGATTTATTTGTGTTATCTTCGTTTATTGAAGATGATCTTATCGCAATTTTTTTTATAAAATTTTTTTTAGAAAAAAAATTTGTAATTTCATCTAATATAAAATCTTCGTTTAAATACCAATCTCCAACCGTATATAACTTGGTTATAGGAACTTTAAAATATTTTAACTTTTTAAATAAATTATTTAATACTCTACCTTTAGTTTGACGATTAATTTTATTCATGGTTAACTTTTTTATCCTTTATATTAAGAATGTAGTCACACTTGGATAAAATATTTTTATTGTGTGAGACTAGAATAATAATTCTATCCTTATAGTTTAACATAATATTTTTTAAAACTTTTTCAGAAGTTTTTTCATCAATCTCATTAAAAGATTCATCTAATATGATAATATCTGGATCAAAATATAATGCTCTCGCAATAGATATTCTTTGTCTTTGACCACCAGATATTTGAAGTGCATTTTCTCCAAGTATTGAGTTTAAACCATCTTTTGAGTCAGAGACTAAATCTTCCAAAAAACATATTTGTAATAATTTTTTAATCTTATTATAATCGACTGTGTTGTCTTCGAATGTGATATTATTTAATATCGTGTCATCTAGCAGTATACTTTCTTGAGGAACATAACCAATTTTATAATTAAACTCTCCATCGTTAATATTATTATTGTCATAAAAAATATTTCCTCTTTGAGGCTTTAATAATCCTATAATAATATTTATTAATGTGCTTTTACCCGATCCACTAACACCATTTATTCCAATTAATTTATTTTTATGAAGTTTAAAATTGATTTGGTTGAATATGATTTTATTTTCATACGAAAAGTAAACGTTTTCAATCTTGATATGACTTTTAAGTGCATAAAAATCAACATTTTTTCTATTTTTGTAAATATTATTTTTTAATATTTCAAAGATAGTAGTTATAGATGGTTGACTATTTTTCAATTCATTTAAACAAGAAATGAATGAAGCTGCTGCAGGCAAAACTCTAACTCCGGCAGCACCTATTAGCACAATAGTTGCAAGAATTTTTGAGTTATCATTTCCTAATTTCATCATTATGAAGATAGAAACAATTATAAATAGCACAGCAAAAAATTCTAAAATAATTTTAGGTGATATGTTAAATGTAGAAAAAAATTTGATGTATTTTAATAACTCTTTCTCACTTAAAAAAAATTTATCTATAAAATATTTTTCTTTATGAAAAGTTCTTATTTCATTTGTTGCCGAAAAAGAGTCTTTCAGAGACTTAATTACTTTTCCACTGAGTTTTAATCTTTTTTCTCCCCAAATTTTCAAAATATTTTTAAAAAGAAATTGATAAAATAGAAAGACAATTGAAAAAAACGTAATTGCAATTAAAGCACTATAGGGTTCAGCAATAAAAATTACGACAAAAAGTATACTTATCACTGAAATCTGTACAATTATAGTCATTAGAGAGATAAATGATTTTCTTACCTTTGGTGTCTCTGTAAGCACATTTCTTAATTTTACTGCAGAGTTTATTTTTATTGCGTCTATAAATGGCATATACAAATATTTTTTAAGTATTTTTTTAGAAATTTTTAATTGTAATGAATTTGCAAATTCGTTTTTCCACCATTGAAAATATATCAAAAAAAAACTTTTGATGAAGTATATCACTGCCAACAAAAATAATAATATGATTATCGTATTATAGTTACTAAAATTTATTTTATCGATTTGTAAAAATTTAAATTCA
>CACGJX010000028.1 GCA_902573465.1 uncultured Pelagibacteraceae bacterium
AATACCAGCATAGCCTGGAGATAAACTTCTTTTTACAAACAATACAGATTTACATTTTTCTACATCCAGGACTGGCATTCCATAAATTGGACTTTGTGGGTCAGTTTTCGCTACTGGATTTGTCACATCATTTGCGCCAATAACATATGCAACATCGGCATTAGCAAAATCATTGTTTATTTCATCTAACTCAAATACCTCATCATAAGGAACATTTGCCTCTGCTAACAAAACGTTCATATGTCCAGGCATTCTACCAGCCACAGGATGAATTGCATAAGAAACTTTGATATCGTTTTTCTTTAAAGTATCAACCATTTCTCTTAATGCATGTTGTGCTTGTGCTACTGCCATCCCATAGCCAGGGACAATTATTACAGAAGATGCATTTTTCATTAAAAATGCTGCGTCATCTGCATTACCACTTTTAACTGGTCTTTGCTCTTTAGTCTTTTTTCCAGATGTCTCATCTGTTGCACCAAATCCACCTAAAATAACATTAAAAAAAGACCGGTTCATTCCTTTACACATTATATAAGATAAAATTGCTCCCGATGATCCAACAAGAGCTCCAGTAATAATTAAAGCAGTATTCTCCAAAGTAAAACCAATACCTGCAGCTGCCCATCCAGAATAGGAGTTAAGCATAGAAATTACTACCGGCATATCAGCACCGCCTATAGGAATTATAAGAAGGAAACCAATTAAAAAAGAAACTGCTAATAATGCCCAAAACAAACTTGGGGATTGGGTTGAGCATAATAAATAAATCAAAATAATTATTGATATTAAGATTATAGCATTCAAAGGATGCTGACCTTTAAATGTTATTGGTGAACCAGACATGATACCCTGGAGTTTTAAAAAAGCTATTATGGAACCAGAAAATGTGATGGCCCCAACAGCTGCTCCAATTGACATCTCAATTAAACTGCCAAGCTTTATATTCCCAGGAAATCCAAGTTTAAATGCCTCTGGATTTAAAAAAGCAGAAATAGCAACAAATACTGCTGCCAATCCAACTAAGCTGTGAAATCCCGCAACTAATTCAGGCATTGCCGTCATTGGTATCCTATACGCTATCAAGGCTCCAATTGAGCCACCTACTAAAATAAAAATTAAAACAAAAATAAATCCATTTGAAAAATTTCCGATTGATAAAAATGTGACTGTTACAGCAATAATCATACCAAAAATTCCAAAAAAGTTACCTTGCCTAGATGTTTCTGGTGATGATAGCCCCCTTAATGCAAGAATAAATAATACTCCTGAAATTAAGTAAAAAATCGCGGATAAATTTGCTGATATCATTTTATTTATTTGTTTTTTTCTTTTTTTTATACATTGCAAGCATCCTTTGAGTTACCAAAAATCCACCAAAAATATTTATCGCTGCCAATGCAATGGCTAAAAATCCAAAAATGCTTGAAGTATTAAATACTGACTCTGAACCACCAGATAATCCGGCAATAATAGCTCCAACAATAATTACAGATGAAATTGCATTGGTAACTGACATTAAAGGAGTGTGTAGTGAAGGTGTAACACTCCATACAACATAATATCCGACAAATATTGCCATTATAAAAATGCTTAATCTAAAAATTAAAGGGTCTATTTCCATAAATTTATTTAATTAATGTTTTGTCAATTATCTCATCTTCTAAATTTATATTAATTTTATTTGATTTTTTATCCAGTAAATTGGAGACAAAATTAAACATGTTTTTAGCATACAAGCTTGATGCAGAAATGGGTAGTTTATTTAATATGTTACTTTCACCCATGATTTTCACTCCATTTTTGTCGATTATTTTATCTACTTCAGTAAATGCTGTATTACCACCTTGTATAGCAGCTAAATCATAAACTACTGAACCTGATTGCATATTATTAATCATACTATCTTTAATAATAACGGGTGCTTTTTTTCCTGGGATTAAAGCTGTGCAAATCACTATATCAATTTTTTTAAGAGTCTCTGATAGTAATTCTTCTTGCTTCTTTTTAAAATCCTCTGAGGCCTCCTTTGCGTAACCTCCCTCAGTTTCAAGGTTTTCTGAACCGTCTACAGTTAAGAATTTTCCACCTAAGCTTTCGACTTGTTCTTTAGATGCCATTCTTACGTCTGTTGCGTAAACAATTGCACCCATTCTTTTAGCAGTCGC
>CACGJX010000029.1 GCA_902573465.1 uncultured Pelagibacteraceae bacterium
AAAAAAAATGAAAAAATTTATATTATAAAAAAAGATGACACAAAAAATTAAACCAAGACACCCTGAAAAAGTAAAAAATCCAATTAATCCAATTAAGAAAAAACCTGATTGGATTAGATCTAAACTTAATAATAGTAAGGAATTTTTTTTAACAAAAACAATTGTAAATAAAAATAATCTTGTAACAGTTTGTCAGGAAGCAAATTGCCCAAATATAACTGAGTGTTGGAGTAAAAGACATGCAACTTTTATGATAATGGGTGATACATGTACAAGGGCATGTGCTTTTTGTGATGTAAAAACTGGTAAACCAGAAAAATTAGATAAGCTAGAACCAATCAAAATATCTCAAGCTGTTAAAAAATTAGATTTAAAACATGTTGTAATCACATCAGTTGATAGAGATGATTTAGACGATGGTGGTTCAAATCATTTTTATGAGGTTATAAACCAAACAAGAAAAACTAATCCAAATACAACGATCGAAGTTTTAACGCCCGATTTTTTAAGAAAAGGTGATGCTTATAAGAGAGTATTAGAGGCTGATCCTGACGTTTTTAATCACAATATTGAAACTGTACCTAGTCTTTATTTAAAAGTTAGACCAGGCTCACGATATTTTGCATCTCTTGAACTTTTAAAAAATGCAAAAAAAATGAACAATAGGGTTTTTACTAAATCTGGAATAATGGTTGGTTTAGGTGAAACAAGAGATGAAATTTTACAAGTAATGGATGATTTAAAATCTGCTGATGTAGATTTTTTAACTATTGGACAATACTTGCAACCATCTGTAAAGCATTTTCCATTAGATAGATATTATAAACCTGAGGAGTTTAAAGAATTGGGTGATATTGCAAAAGCAAAAGGTTTTTTATTAGTTTCCTCATCTCCTTTAACAAGATCCTCATATCATGCAGATGAAGACTTCGCTAAACTTCAACAAAACAGACTAAAAAAACATTAATGCCTAAAGCTTCAGTTAAGCGATTAATTGAATGTAAAAAAAAAGATTTAATCGATTTAGTTTTAGATATTGAAAAATATCCAGAATTTGTTCCATTCTGTTTTGGCGCAAAAATATATGAAAATAAAAATGAAGGTGATTTAACAAAAATAATTGCAGACTTAACAATAGGAAAAGGACCGTTTAAAGACACTTATAAAAGTGATGTAGTTTTTGATAGAGAGAAAGACTCAATTTTTGTTAAGAATATAGAAGGACCTTTAAATCATTTATCCAACAATTGGATTTTTGTTGAAAAAGAGAATGGAATTACTGAAGTAACTTTTGATATTGATTTTGAAATCAAAAATAAATTTTTAAATTCATTAATGATTGTATCTTTTCAATTTGGATTAGAGAAAATAGCTGATGCATTTCAAAAAAGGGCAGAGCAATTATTTAGCAGCTCTAAGAACTAGATTTAGGGCTTTTTTTACAGTAGCTTTTTGTATTGAGGATCTTTTTTTACTTTTGAATAAACATTTATTTATCTCGATTTTAGCTCCTTTTTTAACTCCAATATAAACTAGGCCAACAGGTTTTTTTTTGGTTCCACCTCTAGGTCCCGCAATACCGGTAATCGAAACATTAATATTGGCTTTTGAGATTTTAGATAAATTATTAACCATTGCATAGCAACATTCATGGCTCACAGCACCATACTTTTTGATAATTTTTTTATTTACTTTCAAAATCGTTATTTTTGCTTGATTAGAGTAGGTGATCAAACCTAGATTGAATATTTTTGATGCACCACTAATTGAAGTGATAGTAGATGCTAATAATCCTCCTGTGCAGGACTCAGCAAATGATATTTTGATTTTTTTTTTAATTAATGTCTTGATTAATAATTTCATTACACAAAATAACTGCTTAAAACCATAAAACAAATTAAAGATAAAACAACATAAATTCCTGCAATCACATCATCCATAATTACACCAAAACTATTTTTAAAGTTTTTATCAAAAAAATTTACAGGAAATGGTTTCGCTATATCAAAAAATCTGAATAAGACAAAACAAATACCGTAAAAAATTAATGCTTCGTTCGGTGATTTTTCTGTGCCATGTGAAATTTCATAGAGATAAATTGGTATTGATTGACCAATAAATTCATCGAT